>DASTHS010000100.1:0-3395 GCA_035718085.1 Acidimicrobiales bacterium | reverse complement strand
CTCTACGCGCTGTCGCCCCTGCCGGCGCTCGAGTTCGTCAACGACGGCCACGTCGACGGGCTGGCCGTGGCGCTCACCGTCGGCGCCCTGGTCACCCTCGGGCCGGGCCCGCAGCAGCGGCGGGCGTGGCGGCCGTGGGTCGCCGGCGTGGTGGTCGGCCTGGCGACGCTCACCAAGCTCTACCCCGCCGCCGTGCTCGTGGCCGTGGCCGCCGCCCCGGGGGTGGGCTGGCGCGACCGCGCCCGGGTGGCGGTCGCCTGGCTGGCCACGGTGGCGGCCGGCTACCTGCCGCACGTGCTCGCGGTGGGCGTCCGGGTCGTCGGCTACCTGCCCGGCTACCTGCGCGAGGAGCACTACACCAGCGGTGGCCGCTTCCTGCTCGTGTCGGTGCTCGGGCTCCCCACCCGGGCGGAGGACGCCGTGGTCGTCGCGGTCGTGGCCGCCACCGTCGCTGTGATCTGGCGGCGCCGGCCCGACCCCGCCACCGGGTCGGCGTGGCTGCTCGGCGCGCTCCTGCTGTGCGCCACACCGGTGCAGCCGTGGTACGGCATCACCCTGCTGGCCCTCGCGGCCGCCGCGGCGGCGCCGGGCTGGGCGTGGGTCGTGGGCGCCGGGTACCCCTACTTCTTCGCCGTCATCCTCGCCGTGCGCCCCGTCGTGACCGTCGGGCGATCGTCGTACGCAGCCGGGGCGGCGCTGGCGGCGGCGACGGGGCTGTGGCTCGGGCGACGTCGTAGAGCTCGAGGTAGCCGCGCGCCAGTCGACCCATCGAGAACGCCTCCGCCCGTGCCCGCCCCGACCTGACCATGGCGGCCACGCGGGGGCCGCCGGCGGCGATCTCCTCGAGGCCGCGGGCCAGCGCCACCGGGTCGCCCGGCGGCACCATCACCGCGTCGACGCCCGGCCGTACGGCGTTGCGGTAGCCGTCGAGGTCGGACGCCACCACCGGCGTCCCGGCGGCGAGGGCCTCGAGCAGCACGACCCCGAAGCTCTCCCCGCCGAGCGACGGGGCGCAGAGCACGTCGGCCGCCCGCAACCGGGCGACCTTCTCGCCGTCAGCGACGGTGCCGAGCCACTCGACGCGGCGGTCACCGGCCGTCGCGGCGCGCAGGCGGGCGGTCTCGGGGCCCTCGCCGACCACCTGCAGCCGGAACCGGCCGTCGAGGCGGCCGAGGGCGTCGAGGAGGACGGCGAGGCCCTTGCGCTGCTCGTGGCGACCGATGAACACCACAGTGGCGGTGCCCGGCTCGCGGGCGGGTGCCGGCCCGGCTGGGCCGGCATAGGCGTCGAGCTCGACGCCGTTCCAGGTCACCACGTAGGTGCCGCCGACGATGTCGGCGGCGGTGTCGGCCGCCTCCTGCGACACGGCGGTGCGCACAGCGACGCGCGCCATGGCGCGGCGCGAGAGGGTCGCGGTGCTCCGGTAGCCGCCGCTCGACCCGGCCCGGTGGAAGGTCGCCAGCATCGGGGCATCACCGAAGATGACCGTCGACAGGCTCGGGCCGGGCACGAGCGGCTCGTGCACGTGCACCACGTCGAACGCCTCGTCGCGCAGCGCCCGGATGACGCGCAGCGTGGCCGGCGGGTCGGGGGCGATGGCCGCCATCGACCCGTTGGCCGCCGTCGGCACCGAGTTGCCGAGCGGGGTCACGTTCGGGTCGGGCGGCGGCCCGTCGCAGGGGCCGAGGACCCTGACCTCGACGCCCTCGGCGCGCATGGCCCGCGCCAGGCCGAGCACCTGGGCCTGCACGCCCCCGGGCAACGTCAGGCTGTAGGGGCTCACCATGCCGACGCGCACCGGGCGCAGGCTACAGAGGGGGGTCGTCGTCCCAGAGCGGCTGGAAGAGGTGCCACTGGGTGGGGGCGGCGGCGATCAGCGCCTCGAGCTCGCGGGCGAGGCCGGCAGTGCCGGCCTCCACGTCGTCGCGCAGCCGCCCCGGCCCCCGGCGCACGCCGACCGGCGGGCGCACGACCGCCAGGTGGCCACCGCCCCCGGTGAAGTAGACCGCCGCCGGCAGCACCGGCGCCCCGCTGCGCAGCGCCAGGGTGGCGGCGCCAGCCGGCAGCCGGGCGGGGGCGCCGAAGAGGTCGACGGTCACCCCGGGGGTGGCGCCGACGACCCGGTCGCTCAGCAGGCACAGCACGCGCCCGGCGCGCAGGGCCCGCAGGCAGGCGCTCGCCGCCGCCGGGCCGTTCGGGATGACCTCCATGCCCAGCCCGCTGCGGAACCCGGCGAACCACTCGAACACGTCGGGCGAGCCGAGCACCTCGACCACCACGCTGACCTGCCAGCCGGTGCGGGCCAGCCAGGTGCCGCCCCACTCCCAGCCCCCGAGGTGCGGGAGGGCCAGGATGACGCCGCGGCCGGCGGCGGCGGCGTCGTGGAGGTGGCCGAACCCCCGCACCGACATGGCCGCCTCCAGCTCGTGGTCGGCGAGGCTCGGCAGGCGGAGGCTCTCCGCCCAGTAGCGGGCGTAGGAGGCGAAGGCCTCGTCGACCATGCCCTCCAGGCGGGCGGTCGCCACGCCCGGGCCGACCACCCGGCGGAGGTGGCGGCGCACCAGGGCGCGCCGGCCGGCGACGGCACGGGCCGGCAGGCGGGCGGCACCGAGGCCGGCCGTCTCGGCCAGCGCCCGCCCGACACCCCCGGGCAGCACCGAGGCGGCCGCCGCGCCGGCGCGCAGCACGGTCAGGAACGAGGGCCGCCCGGTGGGCGGCCCCCAGCGCGGCCCGGTCAGGGCCGGCGGCTGCTCGAGCGGCGCCCGGCCCGCCCGCTGGCGGCGCGCTCTTCGAGCCTGGCCCGACGCCGCTCCGCCCACCGGGCGGACGCTGCGCTGCGATCGCCGCGACGAGCCGGGTGCTGCCGGGGGCGCATGGCGCCCTCCTCGCGCCACGCCTTCCAGGTCGGTCGCGGCGGCGGGGGCGGCACGTCGGCGCTGGCCTGCCGCCACACCTTCACGAACCGCTGGACCGCGGTCACCGACGTGAGGGCGAGCATCACCCACAGCAGGGGCACGAGCAGGGGGCTGAACGCCAGCCCGGCGCAGAGCACGACGATGCGCTCGGCCCGCTCCATGAGGCCGCCCTTGGCGGCGTAGCCGAGCGACTCGGCCTTGGCCCGCTCGTAGGAGATGAGCAGCGACACGCCGAGCACGGCGAATGGCAGGGCGAAGGCGTGGCCGTGATGGCGGTCTTGCAGGTACCAGGCGATACCGCCGAGCACCAAGGCGTCGGTCACGCGGTCGCACACCGAGTCGAAGAAGGCGCCCCGGACCGTCGAGCGTCCGGCGGCCTTGGCGAGGGCACCGTCGAGGAGATCGGGCAGCGCTGACGCGACGAGCAGGCCGAGCCCGAGGCCCAGGCGGCCCGACCCGATCGCCCACGCCGTCGGGAAC
>DASTHS010000099.1:0-14866 GCA_035718085.1 Acidimicrobiales bacterium | reverse complement strand
GGACGCCGCCCGCCGTGCACCTCGATGCGCACGTGGGCCCCGGTGTGGGCGGCGATGCGCACCGCCTCGGGCCGGACGGCCTCGACGTCACCGTCGGCGTCGAGGGCGACCAGGGCCACGAGGTCGCCCTCCACCTGCTCGAAGCCGACCAGCACCACGTGGTCGAGGGCCCGCAGCTCCGTCTCGAGCACGTCGAGGGGGTCGAGGGTGTCGTGGCCGGCGCTCACGAGCGGGCCTTGTCGGCGAAGAGGCGCTGGTCGGCCAGCCGGATCAGCCCCTCGACGGTGTCGGCGTCGTCGGGGAAGTGGGCGGCCCCGGCCGAGAACTGCACCCCCAGCGGACCCGACGACACCGACACCAACTCCCGGAGCCGCTCGACGAGCGGTTCGACGAGCGGCCGCCCGCGGTCGGAGGCGACGATGACGGCGAACTCGTCGCCCCCCACGCGGGCGGCGACGTCGCCACCCCGCAGGCACGAGCGCAGGTCGGCCCCGAACCGGCGCAACGCCTCGTCGCCCCCGCCGTGCCCGAACCGGTCGTTGATGTCCTTGAAGTGGTCAAGGTCGAGCAGCACCAGCGCGAAGCGCCACCCGTAGCGCAGGCTGCGGGCGGCCGCCTGGTCGAGCGCGTCGTCGTAGGACCGGCGGTTGAGCAGCCCGGTCAGCACGTCGCGACTGGCTTCGCGGCGGGCGGCCTCGAGGGCGAGGGCGACCTCGGCCAGGCCGGTCAGCAGCGTGGCGGTGGCGTCGTCGACGGTCGACGGGTCGGTGTGCAGTCCCAGCCCGGCGCGCTCGACGGCCGGCAGTGGCGACCCGGCGGGCAGGGTCCAGCCGCCGCGCCGCAGCCGGAAGGCCTGGCGACGGGCCGGCCCGTCGACGACCAGCAGAGCGTCGCGCAGCCCCCGGGCGGCGGCGACCGCCTCCAGGGCCTGGTGGACGAAGCCGATGGCGCTGGGCGAGCGGACGAGCAGCGCCGGCAGGTGGGCCATGTCGGCGACGGGCGCGAGGTGGCCGTCGCCGGGCGGGACGGAGCCCGATGCCGCAGTGGTCGAAGCGATCATCTGCGCCACCGCCCACCTCCCTTCCTCGCTCGTGTGCTGCCTCGTCGATCGGCCCCTGCGCGGCGGAGCCTGCGACCACCGGGCCCCGGGCCCGTCGCACGCCCCTTCGACCCCAGATCGTACTGTCCGGGTATGCGCCTTTCGCCAGGCCCAGGGACCTGGAACTGCCGTTGCAGCGAAGATAGCGACGGCCCGCCGCGGCGCGTGCGGCCACAGTCGCCCTGCGCGGTCGGGGTCTGAGCGTGCGGGTCGCTGTGGTGAGCTATCGCCTGGGCGGGCCCGACGGCGTCTCGGTGGAGGCTGCGAAGCTCGGCTGGGCCCTGGGCCGTCTCGGCCACCGGGTCGTCACGGTGGCCGGCGCCGGGCGCGCCGACCGGCTGGTGCGCGGCCTGGGGGCGAGCGCCCACCCCGGCGGGGTCGACCTCGCCGCGCTGGCCGCTGCCCTCGACCCGGCGGACCTCGTCGTGGTCGACAACGTCCTGTCGCTGCCGCTCAACCCCGAGGCCGGTGCCGCCCTCGCCGCCGCCCGGGCCGGACGGCCGACGCTGGTGCGCCACCACGACCTGCCCTGGCAACGCCCCCGCTTCGCCGGCGCGCCACCCCTGGCCGACGACCCGGCCTGGCTGCACGTGACGATCAACGACCGCAACCGCCGGCAGCTCGCCGAGCGCGGCATCGCCGCGGCGGTCCTGCGCAACGCCTTCCGCACCGACCCGCCGGCGGGCGACCGGGCCACGTGCCGCGCTGCCCTCGGCATCTCCGGGCGACGTCCGCTGGTGCTGCAGCCGACCCGCGCCATCGCCCGCAAGCGGGTCGACGCCGCCCTGGCCCTGGCCGAGCACCTGGGTGGCTGCTACTGGCTGCTCGGGCCGACCGAGGAGGGCTACGGGCCGCAGCTCGGGGCGCTGCTCGCCGGCGCCCGTGGGAGCGTGCGGCGGGGTCCGTTCCCGCCGATGCCGCCGAACGGCGGCCTGGAGCACGCCTACGCAGCTGCCGACCTCGTCGCCTTCCCCTCCAGCGAGGAGGGCTTCGGCAACCCGCCCGTCGAGGCGTCGATCGCCCGTCGTCCGGTGGCCGTGGGCCCCTACGAGGTCGGCGCCGAGCTGCGGGCGCTCGGGTTCGCCTGGCTCGACGCCGACGACCACGAGGCGGTGGCGTCGTGGCTCGACCGGCCAGACCCCGCGGTGATCGAGCACAACGCCGACGTCGCCCGCCGCCACCTCGACCTCCGCCGCCTGCCCGACCGGTTGACCGAGCTGTTCGCGGCGGCCGGGTGGGGTCGACTCAGCGACCGGGACGGAGCTGGTGGCGGCGCCGACGCGCCTTGAGGGCGAGGTGGTCGGTCACCACCTTCGTCGCAGGAGCCGGCCGGAGCGGTTGGGCCGGACGGGTCGTCGCCTTCGCGGGGGCCGAGCTCGGACGTCGCACACCCAGGTGTTCGGCAGGATGGGCTGCCTCCCCTGCAACGATGGGGGACGAGATGGCAGGATCTTCCGCCCCATCAGCGCACTCACGACGAAAGGGTCACCGTGCAGGCACCTCACCACAGCGAGCAAGCCGGGGTGCAGCCCCGATGAGCCGTGTGCAGCGGATGCCTGCGGCGGCACGCCGTGACCAGCTGCTCGCCGCCGCCCTCGCCCGGTTCGCGGCGACCGGCTTTCGCGACACCTCGATGGACGACATCGCCGAAGAGGCCGGGGTCACCAAACCCGTGCTCTACCAGCACTTCCCGTCGAAGCGGACCCTCTACCTCGAGTTGCTCGACACGGTGGGTGCCGACATGGTGCAGCGGATCGCGGCGCGCGTGGCCGCCGCCACCACCCCCCAGCGCCGGGTGCTGGCCGGCTTCGAGGCGTACTTCCGGTTCGTCTGCGAGGCCACGAGCTCCTGGCAGCTGCTCTTCTCGAGCGCAGCTCGCCAGGGCGACGACTTCGCCGACGCGGTGGAACGCCTGGAGCAGACGGTGGCCACCATGATCGGCGGCCTGATCGACGCGGCCATCGACGACGAGCACCGTCGGCTGCTCGGGTACGGCGTCGTGGGCGTGGCCGAGGTCACAGCCCGCCAGTGGGTGGCCCGCAGCGCCAAGGGCCACGGAGCGCCACCGGGGCTCGACCCCGCCGAGGCCGGCCTGCTGGCCCGCCGCCTGGCCGACATGGTCTGGGCCGGGCTGCGGGCGCTGCCCGGCGCGCTGGCGGAGGCGGCCGGTGCCTGAGGCCGAGGGCAGCCCCCCCGGGCGGCCGCGCCTGCGGATCCCGCCGCCCTGCGACGAGTTGCTGGGCCTGGTGTGCATCGACAAGTCGACGCCGGGCACCACCGTCTGGGAGATGCCGGCGGTCGACGCCCTGGCGAACCCGGCGGGGGCGGTGCAGGGCGGCTTGGTGGCGGCCCTGGCCGACACGGCGATGTCGGCGTCGGCGGTGACGGCGAACCGTGACCGTCGGCTGCACGTGGCCAACACCGACCTGCGCATCTCGTTCATCCGGCCAGCGCGCATCCCCGGGGTGCTCACCTGCACCGCCACGGTCGTGTCGTCGGGGCGGCGGGTGGCGTTCGTGGAGGCGCGGGTCGTCGACGCCGCGGGTGCCCTGGTCGCCACGGCGTCGTCGACCTACCTGCTCTCCGAGCGGGCCTGACCGGCCCGGAGCGCTACAGCTCGGCGAGCACCGCGTCGGCCGCCGAGACGGTGAGGCCGGGCCCCTCCTCGACGGCGAGGTGGCGCACCACCCCGTCATCGAGGATGGCCGCGTAGCGCCGGGAGCGCAGCCCCAGCCCGCCGCCCGAGAGGTCCAGCTCGAGGCCCATGGCCCGGGTGAAGTCACCCGATCCGTCGGCCAGCATCACCACCGACCCGTCGACCCCCTGGGCCTGCCCCCACGCCCCCATCACGAACGCGTCGTTGACCGACACGCACGCCACGGTGGTCACGCCCTTGGCCTTGAGGTCGTCGGCGCGCAGCACGAAGCCGGGGAGGTGGTGGTCCGAGCAGGTCGGGGTGAACGCCCCCGGCACGGCGAAGAGCACCACCCGCCCGGAGCCGAGCACCTCTCCGGTCTGCACCGGCTTGGGCCCCTCCGGGGTCATGGTGCGCACGGTCACGTCGGGGATGTGGTCGCCCACCTTGATGGTCATGGGTCGACAGTAGGTGGTGCGAGGATGTTCGGCCGTGTCCGGCCTCGACGACCTCGACCTCTCCCTCCGGCTCGGCCGCAAGGAAGAGGCGACGCGCCTGCTCGCCGCCCAACGCCGGTTGCTGCACCTCCGACTGGTGAACGGGGGGCACTTGGGCGACGGCCGCCTCGGGCCGCCGGTGCTGGTCATCTTCGAGGGGTGGGACGCGTCGGGGAAGGGGGGCGCCATCAAACGCCTGGTCGGGCACCTCGACCCCCGCCACGTGCGGGTGGCCAGCTTCGCCAAGCCGACCCCCGACGAGCTGGCGCACCACTTCATGTGGAGGTTCTGGCCGCCGCTGCCGGGCTGGGGGGGCATGGCGGTGTTCGACCGCTCCTGGTACGGGCGCGTGCTGGTGGAGCGGGTCGAGGGGTTCGCCACCGACGAGCAGTGGGGTCGCGCCTACGAGGAGATCAGCCAGATCGAGCGGTCGCTCGTCGCCGAAGGCATGGTGCTGGTCAAGCTGTGGATGCACATCTCCCACGACGAGCAGGCCCGCCGCTTCGAGCGGCGGGCCCACGACCCGCTCAAGAGCTGGAAGCTGGGTGACGAAGACTGGCGCAACCGCGAGAAGCGCCCCCAGTACGAGGCTGCGGTCGGCGACATGCTCGATCGCACGTCCCAGCCCGGCGCGCCCTGGGATCTGATCGCCGCCGAAGACAAGCGGTGGGCTCGCGTCGCCGTGCTCGAGACGGTGATCGCCCGCACCGAGGAGGGCATGCGGCGGGTGGGCGTGCCGGTGCCCGAGGTGCTCCCGGCCGGGGTGTGAGCCGGCGGCGGCCGGGCCGCTTCTGCGCAAAATGGCACGGACCGGCACACCATTGCGTCAGGTGCGGTGACGGGCCGTCACGTTTCGTGGCAGGATGCCCGGCCGGATCGGGCACCCGGTCCGGCCGGGGGCGGACCCGGCTCCGATTCCTTTGGGGAGAGAACACATTGGCAGTCAGCACCGCCGGTAGCACCACCGGCTCGCGCCCGGGCCTGTTGCAGGGCCTCACCCACCGGCAACTCGACCGGTACCCCGACACTGCGCCGCGCACGGCCTACCTGGCCATCACCGTGCTGGCGACCGTGGTGCTCTACTACGAGCTCTACGTCGCCGGCTCGGTGTCGACGCTGCTGCTCACCGACCTGCACATCAGCTTCACCTTCTTCGTGGTGTCGCTGGCGTTCGGCAACCTCATCGGCGCCTTCGGGTCGCTCTTCGCCGGCCTCACCGACCGGTTGGGGCGCACCAACCTCGTCGTCGTCGGCCTGCTGGTCACCGGCGTGCTCACGGCGTTCGTGATCCCGACGGCCACCTCCAAGTGGCCGTTCACCATCGAGACCTTCGCCGTCGGGCTGGTCGAGGGCATCTGCCTGGTGGCCACCCCGGCGCTGATCCGCGACTTCTCGCCGCAGACCGGCCGGGCCACGGCCATGGGCTTCTGGACCTCCGGTCCGGTGCTCGGCAGCCTGGTCGTCGCCGTCGTGGCCAGCGCCACGATCCACGGCACCCCGAACCCGTCGTTCTGGAGCCACGAGTACCGCATCTGCGGGATCGTCGGCCTGGTCGTGTTCGTGATCGCGCTCTTCGGCCTGAAGGAGCTGTCGCCGGGCCTGCGCGACCAGCTCATGGTCAGCCTGAAGGACCGCGCGCTGGTCGAGGCCCGGGCCAAGGGCATCGACATCGAGGCCTCGCTGCGCAACCCGTTCGGCCAGCTGCTCAAGCCCGACGTGCTGATCTCGGCGGTGGGCGTGTCGGTGTTCCTGCTCGTCTACTACACCGCCGTCGGGTTCGGCCTCATCTACTTCACCACCGTGTTCGGCTTCGGCGTCGGCACCGGGAACCACCTCGGTGACTGGAACTGGGGCGCCAACGTGATCGCCGTCGTCGCTGTCGGCCTGCTCTCCGACCGGCTGCGGGTGCGGAAACCGTTCATGGTCGTCGGCGGTGTCGCCGCTGCCGTGCTGATGGTCGTCTACCTGTCGATGGCCGGCCACCACGTGACGTTCCTGCACGCTGCGGTGGTGCTGGCCCTGCTGTCGTTCGCGACCGGCATCGCCTACACGCCCTGGATGGCGTCGTTCACCGAGACCGTCGAGGCGCACAACCCGGCACTCACCGCCACGGGCCTGGCCATCTGGGGCTGGATCATCCGCGTGACCGTCTTCGTCGCCTACCTGATCCTGCCGCACGTGATCACGACGGTGAACCCGCTGGTCAACTACGGCGCCCAGGTGCAGGCCGACGTGGCCCAGTACCCGTCGTTGGTGTGGGCCGGCCAGCACCCGCAGGTGATCGCCTTCGCCGAGAAGAACGCCGCCATCCTCGGCTTCGCCCAGACCCACCCGCAGGTCGTGGCCACCGCCACCCAGTACCGCACCCAGCTGGCCGACGCCCAGAAGTTCGGGCCGGAGCTGGCGGCGATCTCGGCACACCCGCAGCTGTTCACCCAGCTGGCCGCCGACCCGACCAACACGACCCTGCAAGGTCAGGCCGTCGCCGCCCTCGGCGGTGGCACGCAAGGGGTCACCGAGCTGCAGACCATCGCCGCCAACCAGCAGGCCATCGAGTCGGTGATCGCCGTGGCCCCCCAGCTTCAGTCGCTGACGCCCTACGCCACCCAGCTCCAGCAGCTCGGGTCGCTCGACCCGGCGATGCTGGCGCAGGTGCAGGCCGGCGCCGGTGAGCTCGCCGCCCTGCAGAAGGTGCCGACGCCGGTGGCGACCTTCGTCGCCGCCCACGGGCCCGCCGTGCAGAAGGCCGCTGCGGAGACGCCCGGCCAGTGGAAGGACTGGTACTGGATCTGCTTCGGCGGGATGATCTTCTTCCTCGGCTGTGTTCCCCTGCTGAAGGGTCGCTGGAGCCCGTCGGCGGCCAAGGCCGACGAGGAGGCCCACGAGGCCATGGTGCGCGAGGAGATGGCCAAGCTGGCCGCCACCCGCTGACGCTGCGCCGTGCCTGCCAGGTGGCGCCGGGCTCCCGCCCGGCGCCACCGGCGCGTCGGGGGCCGGGCGCGATGCTCGCGCCATGTGCCGCAGCATCACCACGCTCCGGGGCCTCGAGCCACCCGCCACCCGCTCCGAGATCGAGGCGGCTGCGCTGCAGTACGTGCGCAAGGTGGGCGGCGTCGGCGCCCCGTCGGCGGTCACCGAGGCAGCGGTGCGCGCCGCGGTCGCCGCGGTCGCCGCCGCCACCGAAGCGCTCCTCGCGGAGCTGCCCCCCCGTCGGGTGCCACCCGCCACCGAACCCCCACTGCGGCGGCGGGCGCGAGGCGCCAGCGCCGCCAGCTGACCGTCCCGGTCCGACCCCGGGCTCAGACGGCCGGAGGGGGCGGCGCCGACGCGCAGGCGGCGCAGCGACCGGGGATGGCGAAGTGGAACGGATCGACGCGGAAGCCGAGGGTTCGCTCGGCGGCGGCGACGAAGGGCCCGAGCACGCCGACCGGTGCCTCGATGGCGTCGCCGCAGTGCTCGCAGAGGAAGTGGGCGTGGGCGGTGCCGGCCAGGTGGTAGGTGGCGGCGCCGTGGCCGAAGTGGCTGTGCACCACGACCCCGAGGCGCTCGAGCTCCTCGAGGTTGCGGTAGATGGTCGAGAGGTGCACATCGGGGGCCACGGCCTGCACCTCGGCGGCGAGGTCTTCGGCGCTGCGGTGCGCCGGTGAGGTGAACAGCGCCTCGAGCAAGAGCCGGCGGGGCGCGGTGACCCGACCGCCGCGGGCCCGAACGAGAGCGAGCGCCTCGTCGATCGACGCCGGCGGCCCCGGCGGGGGCAGGGCACCGGCCACCACGTTGCTCACCGGGTCACGGTATCGCCGGTAGGGTGCGCCCAGGTGGTGTTGCGAGCAGTTCGCAGTGGCAACTCCCGCTGAACCCCGCTAGTTTGGCACCTTGTCGCATGCTGTTCGCAGCAGCGGCCCCTTCGCCCCCGACCCTCAGGAGCGCCCATGGCCCAGACGATCGCCCCCGGCACCGTCGCCGCCCCCCGCCGCCGGATGCGGGCGGTGCTGTCGCGCGACGAGTGGCTGCGCTTCTGGGGGATGGTCGCGTTCATCGCCGCCCTCAACGTCGTCGGCTGGTTCCTCATCGGCCTCGCCGCCCACGGGCACTTCCACGTGAGTGGCCAGAAGAAGGTGTTCGGCTTCGGGACCGGGCTGCTGGCCTACACCCTCGGCATGCGCCACGCCTTCGACGCCGACCACATCTCGGCGATCGACAACACCACCCGCAAGCTCCTCGGCGACGGCAAGCGCCCCCTCAGCGTCGGCTTCTGGTTCTCGCTCGGCCACTCGAGCGTCGTGTTCGTGCTGGCCGTGCTGCTCAACTTCGGGCTGAAGGGCCTCGGCCAGCAGGTCAAGAACGGCAGCTCGCCCCTCCACAGCATCACCACGGTGATCGGCACCAGCGTGTCGGCCGGCTTCCTGTTCATCATCGCCGCCATCAACGTGGTCATCCTCGTCGGCATCCTGCGGATCTTCCGTGAGATGCGCGCCGGCACCTTCGACGAGGCCGGTCTCGAGAAGCAGCTCAACAGTCGGGGCTTCATGATGCGCATCCTCGGGCCGGTGAACCGTCGGGTCGACGCCGGCTGGAAGATGTACCCCGTCGGCTTCCTCTTCGGCCTCGGCTTCGACACCGCCACCGAGGTGGCGCTGCTCGTGCTGGCCGGCTCGGCGGTGGTGGGCGGCCTCCCCTTCTACGCCATCCTGGCCCTGCCGATCCTCTTCGCCGCCGGCATGAGCGTCTTCGACATGATCGACGGCTGCTTCATGAACTTCGCCTACGACTGGGCGTTCTCCAACCCGGTGCGCAAGGTCTATTACAACATCACCATCACCGCGCTCTCGGTGTTCGTCGCCGTGTTCATCGGCGCCATCGAGGCCATCGGGCTGATCGCCCAGGAGGCGGGCTGGAACCGCGGGGTCGGCGGCTGGTTGCAGGGCTTCAACATCAACAAGGCGGGCTTCGTGATCGTCGGGGTGTTCGTCGTCACCTGGGCCGTCGCCCTGGCCTTCTGGCGGTGGCGCAAGGTGGAGGAGCGCTGGTCGGCCGGCCTGGCCGGCGGTCGCTCCGCCTGACTCAGCCGCCGAGGGCGGCGTCGCCGATGGCGGCGTCGACCTCGGCGACCCAGGACTCCACCGCGGCCCACACGGCGAGGGCCGTCTCCGGGGTGACCTCGGCATTGGCCCGGGCCTCGGCCATGTGGCGCAGCTCCTCGGCGTCCATGCCGGCGAACAGGCCGCGCTGTTGGGCGGCCCGCAGCTGCTCGGGGCGCTCGGCCCACGCGAGGAACCGCTCGGCCCGCCGACGGTTGTCGGCGTCGTCGACCGCCCGCCCGGCCCAGCGGCGCACCTGCGCCAGCAGGTGGTCGCGCATGGCGCGCACCACCTGCGCCTCCCCGTGCTCGTCGGCCAGCTCGCCGAGGCGGTCGGCGAGGCCGGCACGCAGCCGCAGGCCCGCATCGGCGGCCGCCGCCGGGTCGATCATCGCCCCGGCGTCGTCGGAGGCCACCATGAGCTCGATCCACGCCGTCTCGTCACCGGGGACGTCGACCGCCTTGATCAACAGGGTGGTGGCCACGGCGCGCAGCTGCGGCCCGGGACGGTCGACCAGGTCGAGCAACCGCTCGACGAGCTCGCCGGGGGCCCGCCCGCCGCTCGGCGCCGCCCCATCCGCGCTCGACGCCATGGCCAGGCACCGTACCGGGGTGGCGACGGCGGGCGAAGCGCCGGCAAAGCGCCGGGGTCGTGCGAGGCTGGAGGCCGATGGTCGTTCCGTCGCCGCCCGGGCCTGCGCCCGCCCCATCGCCCCCCGCCCTGCCAGCCGGGTTCACCCCCGCCCCGGTGTGGGTGCCGCCGGGCCCCGGCCTCGGCGAGTTGCTCGGGTCGTCGGCCATCGGGGTCGGCGCCGCCATCGGCCGCCCGCTGCTCGTGGCCCTGACCCGGGCAGCCACCCGACGCAGCCGGCCGGGGCCACGCCCCGCGACGCCGGTGGCCGGCCCGGCACCGGGAGCGGCACCGGGCGACCCCGGATGGTTCGGCCCGGCCAGCGTGGCGTGGAAGGTGCAGGCCGACACGTCGATGTTCGTGGCCGGCATCGCCGCGTTCGCCCTGCAGCTGCTGCACCCGCTCGCCCTCGCGGGCGTCGTCGACCACAGCAGCTTCGCCGACGACTTCCTCGGGCGGGTGCAGCGCACGGGGGAGTTCGTGCAGGGGATCGTCTTCGGCGACAGCACCGAGGCCGAGCGGCGAGCGGCCGGCGTGCGCCGCATCCACCGGAAGGTGGCCGGCACCGCACCCGACGGACGGCCCTACGCGGCCGGTGACCCGGATCTGCTCGAGTGGGTGCACCTCGGCGAGTACCTCGCCATCGCCGCCGCCTACCGGCGCTTCGGCGCCGCTCCGCTCTCCGACGCCGAGCTCGACGCCTACGTCGACGAGGTCGCCGTCGCCGGCACCGCCGTCGGGGTCGAAGCGCCCCCGCGCCGCTGGGCCAACCTCGACGCCGCCCTGCAACGCCATCGGCCCTCGCTCGCAGTCGGCGAGCAGACGCTCGCCGCCCTCGAGTTCCTCGCCGCACCGCCCGGGCTTCCCGCCGCCGCCCGGCCGGCGTGGCGGGTGGCCTACGCCGGCGCCGCGGTGTGCATGCCGCCCTGGGCCCGGCGACTGCTGCGCCTGGCCGACCCGCCGCCCGCCGCCCTGGTCGCCTGTCGGGGCCTGGTGCGGGCGCTCGGCGCCGTGGCCGGCCCGCCGCCACCGCTCGTCGCCGCCCGGGCGCGCCTGGGGCTGGCGTGACCTTTCGTCACCGGGTCGGCCGACGGTCGCGACGTGCGGTCGGCCCGGCCGCCGACCGGGCCGACCGACCGGTCAGGCCGGCGCGCCGAAGATCACCTTCCACCCGAGGTCAGGGAACCCGCAGGCCTCCGCCACCCGGGCGGAGGCCAGGTTGTCGGGGGCGTGCAGGTAGGTGACCGCCGCGTGGCGCTCGTCGACGACGCGGCGGGCGGCCTGGCTCACCAGGCGGCGGGCGAGTCCCTTGCCGCGGGCGGCCTCCTCCGTGCCCACCGAGATCTCCTCCCCCGTCGGGTCGTGCCGCTTGAGGCCGACCCCGGCGAGGTAGCGGCCACCGTCGTCGGTGGCGACGAGCACCTCACCGCCGAAGGGACGCAGCCACGGCGGCACGACGGGGTCGTCGAAGGGCACCCAACGGCCGACCGGTTCGAAGGCCACCGGATCGTCGCTCCACCGGAAGATCCCTGCCCCCACCCGGCCGCCGACGGCGTCGGAGAGGGCGGCGGGGACGTCGGCGGGGGCGGTGCCGGCGAGGGCGGCCGCCGCCGCGGGGTGCAGGTCGGGCCGCACGGAGACGACACCGCCGGTCGGGGTCACCACGCCGACGATCGGGTTCGCTCGGCCGTCCCAGGCGGGCGCGGCGCGGCGGTCACTGGCCACCGCGGTGACCGCGCCGTCGGTGCCGGGCCAGGCGCCGAGCCACGCGGTGAGGAAGCGGCCGAGGCGGTCGCTCGCGCCGCCGCTCACCGGGCCGAGGGGGTGATGAGCACCTTGCCGCCGGTGGCCTGCCGGGCGTAGCCGCGCAGCGTGTCGAGGTCGAGGGCGCCGGCGAGGCTGGTGGTGGCGCTGTACGCGCTGGCGAAGGTGGTGGTGATGCCGGCGGCGACCCGCTGGCGCATGGCTTCGACCTCGGCGGCCCCGGCCTTGTGCAGGTAGGGGGTGAGCAGCCAGCCTCCCACCGACCAGGCGAAGCCGAAGCTGCGGGTGAGCACCGTGGGGCTCCGGTCGAGGCCCCCGTAGATGTAGAGCTGCTTGTGGGTGGTCGAGCCGTAGCGGCTGAAAGCCTCTCCCCGACTGGCCACCGCCTCCATGGCGGTGAGGATGCGGCTCCCGAGGTCGCCCCCGCCGGTGGCGTCGAACGCGACGGTCGCCTTCGTGGCGTCGAGGGCCTCGATCAGGTCGCCCATGAAGCTGTCAGCGCTCGAGTCGACGACGTGCTCGGCCCCCAGGTCGCGCAGCAGCGCCACCTGCTCGGGGCGGCGCACGACGTTGACCAGGCCGACACCGTCTTCCTGGCAGACGCGCACCAGCATCTGGCCGAGGTTCGACGCCGCTGCGGTGTGCACCAGCGCCGGGTGGCCCTCGGCGCGCATGGTGCCGAGCATGCCGAGCACCGTCATGGGGTTGACGAAGCTGCTGGCCGCGGCGGTCGCGGGGGTGCCCTCGGGCAGCACCAGGCAGGCAGAGGCGTCGACCGCCCGGTGCGTGGCGTACATGGCTCCGCCGGCCACGGCGACGGTGCGGCCGAGCAGGTGGCCGGCGTCGGGGCCGGCGGCGACCACGGTGCCGGCCCCCTCGTTGCCGGCGGGCAACGACTCGCCGACGCGGGCGCGCGCTGCTCGCTGCGCGGCCGGCGGCAGCGCGATTCGCACGATCGGCCGCTCGCGGGTGCCGGCGGCGGTGGCCTCCGCCGGGTCGGCACCGGCGAGGAGCAGCCCAAGGTCGCTCGGGTTGATCGGCGCGGCACCCACGGCCACGACGACGCGGCTCCCCGTCGGCGCCTCGAGGGGCGCCTCCTCGAGGGAGAGCTGCACGGCCCCGTCGTCGGTGACGAGGGAGCGCAGCTGCAGGGTCGTCGTGGGGAGCGGGGTGTCGGTCACCTCCGGGACCGTAGCGGGGCGGCCGGGGGCCGGCGCCTGGCGCGATGCTCGGGCGGTGAGCGAGCCCCGTCCCGACCGCCGCACCAGCAGCCCCCCGACCGGTGCCCCGCCGACCGCCGTGGAGCTGGCCGCAGACGTGCGCAGCGGCCGGCGACGCGCCGTCGACGTGGTCGAGGGGTGCCTCCGGGCGATCGAGGCGGCCAACCCGACCCTGGGCGCCTTCGTCGTGGTCGACGCCGACGGGGCGCGACGAGCGGCCGAGGCGGTCGACCGGGCCGTGGCCGAGGGGCGCGACCCGGGGCCGCTCGCCGGGGTGCCCTTCGGGGTCAAAGACCTCGAGGACTGCGCGGGCCTGCCGACGAGCCACGGCTCGCTGCTCTATCGCGACGGGCCCCCGGCGGTGGCCGACTCGCCCAACGTGGCCCGGATGCGCGCTGCGGGCGGCGTGCCGGTCGGCAAGACGGCGACCCCCGAGTTCGGGGCGGTCGCCATCACCGAGACGGCGGCGTGGGGCACGGCGCGCAACCCGTGGGACCCGACCCGGACGCCGGGCGGGTCGAGCGGCGGGTCGGCCGCCGCGGTCGCCGGCGGGCTGGTGCCGATCGCGACGGCGTCCGACGGCGGCGGGTCGATCCGGATCCCCGCGGCGTTCACCGGCCTGGTGGGCTTCAAGCCCAGCTTCGGCCGCGTGCCGGTGCCGGGCAACCAGCCTTCGGCGACGGCGGTCGTCGGTGTGGTCGCCACCACCGTGGCCGACGTCGCCACCCACCTCGACGTGGCGGCCGGCCCCGACGACCGCGACCGGACCTCGCTGCCAGCGGCCGCCGGGTCGTGGCGGGACGCCGCCGAGACCGCGGCGGTGGCGGGGCTGCGGGCCCGCTGGTCGACCGACCTGGGGTTCGCGGTGGTCGACCCGGAGGTGGCGGCGGTCTGCGAGCAGGCGGCCGCCGACCTCGTCGCCGCGGCCGGCCTGCGGTGGGCGCCCGGACCGGTCGACCTCGGCGACCCGGTGCGGGTGTGGTCGAGCAGCGGGGTGCTCGACTTGTGGATGGACCTCGGCCCCGGCATGTGGCCCGACGCGGCGCCGTCGCTCATGCCCTACACCCGCATCCCGTTGGAGCGCACCGAGCACGTGGAGGCGCCCCGCATCGCCGAGATCTGGAAGCGCCGCCAGCTCCTCGACGACCGGCTGGCCGCCCTCTTCGCCGAGGTCGACGTGCTGCTCACCCCCACCACCGCAGTGCCGGCGTTCGCCGCCGAGTGGCCGATGCCCTCCCGCATCAACGGCCAGAAGGTGCACCCGTCGATGACCGTGCCGTTCACCATGCTGGCCAACCTCGGCTGGCAGCCGGCCGTGTCCCTGCCTGCCGGCTTCAGCAGCGACGGGCTGCCCATCGGCCTGCAGGTGATGTGCCGCCGGCACGCAGACGCCACGGTGCTGCGCCTGGCCCGGCTCTTCGAGCACGCCCGGCCCTGGCCGCGCCTGGCGCCCCCGCTCGCCTGACGGCCCGGCGCCGCGCCCGTCGGCTGCGCGTCGGCACCGTCAGGTCGCGGTCGGGCGCGACCGTCAGGTCGCGGCGGCGCCGACGGGCGCAGCCACCGGCACGTCGGCGGGGAAGTGGCAGGCCACCCCGTGGTCCCCGCCGAGGGGCCGGATCTCGGGCTCCTCCTCGGCGCAGCGGGCCTCGGCCCTCGGGCAGCGAGTGCGGAACCGGCACCCCGACGGCGGGGAGAGAGGCGAAGGGAACTCACCACGCGCCATGTAGGTCGACGACGGGCGAACGTCGGGGTCGGGCTCGGGGATCGAGGCGAGCAGCGTCTTGGTGTACGGGTGCGCCGCCCTGGCGTAGAGGTCGTCGGCGGGGGCCACCTCGCAGACCTTGCCGAGGTACATCACCGCCACCCGGTCGCTGACGTTCTTGACGACGGCGAGGTCGTGGGCGATGAACACCAGCGTGAGGCCGTAGCGCGCCTTGAGGTCC
>DASTHS010000098.1:0-10992 GCA_035718085.1 Acidimicrobiales bacterium | reverse complement strand
ACGCGGATCGTCGTGACCGGTGACCTCGACGACGAGGGGATCGCCGGCCTCGCCGACGCTCCCGTCGACGGCTACGGGGTCGGCACCAACCTCGTCACCGGGCTCGGCCAGCCGACCGCCGGGTTCGTCTACAAGCTGGTGGCGATCGCCGGCGACGACGGCGTGGTGCGCCCGGTGGCCAAGCGGTCGCTCGGCAAGGCGACCGTCGGGGGCCGCAAGTGGGCGTGGCGGGCATGGCTCGACGCCGCCCCCGACGACCACGAGGGGCCGGCCGCGCCGCCCGGCCCGGTGCTGGCCGACATCGTGGGCGGAAGCGCCGAGCCGCCGACGCCGGGGGCCCGGCTGCTGCAGGCGCCGGTCGTCGAGCGCGGCAGGGTGGTGCCCCGACCGTCGCTCGAGGCCCGTCGCGCCGCGCACCTGGCCAGCCGGGCCGAGCTCGGCCCCGCAGGCGTGCTGGTCACCGTCCGCCGCTGACCGACCGGACGGCCCCGCTGCGAATCGGAAGGCGCAGCGCCAACCGGTAGGGATGCCCCGGGCATAGCGTGGCCGCATGCGCAGCGCCCGCTATCTCCTGCCCGTCGGTGCCGTCGCCGTCGTCGCCGCGGTCACCGGGGTGCCGCACCTGATCCCGGCGTCGGCCGACACCACCACCTCCGCGACGGTCCCCACGGCGCAGCAGCTGGTCGCCGA
The DNA here is from genome assembly GCA_035718085.1 of Acidimicrobiales bacterium. Classification (GTDB taxonomy): domain Bacteria; phylum Actinomycetota; class Acidimicrobiia; order Acidimicrobiales; family Palsa-688; genus DASTHS01. The sequence goes on along the minus strand of DASTHS010000098.1, from coordinate 10,302 downwards.
GGCATTGCACCCGCAGGTCGCCGGGCTGACCGGCACCGTCGAGTGGACGGCCAACCTGGGCATCCCCGACCTGTCGGGCCTGACCAGCGGCGGCGGCCAAGGCGCGTCGCCCGCCGGCTTCGACCCGACCACCCTGCTGTCGGGCACCCACGACATCTCGGTGTGGGCGGCCGGCACCGACCAGCAGCGCCTGGCCCTGCCGTCGTCGCTGCAGGAGTTCGACGTCGTCCGCAACGGCGACCAGGCGTACACCTTCGACAGTGCCACCCAGAAGGTGACCCACTACGTGCCCGCCACCACCTCGACGGCGCCCAGCTCCGACCAGGCGGCACCCGACCAGCCGGCGCTGACCCCCGACCAGGCCGCCACCCAGCTGCTCGACCACCTGTCGCCGTCGACCACCGTGCAGGTCGAGGCGATCCCGGCCGTCGCCGACCAGGCCGTCTACGGCCTGCAGCTCCAGCCCCACGCCACCGACTCGACGGTCGGCTCGGTGCTCATCGCCATCGACGCCGCCAACGGGCTGCCCCTCGAGGTGCAGGTCACCCCCAAGGCCGCCGGCAGCCCGCCCCTCTCGCTCACCTACACCAAGATCGACTTCTCGGTGCCCGACGCGTCGAACTTCGCCGCCCCAACCGGGGCCACCACGGTCACCAAGACCATCGGTGGCGGTGACGCCAGCGGGTCGACCGGCACCACCGCCCAGCCCGCCGGGGCCATGCCCACCTTCACCGGCACCGGCTGGGACCGCATCGCCACCCTCGCCGGCACCACGCTGACGCCAGCCGAGCAGACCCAGCTCGACGCCGTGTCGGCGCCGGTGCCGGTGGCCGGTGGCACGGCCCACCTGGTCAGCACCGCGCTGCTCAACGCCCTGGTGCTGCCCGACGGGCGCATCCTCGCCGGCTTCGTCACCCCCGAAGCCCTCGAGGGCGCCGCCGCCACCCCGGCGGGCTAGGCGCCGTGTCCCCCGCCGGCCCGCCAGCAGCCGGCCTGGCCATCGCCACCGAAGGGTTGACCAAGCGCTTCGGTGACGTCGCCGCCGTCGACGGCGTCGACCTGGCGGTGCCGTCGGGCAGCGTCTACGGCTTCCTCGGGCCCAACGGGTCGGGCAAGACGACGACCATCCGCATGCTGCTCGGGCTGATCTCGCCCACCGCCGGCAGCTGGGACCTCCTCGGCCGGCGCATGCCCGGGGGCGCCGCCACCGCCCTCGCCGAGGTCGGCGCGCTGATCGAGGGGCCGGCCTTCTACCCGTGGCTGTCGGGGCGCGACAACCTCGCCCGCCTCGACGCGGCCGGGCCCGACGGCCGGCGCGCCACCCGCCGCGCCCGCATCGACGACGCCCTGGCCCGCGTCGGCCTGACCGCGGCGGCCGCCAAGAAGTACCGCGCCTACTCGCTCGGCATGCGCCAGCGGCTCGGTCTGGCCGCCGCGCTGCTCCGGCCCCGCCAGCTGCTCGTGCTCGACGAGCCGACCAACGGCATGGACCCGCAGGGCACCCGCGAGATCAGGTCGCTGGTGCGCGACCTCGCCGGCGAGGGCACCACCGTGTTCCTCTCGTCGCACCTCCTGGCGGAGATCGAGCAGGTGTGCACCCACGTCGGGGTCATGGCCAACGGCCGGCTGCTGTCGCAGGGCACCCTCGCCGACCTCCGGGCGGCGAGCACGGCCCGGCTGCGCGTCAGCGTCGACGACCCGGCCCGGGCCGCCGGCATCCTGGCCGGCCTCGGCATGGCCGACCCGACGGTCGAGGGCGCCGACGTCGTCACCGCCCTCGACGGCCACGCGCCCGAGGCCGTCAACCGGGCGCTGGTGCTGGCCGACGTCGCCGTGTCGGGCCTCGCCGTCGAGCGGCCCAGCCTGGAGGACCTGTTCGTGTCGCTGACCGGGGAGGGCTTCGATGTGGCCCGCTGAGCTGCGGCACCTCTTCCGCCGCACCCGGGTGCGGGCGCTGCTCGTCGTGCTGTTCGCCATCCCGTTCCTGCTCACCGTGGCGGTGAAGCTCAACGGCGGTCCGTCGGCCGGTCGGGGACCCACCTTCCTGTCGCAGGTCTCGGAGAACGGCGTGTTCGCCGCCCTCGCCGGCCTCACGGTGACGATCCCGTTCTTCCTGCCGCTCACCGTCGCGGTGGTGGCGGGCGACGCCATCTCCGGGGAGGCGTCGACGGGCACCCTTCGCTACCTCCTGGCCCGGCCCGCCGGCCGGGGCCGCCTGCTCGCGGTCAAGGGGGCGACGGTCGTGGTGTTCTGCCTGGCGGCCGGCCTGGCCGTGGCCGTCGGCGGCCTGGTCGGCGGGGCGATCTTCTTCCCCCTCGGTCGGGTCATCACCCTGTCGGGCACCACCATCGGCCTGGCCGACGGCATCGGCCGGGCCCTGCTCGCCGCCCTCGTCGTCGGCGCCTCGCTGCTCGGGTTGGCCGCCATCGGCGTGTTCGTGTCGACGGTGACCGACGTCCCGGTCGGCGCCATGGCCGTGACCGCCGGCGTCGCCGTGTTGTCGCTGGTGCTCGACTCGGTGCCGCAGGTGGCGTTCTTGCACCCGTGGCTGTTCACCCACGACGAGCTGGCCTTCGGCGACCTGCTGCGCTCGCCGGTCACCTGGCACGGCATCTGGCGCGACCTGGCGCTGCAGGCCGGCTACGTCGGCGTGTTCGGGTCGGCGGCGTGGGCGCGGTTCACCTCCCGCGACGTGCTCGCCTGAGGCCGGTCCACGGTCACCGGGCGCCGGCCGGTGGCAGTCGGTAGCGTCGGCGCCATGCCGCTGGCCGCCGTCGCCGCACGACTGCGCGCCGAGCTCGGCGCCGGCGCCGTCGTCGACGACCACCTCGAGCTGCGCACCTACGAGTGCGACGGCCTGACCCACACCCGCGTCACCCCCGGCCTGGTGGTGCTGGCCGACGACGCCGCCGCGGTGACCGCCGCCGTGCGGGCGTGCGCCGACGCAGAAGTGCCGTTCGTGGCCCGCGGGTCGGGCACCGGCCTGTCGGGCGGTGCGCTGCCCCACGCCGAGGGGGTGCTGATCGTCACCAGCCGCATGCGCGCCATCGTCGCCGTCGACGCCGACGACGAGCGGGCGGTGGTCGAGCCGGGGGTCATCAACGCCCACGTGACCGCAGCGGCGGCGCCCTTCGGGCTGTACTACGCCCCCGACCCGTCGAGCCAGCAGGTGTGCTCGATCGGCGGCAACGTGGCGGAAGGGTCGGGCGGCGCCCACTGCCTCAAGTACGGGTTCACCACCAACCACGTGACCGGCCTGGAGCTGGTGCTCGCCGACGGCACCGTCGAGCGCCTCGGTGGCCGCGCCCCCGACGCCACCGGCTACGACCTGGTCGGCGCCGTGGTCGGCTCGGAGGGCACCCTCGGCGTGGTCACCGAGGTGACCCTGCGCCTGCTCCGCCGGCCGGAGGCGGTCCGCACGCTGCTCGCCGGGTTCTCGTCGACCGACGAGGCCGGGGAGGCGACCTCCGCCATCATCGCCGCGGGCATCGTGCCGGCAGCCATCGAGATGATGGACGCACTGGCCATCGAGGCCGCCGAGGCCGCCGTGGCCTGCGGCTACCCCGAAGGCGTCGGCGCCGTGTTGATCGTGGAGCTCGACGGTCCCGCCGCCGAGGTCGAAGCCCAGTTCCGCGCCGTGACCCGCATCTGCGCGGAGGTGGGCGCCACCGCCACGCGCACGGCCACCGACGACGCCGACCGGGCCGCCATCTGGCGGGGCCGCAAGTCGGCGTTCGCCGCCGTCGGCCGCATCAGCCCCGACTACATCGTGCAGGACGGCGTCGTGCCCCGCACCGCCCTGCCGGGGGTGTTGCGCGCCATCGGCGACCTGGCGGCCCGGGCGGGCATCCGGGTGGCGAACGTGTTCCACGCCGGCGACGGCAACCTGCACCCGCTGGTGCTCTTCGACGGTGACGCCCCCGGTCAGGAGGAGGCGGCCGAGGCCCTGTCGGGCGCCATCCTGGACCTCTGCATCGAGGCGGGCGGGTCGATCACCGGCGAGCACGGCGTGGGAGCCGACAAGGCGGCCTACATGCCGCGCATGTTCGGCGACGACGACCTCGACACCATGGCCCGGTTGCGGTGCGCGTTCGACCCGGCCGGGCTGGCGAACCCGGGCAAGGTGTTCCCGACCCCGCGCCTGTGCGGCGAGGTGCCCGGTCGGCGCCGCGGCCCGCACCCGCTGCAGGCGGCCGGCCTCGGGGAGCTGTTCTGAGCGCGGCGGCGGTGCTGCCCGGGGGCGCCGGCGCGCCAGAGGTGGTGCGCCCGGCGACCACCGCCGAGGTGGCGGCGACCCTCCGCGACCGGCCCGGCGCCGTGCTGGTGCGCGGCACCGCCACCAAGCTGGCCTGGGGGGGCGAACCACGCGCCGTGGACCTGGTGGTCGACACCACGGCCCTGGCCGGGGTGGTCGAGCACGTGGCCGGCGACCTGGTGGTGACGGTGCGCGCCGGCACCACCCTCGAAGCCCTCGACGCCGCCGTGGCCCCCTTCGGCCAGCGCCTGGCGGCCGACCCCGTCGTCGGGCCCGGCGCGGCCGGGCGCGGCACCGTCGGCGGCCTGGTGGCCACGGCGGCAACCGGTCCGCTGCGCCTGTCGGTCGGTGCCGTGCGCGACCTGCTGATCGGCGCGGAGGTCGTGCGCGCCGACGGGGTGGTGGCCCGGGCGGGCGGCAAGGTGGTGAAGAACGTCGCCGGCTACGACCTCTGCAAGCTGCTCACCGGGTCGTGGGGCACCCTGGCGGTGCTCACCGCCGCCACCTTCCGCCTGCACCCGCGCCCGGCGGCGACCCGGTGGGTGCTCGTCCCGGAGCTGCCCACCGGCGCGGTGGTGGGGGCGATCGGAGCGTTGCGCCGCTCGCAGCTGGCTCCGGCGGCGGTCGAGGTCGACTGGGCGGGGGGGCACGGGCGCCTGGCTGTGCTCATCGAGGGCACGGAGGAAGGCGCCGGGGCGCGTGCCGACGCCGCCGCCGCCCTGGCCGGCGGCCGGCCGGCGCCTGCCGCCCCGCCGTGGTGGGGCCGGCCGCCGTGGCCCGCCGGCGGCACCGGCCTGCGGGTCACCTTCGGCCTCTCCGGCCTGGCCCCACTGCTCGACGCCGTCGACGCCACCGGGCTCCCCTGGGCGGTGCGCGGCTCGGCGGCGGTCGGCGTGGTGCACGCCGGGGTCGGCCCCGACCACGAGCCGGCGGCGGTGGCCGCTGCGGTCGTGGCGGTGCGGGCGGCGGCCGCTCGGGCCGGCGGCCAGGTCGTGGTGCTCGACGCCCCGGCCCCGGTGCGCGCCGAGGTCGACGTCTGGGGGCCGGCGGACGGGCTGGCCGTCATGCGCCGGGTCAAGGCGGCGTTCGACCCGGGGGGCCGCCTGGCGCCCGGCCGGTTCGTGGGCGGCATCTGAGTGGCCGGCGCCCCGCCCGGGCCGGCGTTCGACGCCGACCACCCGCCGGCCTCCTCGGTGCTCGGCGACTGCGTCCACTGCGGGTTCTGCCTGCCGAGCTGCCCCACCTACGTGCTGTGGGGGGAGGAGATGGACTCGCCCCGCGGCCGCATCGACATCATGGCCGCCGGTGCCGGCGGCGAGCCCATGACCGCCTCGATGGTCCGCCACGTCGACGCCTGCCTGGGGTGCATGGCGTGCGTCACGGCCTGCCCGTCGGGGGTGCGCTACGACCAGCTCATCGAGACCACCCGGGCCCAGGTCGAGCGGCGGTGGCGGCGAGGGTGGCGGGAGCGGGCGCTGCGCGCCGCCATCTTCGCCACGTTCCCCCACCCGCGCCGTCTCGGCGCGCTGGCCGCCCCGCTGCGCGCCTGGCAACGCTCGGGGCTGTCGGGCCGCCTGCGGCGCAGCGGGCTCCTCGCCCGGGTCTCCCCGACCCTGGCCGCCATGGAGGCGCTGGCCCCGCCCGTGGCGGGGCGTCGCCCGGCGGTGCCCGGGCGCACGCCGGCGACCGGGCCGCGTCGCGGCACCGTCGGGTTGCTGCTCGGCTGCGTGCAGCGCGAGCTGTTCCCGGAGGTGAACGCGGCGACGGTGCGGGTGCTCGCCGCCGAGGGCTTCGACGTGGTCGTGCCCCCCGGCCAGGGGTGCTGCGGCGCCCTGTCGGTGCACGCTGGGCGGGCCGCCGAGGGCCGCGACCGGGCCCGGCGCCTGGTGCAGGCCTTCGCCGCCGCCGGCGTCGACCACGTCGTCGTGAACGCCGCCGGCTGCGGGTCGACCATGAAGACCTACGGCGACCTGCTCGACGGCGACCCGGCGGCGGCCTCTTTCGCCGGGCGCGTGCGCGACGTCGCCGAGCTGCTCGCCGAGGTCGGGCCGGTGGCGCCCCGTCACCCCGTGCCCGCCGTCGCCGCCTACCACGACGCCTGCCACCTGGCCCACGCCCAGGGAGTCCGCGCGCAGCCCCGGGCGTTGTTGGCCGGCGTGCCCGGCCTCGAGCTGCGCGAGATCGCCGAAGGCGAGCTGTGCTGCGGCTCGGCCGGCATCTACAACCTGCTCCAGCCGGGGCCGGCGGCGGAGCTGGGCGACCGCAAGGCGGCCAACGTGGCGGCCACCGGCGCCGAGCTGCTGGTCACCGCCAACCCCGGCTGCGCGATGCAGATCGCCGCTGCCCTGGCGCGCCGGGGCCGGGCGGTGCGCCTGGCCCACACCGTCGAGGTGCTCGACGCGTCGATCAGGGGGGTGGCGCTGGGGTCACCCACGCCGCCAGCCACCGGTCGGTGACCTCGAAGGCCCGGGCCCGCACCTCGGCGCCCGACAACCAGACGTCGTGCACGGCGCCGTCGAGGCGTACCACGGTGGTGTGGCGGCTGATCGACGGCGCCTCCCGGGCGATCTGATCGGGGTCGAGCACGGCGTCGGTGCGGGTGAGGTCGTCGTGCCAGCCGCGATGGTCGCTGCCCCGGGCCGACGTCAGCACCAGCGCCGGGGCCGCCAGGCCGAGACCGGCCCGCACCCGGGCGTGGCCGCGGGCGACGGCGGCCAGCCAGCCGGCGCGCACCGGGCTGCCGACCGGCTTCCACGCCAGGTCGAACTCCCACTCGCCGCGGTGGTGCCGGGAGATGCTCTCGGTGTAGCTCGACACGCCCGCCGGCAGCGGCCGGGTGGGCGACATCCGGGCGACGGCCCCCACCACCGGCAGCAGCGCCGCTTGCAGCAGGGGCGGCTGCTTGAGGGCCAGGAACGGGCTGTTGAGCACCAGGCCCGCCACCGGCAGGTCGGGCCGGCGCGCCGCCCACAGCGGCACCGTGAGCCCGCCGGTCGAGTGGGCGGCGAGCAGCAGCCGGCCGTGGCCGTCGGCGGCGATGGCGGCGGCGGCCACGTCGAGCTCGGCGTCGTAGTCGCCCAGGTCGGTGCAGAAGTTCGGGGTCTGGTGGGCGCGCAGCGAGCGCCCGTGCTTGCGGAGGTCGAGGGCGTAGAACGCCCACCCGGCGGCGGCGAAGCGCCGGGCCACGTGGGCCTGGAAGAAGTAGTCGTTGAACCCGTGCACGTAGAGCACGGCCCCCGCCGTCGCCGGGCCGCCGGCGCCGCGCACCAGGGTGGCGACCACCGGGCCCTCGGCGTCGTCGGCCAGCTCGATGGTGGCCGCCTCGAACCCTTCCCCGAGCACGTCGGGCGCCCAGTCCAGGGCCGCGCTCACGTGCGCTGCCACAGCTTGATGCCGCCGAGGAGGCCGGCGTCGTTGCTCACCACCGTCACGTCGCCGGGCAGGTCGGCGTCGATGCGGGCGGCGTTGCCCCCACCGACGAAGCAGTGGTCGAAGAACGTGAGGGCCCGCAGCACCTCGAGGGTCTCCGCCACCCGCTTGTTCCACTTCTTGGTCCCGTCGTGCTTGCGGGCGGCGTCGCCGAGGACCTCGTTGTAGGTGAAGCCCTTGCGCAGCGGGTGGTGGGCCAGCTCCAGGTGGGGCAGCAGGCGACCCTCGTAGAACAGGGCGGTGCCCACGCCGGTGCCCAAGGTGACCACCAGCTCGAGGCCCACCCCGCGCACCACCGCCGCGCCCTGCACGTCGGCGTCGTTGGCGACCCGGGCGGGCACCCCGAGCACCTGCGACAGCCGCCCCTGCAGGTCGAAGCGGGTCCAGGCCCGGGTGAGCTTCGGGTCGGGCTCGCCGCCCGGCCCCTCCGGTGACACGAAGTGCGGGGCCGACAGCACGTGGCCGCCGCGGACCATCCCGGGGAACCCGGCCGATGCCCGGTCGAACGCCGGCAGCGGCTTGACCAGGTCGGCGAGGACCATGAGCAGCTTCTCGGGGGGCAGGGGGTAGGGAGCGGGCACCCTGACCCGCTCGGTCTCCATGGCGCCCCCCTCGTCGAGCACCGAGGCCTTCAGGCCGGTCCCGCCGATGTCGATGGCCAGCGTGGTGAGTGCTGCCCGCCCGGTGGGCGTCAAGGGGGTCATGCGCGGATCGTACGGGGCGGCCCCGGCCGCTGGGCGTGATCGCGTGCCCAGGGGTACGCTCCGGTCACCCGGCCTCGCGTCCAGGCCGCATCGTGGAGGTGCCGACCGGGGTCGAGGTGGGAACGAACCTGTCGTCCCGGCAGCCGTTGCAAGAAGAGGTCGTGGCCATGGATGCGTCTGACGAGGCGATGCTCTCAGCCCGGGAGCGGGCCGTGCTGGCCCAGCTCGAGGCCCGCGCCGCGGCCGACGATCCCCGCTGGGCCTCGCAGCTCGGGGCCGCCCCGGCCCGCCGGGCACCCGACGCCGCCCGCCTGCTGGTCGCGGTCGCCCAGCGCTGGGCGGCGTTGCGCGCCGTGGTGTGGGGCCCGGTGCTCCTCGTCGTGGGGGTGGCCGTGGCCGTGGCCGGCGTCGGCGCCGGGCTGGCCGTCGGCCTGGTCGGCGTGGCCGCCGCCGCCGCCGGGCTGGGGCTGCTGGCGCGGCTGGCGCTCCCGGCGTCCGAGCAGGGCCGGCCGCCCCTCTAGGCTCTGGTCGTGGTCGACCAAGCGAAGCCCGACGTCACGATCCCCGACTCCGCACCGCCCGCCGGTCTGGTCGTCGACGACCTGGAGGTCGGCACCGGGCCGGAGGCCGTGGCCGGGAGCGAGGTCAGCGTCCACTACGTCGGGGTCGCCTGGTCGACGGGGTCGCAGTTCGACGCCAGCTACGACCGGCGCGAGCCGTTCTCGTTCCGGCTCGGAGCCGGCCAGGTCATCGCCGGCTGGGACCAGGGGGTCGCCGGCATGCGCGTCGGTGGCCGCCGTCGGCTCACCATCCCGCCCGACCTGGGCTACGGCAGTCGCGGCGCCGGCGGGGTGATCAAGGGCGGCGAGACCCTGGTCTTCGTCGTCGACCTGATCGGCGTCGACTGACTACACCTCCCCCCGTGGCTGCCGATCAGGTGGTGTGACCGTGGTCGAGCAGGCACCCGAGCGGGCCGGCGCCCGCCGCGCCCGGGTGGTCGTCGTCGACGACGAGCCGTCGGTGGTCGCCCTGGTGCGCACCGTGCTGCAGATCGACGGCCACGACGTCTACGAGGCGCTGAACGGGCCGATCGGCCTGGCCACCGTCGAAGCGGTGCTGCCCTCGGTGGTCGTGCTCGACGTGATGATGCCCGGCATGGACGGTGTGGAGGTGTGCCGGCACATCTACACCGACCACCCCGGTGTGCAGGTGCTCGTGCTCACCGGCAGCGCCGACCCCGAGCTGGCCGAGCGGTGCCGGGAGGCCGGTGCGGCTGCGTTCATGGCCAAGCCGTTCGAGCCCGAGCAGCTCTCGGCCGCGGTGCGGGCGCTGGCGGCGGCCGCGGAGCTCTGAGCCGGCCGGCGACTTCCCCCGCCGCTGCCACGCACGGCCGGCGGGGTCACACGATGGCGCTGCCGTGCCCCGCCCAGTACTGGTCGCGCAGCTTCCGCTTGTAGAGCTTGCCGGTGGGCAGGCGGGGCAGTTCGTCGACGAAGTCGACCGAGCGCGGCGCCTTGAAGTGGGCCAGGTGGGTGCGGCAGTAGGCGATCAACTCCGCCTCGAGCCCGGGGCCGCCGGCGTCGGGTGGGTCGGCGATGACCACCGCCTTGACCTCCTCACCGAGGTCGTCGTTGGGCACCCCGATGACCGCCACGTCGAGCACCTTGGGGTGGCTGGCCAACAGGTTCTCGGTCTCCTGCGGGTAGATGTTCACCCCGCCGGAGATGATCATGTAGCTCTTCCGGTCGGTGAGGTACAGGAAGCCGTCGTCGTCGACGTGGCCGACGTCGCCCACCGTCGAGGCCTCCCCGGTGGCGTCACGGCTCTCGGCGGTCTTCGCCGGGTCCCGCCAGTATTCGAACTGGGTGGCGCCCCGGAAGTACACCGTGCCGTCGACGCCGGTCGGGCACAGCT
>DASTHS010000097.1:0-5816 GCA_035718085.1 Acidimicrobiales bacterium | reverse complement strand
GAGTGCCGGCGCCAGGCGGGCGAGCACGGCGGCGACCTCGTAAGGGTCACAGCCGAGCAGCCGGGTGGCCGCCCACGCCGGCCCCGAGGTCGCCGCGCCAGCCGCCGCCGACGTGGCCGCCGTGGCGGGCAGCCCGACCCTCCGGCAGACGGCCCCGAGGGCGACCGGCCACGCCAGCTCGGTGGGCAGGTCGTGCACGGCGTCGGGCCACGCCCTGCGGGCGACGCGCAGCAGGCCCCGGCCCTGGGCCAGGCCCGCGGCGCGGACCGCGGCCACCGGGGTGCGCGCCGCCCACTCCCCGCCAACGGCGACCAGTGGCCGGCCCCACGCCCGTGCCCAGCTGGCAGCGGCGAGCGCGGCGTCGACGGCGCCGACGGTGGCGAGACGGCCGGTCAGCCACCGCTCGAGGTCGGCGATCCCGGTGACGAGCCCGGCGCGCACGGCGGCCTCGAGGCCACCGGAGTGGGCGTGGCCGCCGGTCGGGAGCCGGCCGTCGGCCAGCAGCAGCAGGGTCGCCGCAGGGGCCGGGTCGGCGCCGAGGTGGGGCATCAGAACAGGAAGTAGCGCTGCGCCATGGGCAGCGCGGCGGGGGGGTCCTCGACCACCAGCTGCCCGTCGACGCGCACCTCGAAGCTGTCGGGCTCCACCTCGATGCTGGGCAGCGCGGTGTTCTCCGGCATGTCCGACTTCCGCAGGCGCCGCACGTCACGGACCGGCAGCAGGGGACGGTCGACGGCGAGACGGCCGGCCAGGTCTCCCTCGATGGCGACCGGCGCGACCCAGGCCAGCGATGTCGCCGCCGCGGCGCGGGGTGCGGCTGCGAACATCGGGCGCGACCACACCGGCTGCGGGGTGGGGATCGACGCGTTGGCGTCGCCCATCGGGGCCCAGGCGATCATGCCCCCTTTGATCACCAGCGAGGGCCGCACCCCGAAGAACGCCGGCTCGTAGAGGACCAGGTCGGCCAGCTTCCCCGGCTCGACCGAGCCCACCTCCCCGTCGAGGCCGTGGGCGACGGCCGGGCAGATCGTGTACTTGGCCACGTACCGGCGGACGCGGAGGTTGTCGGTCCCGTCGCCGTCGCCCGCCAGCGGCCCCCACCGGGCTTTGGCCACGTGGGCGGTCTGCCAGGTGCGGAGCACGACCTCGCCGATTCGGCCCATGGCTTGGCTGTCGGAGCCGATCATCGAGATGGCGCCCATGTCGTGGAGCAGGTCTTCCGCGGCGATGGTCGACGGGCGGATGCGGCTCTCGGCGAACGCGAGGTCTTCGGGGATCGTCGGGTCGAGGTGGTGGCAGACCATGAGCATGTCGAGGTGCTCGTCGACGGTGTTGATCGAATGTGGGCGTGTCGGGTTCGTCGAGGAGGGGAGCACGTTGGGCTCGGCGGCGACGCGGATGATGTCGGGGGCGTGGCCGCCGCCGGCGCCCTCGGTGTGGTAGGCGTGCACCACCCGCCCACCTATGGCGGCCAGGGTCGACTCCACGAACCCCGCCTCGTTCAGGGTGTCGGTGTGCATCGCCGCCTGGACGCCGGCGGCATCGCACACCCGGAGGCAGGCGTCGATGGCCGCCGGGGTCGTGCCCCAGTCCTCGTGCAGCTTGAAGCCGGCGGCGCCGCCGCGGAGCTGCTCCCACAGACCCTCCTCGGCGACGGTGTTGCCCTTGCCCAGCAGGGCCACGTTGACCGGCCAGCCGTCGAGCGCCTCGAGCATGCGGGCCAACCACCACGCGCCGGGCGTGACGGTGGTGGCGCGGGTGCCCTCGGCCGGTCCCGTGCCGCCGCCGACGATGGTGGTGACCCCGGCTGCACCGCCCTCCTCGAGCACCTGCGGGCAGATCAGGTGCACGTGGCTGTCGACGGCGCCGGCGGTGAGGATGCGGCCGTTCCCGGCGATGACCTCGGTGGAGGGGCCGATCACCAGCCCGGGCGTCACCCCGTCCATCACGTCGGGGTTGCCGGCCTTGCCGAGGGCGACGACGCGGCCGTCCCTCACCCCGACGTCGGCCTTCACGACGCCCCAGTGGTCGACCACGACAGCACCGGTGATGACGAGGTCGGCCGCCCCCTCGGCGCGGGTGGCCCGCCCTTGGCCCATCGACTCGCGGATCACCTTCCCACCGCCGAAGACGGCCTCGTCGCCGGCCCGGCCCGGGCCGCCGCAGCGGTCTTCGGTGGGGCTGATGACCAGGTCGGTGTCGGCCAGCCGGATGCGGTCGCCGACCGTCGGGCCGTAGAGCTCGGCGTAGCGCCGGCGGGGCAGGGACGTCACCCCAACGGGCCTCCGACCAGGCCGCGGAGCCCGGCGACGACCCGCCCGCCGGCGAGGTCGACCAGGGTGACCTCCCGTTCGACGCCCGGCTCGAAGCGCACGCTGGTGCCCGCCGGCACGTCGAGGCGGGTGCCGTGGGCCGCGGCCCGGTCGAAGTCGAGGGCAGGGTTGGCCTCGGCGAAGTGGTAGTGCGACCCGACCTGCACGGGCCGGTCGCCGGCGTTGACGACACGGAGCACCACCCGCCGGCGGCCCTCGTTCAGCTCGATCTCCCCGTGGAGGGTGACCACCTCACCGGGGATCACGGGATCGGCCGGTGCACGGTGACGAGCTTGGTGCCGTCGGTGAAGGTGGCCTCCACCTGCACCTCGCCGAGCATGTCGGCCACACCCTCCATCACCTCGTCGCGGGTGAGCACGCCCCGGGCGTCGGCCATCAGGTCGGCCACGCTGCGCCCGTCACGTGCGCCCTCGAGCACGAAGCTGGAGATGACGGCCACCGCCTCCGGGTGGTTCAGGCGGACGCCCCGGGCCCGGCGGTCGCGGGCGACCATCGCCGCCACGCTGAGCAGCAGCTTGTCGCGCTCGGAGGGGGACAGCAGCACCGTGCGATCGTCCCAGCCCCCTGTTACGCCGGTGTTACGGCACGGGAACGCAGCGGTGACGCCGTACGGGCGGAGCGACCGGGTGCGTCGGGCAGCCGTGGCTCCGCCGCCTCGGGCCCGGGACAACTCTGCGTCAACTCTGGGCCCGGCGCTCCATGACTGGCGAAGCGGCGCCGACACGCTCGGGGGTCGGGGAATCCGAGGCTCGGTTGACGAGGAGGCTGAAAGTGGCACAGGTCGAGGTCGGCGCGCTGGGCGCGTGCCGCAGGGGGGCTCTGCGCTGCTTGGTCGTCGACGACGAGCCGGCCATGCTGGGGCTGCTCGGAGCGGTGCTGGGCGCCGAGGGGCTGGTGGTGGTCGCCACGACCGTCGGCGCCGGCCTCGTCGAGCGGGTGGCGACGAGTGCCCCCGATGTCGTCGTGCTCGACCTCGGCCTCTCCGACGCCGACGGCCTGGCGCAGCTGGGCGCCCTGAAGGCGCACCCGGCGACACGAGACGTGCCGGTGGTGGTGCTCAGCGGGCGGGCCCGGGACGAGGACCTCTGGGCCGGGTGGGCGGCCGGCGCCGACCGCTACATCACCAAGCCGTTCGACTCCCGGGAGCTGCTCGGCCACGTGCGATCGGTGGCTCGGTGGGCCGACCGAGCACCCGGCCCTGCCTCTCGCCGGCGATGAGGCCGAAGTCGCGGGACGCCGGTGCCCGCTTGGCGGTTGAAGCGTCGAGCAATTGCTGTTGCTGCAGGGGGGATTGCTGGTAGGCTCGGGGCATGGCGGCGGTGCGGTTCGGCTGGCTGGAGCTCGACGTGACCGGTCGCCAGGTGTGGGCCCGGGGCGCGCCGGTCGACGTCACCCGACGGGAGTTCGACCTGCTCTCGCGCCTCGTTGGCGCGCCCGGCGTCGTCGTGTCACGCGAGCAGCTCCTCGCCGAGGTGTGGGGTTCGAGCCCCGAGTGGCAGCAGTCGCGCACGGTGACCGAGCACGTGCGCCGGCTCCGGGCCAAGCTGGGCAGCGACGCCACCGAGGTCATCGTCACCGTGCGCGGGTCGGGCTACCGCTTCGACCCCCCGCCCGCCACCACCACCCGGCCGACAACATCGGGACAACCCGTCGGGTCCGCGCTCATGGTCGGCCGATCGGTGCCGATGACCGGGGTCAGGCACCCCGACGAGGAGGTCCATGTGGCGGCGTTGGACGACATCGACGGCGGCGGGGCGTCCGGGCACCACCCGGCGCCGTGGCCCCGCCAGTGGCGGAGGGCGCGCTCGGGCCGTTGGCGGTGGTCCGTGCCCAACGGAACCGTGGCCACCTCACCGGGGCTGCGGGCCCTCGTGGGTGGCGACGGGAGCGGGCGGTGCACCGGGCTCGACCTGCTGCGCCGAGTGCACCCCGACGACCGGCGCCAGGTGCTCGCGGCGCTGCGCGACGCCGTCGGCGGCGGCGGGCAGATCGACGTGGTGCACCGACTCCACGCCCCCGGCGCGCCGATCCTGGTGCGCACCGGCGCAACGGTCGAGTCGGGCGCCGGGGGGCGCGTCGAGCGCGTGGTCGGCTACAGCGAGGACGTCACCGACGTCGCCGCCCTGCTCGCCGACTCGCCCGCCGCCCACCCGCTGGTGGCCGACCTGCGCCGGGCGGTCACGGCGGGGGAACTGCGACTGCACTTCCAGCCGGTGGTCGAGCTGACCACCGGCACCGTGGTCGGCCACGAAGCCCTGCTGCGCTGGCAGCACCCGCGTCGCGGGCTGCTCGGGCCCGACGACTTCCTCCCCCTCGCCGAGCGCTCCGGTCTCGGTGTCGACATCGGGCGGTGGGTGCTCGAGGAGGCCTGCCGCCAGGCGCGCCGCTTCCAATCCCTCGCGCCTCGGTGGCGTCACCTGGCCATGGCGGTGAACCTGTCGGTCAGCCAGCTCGCCGACCCCGACCTGCCCGACCATGTGGCCGCCGCTCTGGCGGCCAGCGGCCTCGGACGGCGGCACCTCCACCTCGAGATCACCGAGCTCGCCGACCTGGCGCACGTCGACGCAGACGTCGTCGACCGCCTGCGCCGCCTCGGCGTCGGTCTCGCCCTCGACGACTTCGGCACCGGGTGGTCGTCGCTGACAGCCCTTCAGCGCCTCCCGGTCGGCATGCTCAAGATCGACCGTTCGTTCATCGCCGGGATCGGTCGCTCGCCGAGCGACCGCAGCATCGTCGCCGCCATCGTCGACCTGGCAGCCGAGATGGGGCTGACCGTGCTGGCCGAGGGCGTGGAGACGGCCGAGCAGCACCAGCACCTGCTGGCGCTGGGCTGCACCCTGGCCCAGGGCTACCTCTTCGGCCGGCCGGTGGCCGCCGCCGACGCCCTCGCCGCCCTCGCCGCTGCCCCGGCCGGTCGGCCGTCACCCGGGGTGCCGGCGGCACCGCCGCTGGCCGATCGGGCCGCCGTCGACCGGCCGTGCGGTCGCGCCGTGGGGGGAGGCCACGTCCACGAGCACCTCGACCGGGCCCGGCACGCCATCCTCTGCGCCCGGACGAGGCAGGACATCGCCGCCGCGGTCACGGAGTTGGTGATCGGCCTCGGCGGTCTGCCCGTCGCCGCCGGCGACGCGCGGGACGATGCCGTGCCGATCGACATCAGCATCGGGGGCCCCGAGGCGGTCCTCCCCGCCGCGCCGCGAGCGACGGTGGCGCGGATGCTGCTCGAACGCCACCTCCCCGCCGCAGTCGCCGACGCCCAGCGACAGGCCGCGCTGCTCGACGCCACCCGCCAGCACTCCCAGCCCCAGGCGCACGGCTGCGTCACCGGTCGGCGGCCGACGCCGGTGCCATGAGCATCGACCACCCGCCCGCGGATGTCACCGACGTGGTGCTCGGTCTGGCCCGGGCGGGTGATCGGCGCAGCATCGCCGAGTTGCTCGACGGCCTGGCCCGGCGGGGCACCGGCGTCGCCGACCTGGTCGA
>DASTHS010000096.1:0-43448 GCA_035718085.1 Acidimicrobiales bacterium | reverse complement strand
CCAGTCCGACCCGGTGAACATCGTGGTGCTGCCGATCCTGTTCGAGGACCAGGTGCTCGGCGTGATCGAGCTGGCCACGCTGAAGGCGTTCAGCGAGGTGCACCTGTCGTTCCTGGATCAGGTGATCGAAACCATCGGCGTGGTGCTCAACACCATCATCGCCACCATGCGGACCGAGGAGCTGCTGGATGAGTCCCAGCGGCTGACCCGGGAGCTCCAGCAGCAGTCGGTGGAGCTGCAGAGCCAGCAGGAGGAGCTGCGCAAGTCCAACGCCGAGCTCGAGTCGCAGGCGGCGTCGCTCAAGGCGTCGGAGGAACTGCTGCAGCAGCAGCAGGAGGAGCTGCAGCAGACCAACGAGGAGCTGCAGGAGAAGGCCCGCCTGCTGGCCGAGCAGAACTCCGCCATCGAGGTCAAGAACCGGGAGATCGAGATGGCGCGCCTCGGCATCGAGGAGAAGGCCCAGCAGCTGGCCCTTTCGTCACGCTACAAGTCGGAGTTCGTCGCCAACATGAGCCACGAGCTGCGCACGCCGCTCAACTCGCTGCTCATCCTGGCCAAGCTGCTGGCCCAGGACGACCAGGGCAACCTCGACGAGCGCCAGGTGGAGTTCGCCCGCACCATCCACGGCGCCGGCAGCGACCTGCTCGACCTCATCAACGACATCCTCGACCTGTCGAAGGTCGAGGCCGGCAAGATGGAGGTCGTCGCCGGGCCGGTGGCACTGGCCGACGTCGCCGACCGGCTCCGGCAGAGCTTCGAGCCGCTGGCCGCCGAGAAGGGCCTGACCCTCGAGGTCGCCCTGGCCGACGACGCACCGGAATCGATCGTCACCGACGAGCAGCGTCTGCACCAGGTGCTGAAGAACCTGATGTCGAACGCCGTGAAGTTCACCGAGCGCGGCACGGTGCGCCTCGAGGTGAGCGGCGCACCGACCGGTGGCCGCTACGCCAGCGACGCCCTGGCCGCCGCGCCATCCGTGGTCTCCTTCGCCGTGAGCGACACGGGGGTCGGCATCCCCGCCGACAAGTTGCGCATCGTCTTCGAGGCGTTCCAGCAGGCCGACGGCACCACGAGCCGCAGGTACGGCGGCACCGGCCTCGGGCTGTCGATCAGCCGAGAGATCACCCGCCTGCTCGGTGGCGAGCTCCGGCTGGTGAGCGAGGTGGGCGCGGGCAGCACCTTCACCCTGCTGCTGCCCGCCGCCTACGTGCCCGTCGCGGAGCCGGCCACCGACGACGCCGCGCCGGTCGGGCCGCGGGTCGCAGCCCCCGTCGAGGCCGGGGCCGACGGCGCGGTCGGCGTCGCGTCGACCTCCGACGCGGCCGGCGCTGCGCCGGCCGCCGGCGGGACGGCCGCCCCGGCGGTGGCGGTCGACACCGGGAGCGAGCTGCCCGGCGAGCTCCCCGACGACCGGGGCCAGATCGCGCCCGGGGACCGGGTGCTGCTGCTCGTGACCGCGGACGGCGGGCTGGCGGCCGAGGCGATGCTCGTGGCTCGCGACGCGGGCTTCAAGGTGGTGACCACGGCGCGCGCCGGTTCGGTGCTGCCGCTCGCCCGCGAGCACCGCCCCGACGTGGTGCTGCTCGACACCGAGCTGCACTTCGCGGAAGGCAGCGCGCTGCTGGTGCACCTCAAGCAGGACGCCGACCTGCGCCACATCCCCGTCCACGTCCTGGCCGAGCCGGGGCGGCGCCACGACTCGCTGCGCCTCGGCGCCTTCGGGTTCACCAGCCGCCCGGTCGGCCCGGGCGCCCTGGCGGCCGCGGTCGCCGACCTGGCCGCCTTCGCCGACCGGCCGACCCGTGTGGTGCTGGTGGTGGAGGACGACGACGCCGAGCGCACCGCCATCGCCGCCCTGCTCGGCGCCGGTGACGGTGTCGAGGTGCGCGAGGCGGCCAGCTCGGAGCAGGCGCGCGACGAGCTCGCCGAGGGCACCGTCGACTGCATCGTGCTCGACCTCAAGCTGCCCCGCTCCAGCGGCTTCGCCCTCCTCGAGCAGCTCAAGGCCGACGATCGCCTCCGCCGCATCCCGGTGATCATCTACACCGGTCAGGACCTGACCCGTCGGGAGGAGACCAGGCTCTCGAAGTACGCGGAGACGATCATCGTCAAAGACGCCCGGTCCCCCGAGCGCCTCCTGGCCGAGACCACCCTGTTCCTGCACCAACCGCCGAGCCGGCTCCCCCAGGAGCAGCGGCGCATGCTCGAGCAGCTGCACACCGGCGACGACGCCCTGGCGGGCAGGAAGGTGCTCATCGTCGACGACGACGTGCGCAACGTCTTCGCCCTGACCAGCGTGCTCGAACGGCACGGCATGCAGGTCATCTACGCCGAGAACGGCCGGGAAGGCCTCGAGACGCTGCAGGCGCACCCCGACACCGACATCGTGCTGATGGACATCATGATGCCGGAGATGGACGGGCACGAGACGATGCGCGCCATCAGGGCCACACCGGGCTTCGGTCGCCTCCCGATCATCGCCCTCACGGCCAAGGCGATGAAGGGCGACCGGGAGCAGAGCATCGAGGCCGGCGCATCCGACTACATCACCAAGCCCATCGACATCGCCCAGCTGGTGTCGTTGATGCGGGTGTGGCTGTACGCCTAAAAGCGTGCGCGACGCCCTCGAAGACCTCGAGCTGCGACTGCTGCTCGAGGGCATCCACCAGCGCTACGGCTACGACTTCCGCGAGTACGCGCGGAGCTCCATCCGCCGTCGGGTCTGGCGGCGCATCAGCGAGGAGCAGCTCGGCACGGTGTCGGGGCTGTTGGAGCGGGTCCTGCACGACCCGGCGTGCATGGACCGGCTCCTCGGCGACCTGTCGGTCAACGTCACCACGATGTTCCGCGACCCCAGCTTCTTCCGGGCCCTGCGCACGGCCGTGGTCCCCGTGCTGCGCACCTATCCCTTCGTGCGGGTGTGGAACCCGGGGTGCTCGAGCGGGGAGGAGACGTTCTCGCTGGCCATCGCCTTGCGCGAGGCGGGGCTCGAGGGCCGGGTGCGCATCTACGCGACCGACATCAACCGGGATGTCGTCGCCGCGGCGCGCGCCGGGTGCTTCCCGCTCGAGCGCATGCGGGAGTTCACCGCCAACTACGTGGCCGGCGGCGGCACCCGACCGTTCTCCGACTACTACGAGATCAGCGGGGACACCGCCCGCTTCGACCCGTCACTGGTCGACAGCCTGGTGTTCGCCCAGCACAACCTGGTCTCCGACGGCGAGTTCAACGAGTTCCACCTCGTGGTCTGCCGCAACGTGCTGATCTACTTCGACCGTTCGCTGCAGGACAAGGTGCTCGATCTGTTGCAGCGCAGCCTCGTGCGCTTCGGCTTCCTCGCCCTCGGCTCGAAGGAGTCACTGCGCTTCAGCGCCCACGCCGGCAGCTTCGACGAGGTCGACGGGCGGGAGAAGATCTACCGGAGGACGGCCTGATCGCTACCCTTGCGCTGGTGGTCGTCGGCACGTCATGGGGCGGCCTCGACGCGGTCGGCCGCTTGCTCGCCGCGCTCCCCGACTCGTTCGGCTGCCCGATCGTCGTCGTGCAGCACCGAGGCGCCGGGAGCCCCGCCGGCGTGATGCGCACCAACCTGCAGCGCCGGACGGCCCTGGCGGTCGTCGACGCCGAAGACAAGGAGCCGATCGCGCCGTCGACGGTGTACCTCGCCCCTCCCGACTACCACGTCCTCGTGGAGCCGGGCTCGCTGGCGCTCAGCCTCGACGCACCGGTCGCCTACAGCCGCCCGTCGATCGACGTGGCCCTCGAGTCCGCCGCCGAGAGCTACGGCCCCTCGCTGGCGGCGGTCGTGCTGACCGGCGCCAACGCCGACGGGGCCGCCGGGGCCGCCGCGGTCAAGCGGGCCGGCGGGCAGGTCTACGTGCAGCACCCGGCCGACGCCGAGCGGCCCGAGATGCCCGAGGCGGTCATCTCGGCGGTGGCGCCCGACGGCGTCGACACGGTCGAGGGCCTCGCCGCCCGGCTGGGCAGCCAGCGGTGACCGACGCCTCCGGGGCCGCCGTGCTGGTGGTCGACGACCGTCCTGCGAACCTCCGGGCCATGGAGGCGGCGCTCGAGCCGCTCGGTCTGCGCGTGCTCACCGCCGCCAGCGGGGAGCAGGCGCTGAAGCTGCTCCTGCGGGAGCGGGTGTCGGTGATCCTGCTCGACGTCCAGATGCCGGTGATGGACGGCATGGAGACCGCTCGGCGCATCAAGAGCCGCGACCGCACGTCGCACATCCCGATCATCTTCCTCTCGGCGGTGTCGACCACCCCCACCGAGATCCTCGAGGGCTTCACCAGCGGGGCGGTCGACTACGTCACCAAGCCGGTCGACCCCGCGCTCATCCAGGCCAAGGTGAAGGTCTTCGTCGACCTCGCCACCAAGACCGACCTGCTGCGCCGGCAGACCACCCGGCTGACCGAGCAGCTCGAGCAGCGCTACGAGCAGGAGGTCGAACGGCTGCGCAAGCTGGCGGACGCCGCCCTGGCCATCAACTCGACCCTCGCCCTGGAAGACGTGCTGCGGGTGATCAACGACAGCGCCCGGGCCGTCACCGGGGCGAACGAGGCCGAGACGGTGATCACCGCCCGCCCGTCGATGCCGCTCCCGGAGCGTTCGCGCAGCTTCACCGCCAAGTACGCCGCCTGGGCGTCGGAGGGGGCCGAGCGCGACCTGGGGCCGATCTACGACCTGGTGCTCGAGGGGCCCACCGTCGTGCGCATGACCCGCGACCAGATCGACCGCACGCTGCGTGACGTCGGCGCCCGCTACGTGGCCGCCGGGCACCCGATGCTCGAGGGGTGGCTGGCCGCGCCGCTCATCAGCCGCGACGACGAGGTGCTCGGGTTGATCCAGGTCGCCGACAAGGCGGAGGGCGACTTCAGCGCCGCCGACGAGGTGGTGCTCGTGCAGCTGGCCCAGCTGGCGGTCGCCGCCATCGCCAACGCCGAGCGCTTCGCCCAGGAGCACCTCATCGCCGAGACCCTGCAGCGGGCGATGCTGCCGTCGACCCTGGTGGCCGTCGACGGGCTGCGCCTCGCCGCCCGCTACGTCGCCGGCGGGGGCGGCACCCAGGTGGGCGGCGACTGGTACGACACGATCGTGATGGACGACGGCCGGGTGATGCTCGCCGTCGGCGACGTCGTGGGGCGCGGGCCGCGCGCCGCCGCCGTCATGGGGCAGCTGCGCACGGCCATGCGGGCCTACGCCCTCCAGCAGCTGCCGGCCACCGTGCTGATGCGCAGCCTCGACCTGCTCCTCCAAGACGTCGCCGACGGGGCGCTGGCGACGGCCGTGTGCGCCGTGCTCGACCCTCGCACCGGCGCCCTCGAGGTGGTGCTCGCCGGGCACCCGCCGCCCCTCGTCGTCGACCCGGGTGGGTCAGCCGGCTACCTCCGGGGCGAGCCCCACACGCCGATGGGGGTCCGGGAGGCGCCGCTGTTCCTGTCGTCGGCCCACCTGCTGGCCCCCGGCTCGACGATCGTGCTGTTCTCCGACGGCCTGGTCGAGTCGCGCAGCAGGCCGGTCGCCGATGGGCTGGCCGAGCTGTCGGCGCACCTCGACGGCGTCGCCCACCGATGCTCGCCCGACGAGCTGGCCACCCTGTGCCTGGAGCGCATGGTCGCCGAGGGCGACGACGACGTGGCGCTGCTCGCTGTGCGCTACGACGGCCCGGTACCGTGAGGCCCATGGCCGAGGAGCGCCCGCCGGCGGCCCCGGCACCCGACGACGTCGCCCCCGCACCCGGGCCCGACGGCGACCACCCACTCGGCGAGGGGCAGCACACGGCGCTGCCCGGCCGGGTCGAGCGCTGGCGGAAGCGGTCGGCGACCGGCGCCATCATGAGCGGGTTCGCCTTCGGCCTCAAAGAGGTCTTCGAGCCGGAGCGCAAGGAGCCGGCCATCGTGCAGGAGACCTCCGGCGACCCGCCCGAAGACCTGGCGGTCGACGCCGAGTTCGATCCCCTCGTGGCCCGCCGGTCGGTGGTGCGCATCCGGCCGTGGCTCCTGCGCGGCCGCGACGAGGCCGCTGGCGCCGGTGACGGCGCCGACGCGGGGCCCGAGGGCGCCCCCGGCCCCGACGCGGGCGGGCACTGATGGCCGCCGAGGCCGACGACGCCGAGCTGCCGACCAGCCGCATGCGCGGCACGGAGCCGACCTACGCCGTCGTGGCCGGCCTGGCCGTCGCCGTGGCCGCCGTGGTGCTGCTCGTCGACCGCAGCGGCAAGGGCGCACCGGCCCACCCCGGCATCCTCTGGCAGGTGCTGGCCCTGGCCGCCGCCGCCGCCCTGGTGGGCACCGTGCGGCTGCGCAACCGGCTGGCGTCGGCCTCCCTCGCCCTCGTCGGCGGGTTCTTCGTCGGTCAGGTCAAGTCGCCCAACGCCCTCGCGGGCGTGCGCACCGCCGGCTTCCTGCTGCCCGCCGCGTTCGCCGTGCTCGTCTACTTCCGCCAGACCCGGGCCGACCGCGCCAAGCGCCAGGCCGATCGGGCCGCCGGGCGGGCCCCCTCCGGCGGCCGGGGCCGCACCGGCGCCGCCGGCTCGGGTGCCGCGCCCGGCGCAGGGGCGACGGTGACCGCCCGCAGCCGCCCGACCGGCCGCTACACCCCCCCGAAAGACCGCACCCCGCCGGCCAAGGGCCGCCGCCGCCGCTGACGGTGCGTCAAGCCTCGGCCAGCAGGGCCGAGCGCAGGAAGGCGAGCAGCTCGGCCCGCCGGCGCACCAGGTTGCGGGCCGTCGGCTCGAGGCCCACGGCGCGCAGCACCTCCACCTCGGTGGCCATGCCGATCACCGCCGAGTAAGCGGCGAGCAGCAGCAGGCGGCTGTCTTGGCGGCGGATGGCGCCGGCCCGCATCTCCTCGTCGAGGTAGACGGTGGCGGCCGCCACGAACGGCTCGAGGCGCAGGCGCAGCTGGGTGGCGGGCGGCGGCCCGAGCCGGCTCACCTCCCGGAGCAGCCCGAGCAGCTCCGGGCGGCGGGCGGCGAGGCGGAACACCGACCGCACGATGGCCTCCACCCTGCCCCAGCCGGGGCCCGACCGGGCCAGGGCACCCTCCAGCGCGGCGACCAGCTCGGCGCCGGCCCGGTCGATCACCGCCTCGAGCAGCAGCTCCTTGGACGGGAAGTGGTAGAGGATCGTCTGCTTGCGGATGCCGAGGTCGGCGGCGATGGCGTCGAGCGAGGTGCCCTCGTACCCGCGGGTGCCGAAGGCCCGGAGGGCACCGTCGAGGACCCGCTCCTGGGTTGCCACCGGCGCCGCTGTCGTCGCCCCCGCCACTGACCAGATGGTAGAACGGTTGGCATGCTGCGTGAAGCCCTCGACGGGCGACGCATCGGCGTCACCGGCGCCACCGGCTTCCTCGGCACGGCACTGGTCGAGCGCCTGCTGCGCACCGTGCCGGGCTGCGAGGTGGCCCTGCTCGTGCGCCCCGGCCGGCGCGGCCCGCGCGACCGCATCCGGCGGGAGGTGCTGCGCAACACCTGCTTCGACCGGCTGCGCCGGGAGCTCGGCGACCGCTTCGACGACGAGGTCGACCGCCGCATCCTGGTGATGGCCGGCGACGTCGGGGCCGACGGCCTCGGTCTCGACGAGGAGGGGCGGCGCACCCTCGCCGGCTGCGCCACGGTCATCCACTCGGCCGCCACGGTGAGCTTCGACTCGCCGCTCGACCGGGCCGTCGAGGTGAACCTTCTGGGGTCGTCGCGCGTCGCCGCCGTGCTCAATGACCTGCACGCGGGCACGCCGGCCGCCGACAAGCCGCACCTGGTCGCCATCTCCACCGCCTACGTGGCCGGCACGCGCCGGGGCACGGTGCCCGAGGCGGTCCTGCCCGACACGCCGTGGGCCACCCAGCTGGCGTGGCGTCCGGAGGTCGACGCCGCCCGCCGGGCCCGCTCCGACGCCGACGCGGCCAGCCGGGAGCCGAAGCAGTTGCAGCGGTTCATGGCCAAGGCCCGCTCCGAGCTCGGCGCCGCCGGCACCCCGCTGCTCGCCGCCCGCGCCGAGAAGCTCCGCGAGGAGTGGGTCGACGCCCGCATGGTCGAGATCGGCAAGGCCCGGGCGCAGGGCCTCGGCTGGCCCGACGCCTACGCCTACACCAAGGCGCTGGGCGAGCGGGCGCTGCTCGACAACCGCGGCGACCTGCCCGTGACGATCCTCCGCCCGTCGATCATCGAGGCGGCCATGGCCGAACCGCACCCGGGGTGGATCCGGGGGTTCCGCATGGCCGACCCGGTGATCATCGGCTACGCCCGCGGGTTGCTCAAGGAGTTCCCGGGCATCCCCGAGGGCGTCATCGACGTCATCCCCGTCGACATGGTGGTGGCCGCCATCATGGCCGTCGCCGCCCGCGGCCCCATGCCCGACGGCGCGCCCGACGTGGTGCACTCGGCGTCGGGGGCCCGCAACCCGCTGCGCTACCGCCAGTTGGTCGACCTGGTGCAGGAGTGGTTCACCGAGCACCCCCTCGCCGACAGCCGCGACCAGCCGATCAGCGTGCCCGAGTGGTCGTTCCCGGGTCGCCGGCGGGTGCAGAAGCAGCTCGGCCGCACGGCCCAGGCGCTCGGCGCCGCCGAACGGGCGCTGCAGGCGCTGCCGCTGCGGGCGACGATGGCCGACGCCGCCGCCCGCGTCGAGGAGCGGCGCGACGAGGCGGAGCGGGCCCTCGGCTACGTCGAGCTCTACGGCGCCTACACCGAGACCGAGGCCATCTTCGGCCTCGACCGGCTGCTCGCCCTGTGGCGGTCGCTGCCGGCCGCCGACCAGGCCGACTTCGCCTCGACCCCGCGGCGATCGACTGGCCCCACTTCTGCCACGACGTCTACCTGCCGTCGGTGGTCGCCCACGCCCGGGTGCGCCTCGCCCCCGAGCCGGGCACCCCGGCCCGCCGGTCGACCGGGGCGACGGGCCTCTCCCGCGCCGAGCGTGGCCGCCGGGCGGTGCTGGCGCCCGAACGCCACCTCGCCGTGTTCGACCTGGAGAACACCCTGATCGCCAGCAACGTCGTCGACTCCTGGTCGTGGCTGGCCACCCGCCACCTCGACGAGGTCGACCGGGTGCGGTTCGTGGCCCGGGCCCTGCGGGAGGCCCCCCGGCTGCTCGCCCTCGACCGAGCCGACCGCGGCGACTTCCTGCGCTACTTCTACCGCCGCTACGACGGGGCCCCGGTCGGCCGGCTCGAGGCCGACGGGTGGGAGCTGTTCAGCGACATGGTGCTTGCCAAGTCGTTCCCTGCCGGCATCCGCCGCGTCCGCGAGCACCGCCGGCTGGGCCACAAGACGCTGCTCATCACCGGCGCCCTCGACGTGGTCGTCGACCCGCTGCGGCCGCTGTTCGACCACGTCGTGTGCGCCGAGCTCGGCCGCCGCCCCGACGCCACCGGCACGGACCAGTTCGACGGCGAGCTGTCGGTGACCCCGCCGACCGGCGAGGCTCGGGCCATGCTCATGGCCGACTACGCCGCCGCCCACGGCCTCGAGCTGGAGCAGAGCGTCGCCTACGCCGACTCCGCCAGCGACCTGCCGATGCTCGAGGCGGTGGGCCACCCGGTCGCGGTCAACGCCGAGACCAAGCTGGCTGCCATCGCCCGCAAGCGCGGGTGGCACACCGAGACGTGGCCGAAGGCCGCCGGCGCCGCCCCGCGCCTGCTGCCGATCGGACCTCGCACCAGCCGGGCCCCCGGCGCCGCCACCGGGGCGGCCCGGTGAGGGCACTGCAGGTCGAACGGTCGGTCACCCGGTTCGCCGCCGCCCGGGCGGCGTCGGGCTGGCGTCCCGGCGCCGGGGGCAAGGTGGGGCCCCTGCGCCTGGCCGAGATCGACCCGCCGGAGCTGCCCGGCCCCGAATGGCTGCGGCTGCGGCCCCGCCTCGCCGGCATCTGCGGCAGCGACCTGGCCACCGTCGACGCCCGGTCGTCGCAGTGGTTCGAGCCGATCGTCACGTTCCCGTTCGTGCCCGGCCACGAGGTGGTGGCCGACACCGACGACGGCCGCCGGGTCGTCGTCGAGCCCGTGCTCGGCTGCGCCGTGCGGGGCATCGACCCGCCGTGCCCGGCGTGCGCCGCCGGCCAGGCCCGCCGCTGCCACCGCCTGACCGCCGGCCACCTCGCCCCCGGCCTGCAGACCGGGTTCTGCGCCGACGTCGGCGGGGGGTGGTCGACCGGACTGGTCGCCCACCCCGCCCAGCTGCACGAGGTGCCCGACGCCATGGCCGACGAGGCCGCGGTGCTGGTCGAGCCGGTCGCCTGCGGCCTCCACGGGGCCCTGGCCGGCCCCGCCCCCGGCGACGGCCTGGCGGTCGTGATCGGCGCCGGCACCATCGGCCTAGCCGCCCTGGCCGCCATCACCCGGTTCCGCCCCGACATCGAGCGCACCATCGTCGTCGCCAAGCACCCGGTGCAGCGCGACCACGCCCGCCGGCTGGGGGCGACGACCGTCGTCGGTGCCGGCGAGGTGCGCCGGGCCGTGCGGCGCACCACCGGCGGCTGGCTGCTCGACAACGGCCAGCTGACCGCCGGTGCCGGGCTGGTGCTCGACTGCGTCGGGTCGCCCGCCAGCATCGCCGACGCCCTGGCGGTGGCCCGCCCCGGCGGCACCATCACCTTGCTCGGCATGCCCGGCCACACCACCGTCGACCTCACGCCGCTCTGGCAACGGGAGATCGCCCTGGCCGGCGCCTACGCCTACGGCCCCGAGCCCTCCCAGCAGGGCCGCCACAGCTTCGACCTCGCCATCGAGCTCATCGACGCAGCCGGCCTCGGCTCGCTGCTCAGCGCCACATACACCCTCGAGCGCCACGCCGAGGCCATCGCCCACGCTGCCGAAGCCGGCCGGCGGGGCGCGGTCAAGGTGGCGTTCGACCTGCGCCCCGGGCCGCGAGGCCCCGGACGACGGAGGTAACCCATGCCCCGCCCCGGCTTCGTGCTCGACGTCGACCGTTCGACGCCGCCGATCCTCACCTGGCACGGTGAGGGCTTCCGCCTCGAGCGCCTGCCCGCCGACCGGTCACGGGTGATCTACGCGCCCGAGCCGCTCGCCGGCCTCGACGACCCCGACGCGGCGATATGGGAGGCGCTGCACCAGCCCCGGGGCGACAGCCCCCCGCTGCCCGACCTGCTGCGGGCCGGCATGCGCCTGACCATCGCCTTCGACGACGTGTCGCTGCCCCTGCCCCCGATGCAGGGGCCCGACAACCGGCAACGGGTGATCGAGGCGGTGCTCGAGCTGGCGGCGCGCGCCGGCGTCGACGATGTCGTGCTCATCTGTGCGTTGGCGCTGCACCGGCGCATGACCGAGTCCGAGCTCCGCCACGCCGTCGGCGACCGGGTCTACGACAGCTTCGCCCCCCACGGCCTGCTGCTCCAGCACGACGCCGAGGACCCCGACGGCCTCACCCACCTCGGGGTGACCGACCGTGGGGAGGACGTCGAGATCAACCGACGGGCCGCCGAGAGCGACCTGATCGTCTACGTCAACATCAACCTGGTGGCGATGGACGGCGGCCACAAGAGCGTCGCCACCGGCCTGGCCAGCTACCGCAGCCTGCGCCACCACCACAACGTGCGGACGATGCGCCACAGCCGCTCGTTCATGGACCAGCACAACAGCGAGCTGCACTCGAGCAACTGGCGGATGGGCCGGCTGATCAGGGACGCCGGCATCAAGGTGTTCCAGATCGAGACCACGCTCAACAACGATGCGTTCCCCAAGCCGATGGCGTTCCTGCAAAAGCGCGAGTGGGAGTGGGACCTACGCGACCGGGCCGCCTACCTGGCCACCAGCGCCGCCCTCAGGCGCACGCCGCCGGCGGCCGCCCGCTCGATCTTCCACTCGGTGAAGGCGCCGTATGAGATGACCGGCGTGTGGGCCGGCGAGGTCGAGGCGGTGCACGCGGCGACCACCGAGGCGGTCTACGCGCAGCAGCTGGTGCCGGTGGAGGGCCAGAGCGACGTCGCCATCTTCGGGGTGCCCTACATCTGCCCCTACAACGTCAACTCGATCATGAACCCGATCCTGGTGATGTGCATGGGGCTCGGCTACCTGTTCAACCTGTACCGGGGCAAGCCGATCGTGCGCCAGGGCGGCGTGGCCATCCTGTCGCACCCCACGCCGTGGGCGTTCAACCCGGTGCACCACCCGAGCTACATCGACTTCTTCGAGGAGGTGCTGGCCGACACCACCGACCCGATCGAGATCGAGAAGACCTACGAGGAGCGCTTCGCCAACGACGAGTGGTACCGGCACCTCTACCGCACCAGCCACGCCTACCACGGGGTGCACCCGTTCTACATGTGGTACTGGGGCAGCCACGCCCTCGAGCACCTCGGTGATGTGATCATCGTGGGCGGCGACCCGGCCGCCGTGCGGCGGCTGGGGTTCTCCCCGGCGACCACGCTGGCCGACGCCCTGGAGATGGCCGCCGACACGGTCGGGCCCTCGCCCACCATCTCCCACCTGCACTGCCCGCCGATCATGCTCGCCGACGTCCGGTGACCTCCCTGCCCGGCTCGACACCACCGAAGCGGAAGGTGCCGGTCAACCTGGAGCGCCTCCGCGACGGGGGCCCCGCCGCGTGGGCGCGCGCCGCGTCGCGCCTCCGACCCCGGCCGTCGACGTTCCCGTTCGGCCCGCCGACGTGGCCCACGTCGGTGCCCCGCCCCCCTCTCGAGCGCCACCTCGGCGTCGCCTACGACACGAGCTGGGCCCGCCGCCCCCCCGCCCGGGTGGCCCGCCTGCTGGTCACCGAGCTGCTCACCACCCCGGCCATGCGGGCCCTGGCCCGACCGGAGGTGCGGGGGCTCGACCGGCTGGCGTCGCTCGACGAGCCGGTGGTGTTCGCCGCCAACCACGCCAGCCACGTCGACACCCCGCTGGTGCTGTCGGTGCTCCCGGAGCCGTGGCGCCACCGCACCGTGGTCGCGGGCGCCGCCGACTACTTCTTCGACACCCGAGCGAAGGCGGCGGCCTCGGCGCTGGTCATCGGGGCGGTGCCCATCGAGCGCACCCGCATCAGCCGCGCCTCCACCTACCAGCTGCAGGCGCTGCTCGCCGACCGGTGGAGCCTGGTGATCTTCCCCGAGGGCGGCCGCAGCCCCGACGGCTGGGGGCGTCCCCACGAGCCCGGTGCCGCCTGGCTGGCGGTGCGCGCCGGCGTGGCGGTGGTGCCGCTGCACATCGAGGGCACCCGGCGGGTCTTGCCCCGCGGGACCAGCCGCCCCTCGCCGGGGCGCACCACGGTGACCTTCGGCCGCCCGCTGCGCGCCGGCGACGGCGTCGACGCCCGGGCGCTGGCCGTCGAGCTCGAGGCCGCCATCGCCGCCCTGGCCGACGAGGCGACCGGCGACTGGTACAGCGCCCGCAGGCGGGCGGCGGCGGGGGCCAGCCCCCGGCTCACCGGCCCCGACGCCGTCGGGGCGTGGCGGCGAAGCTGGGCGCTCGGGCCCGGTGGCCGGTCGGGCCGGGCCTCGGCACCCGCCCCCGGCGGCCGGCGATGGCCGAAGTTGTAGTCGATCGACGATCAGCATCCTCAGGCCTTCGCCGGACCGGCCGATGAGAGGGCAGGGAGGTGGGCGAGCATGCCGATCGAGGGGGCCGGTGCGCGGCCGACGGTGGGCCCAGACGGGAACCGGCCCCTCGTCGATGGCCTGCGCCGCTGGCTCGGGCGCCACCCCGTCGCCCTGGTCGGCCTCGTCGACAACCACGGGCAGATCCTCCCCTGGCCCGACGACGTGGCCCTCGGGCCCGACCACCGCGTCGACGACCGCTCGCTGCTCGACCTGGTGGTCGACGACGACCGGGGCCGGCTGACCGCCGCCTTCCTCGACGCCGTCGACCGGGGGATGGCGACGACCACGGTGCGCATGGCCTCGCAGCCGGGGACCGCCTTGACCGTCGACTACTTCGACCTCAGGGACGAGATCGGCGGCCTGGTGCGCCTGTGCCGCACGGCGGAGGGCTCGGCCAGCCCGACGATCGCGCCGGTCGAGGCCACCCGACCCCGGGTCGCCGTGCTCACCAAGGGCCCGAACGGCGAGATCACCGCCGTCGACGACGACTTCTGCCGCCTGCTCGGCTGGGCACGCGCCGAGGTGGTGGGCAGCCGCAGCCTCTCGCTCATCCACCCCGACGACCAGTCACGGGCGGTCGACAACTGGATGAGCATGGTCGCCCGCAGGGGCCAGCACACCGTACGCCTCCGCCACCGCCACAAGGACGGCACCTACCTGTGGCTGGAGACCTGCAACGACCTGCGCGACGCCGACCCCGGCCGCTTCGAGGTGCGCTGCCAGCTGATCGACGTCTCCGCCGAGATGCACGCCGTCGACGCCCTCCGCCAGCAGGAGGAGCTGCTGCGCCGGGTGACCGAGGCCGTGCCCGTGGGCCTGGCCCACCTGGCCGCCGCCGGAGGCGTCACCTACGCCAACACCGCCCTGCTGCGCCTGCTCGACGTCGACGGCGTCGCTTCGCTCGCCGACGTGCTCGCCGCCCTGCCGGCCCGGGCCGCCGACCGCCTCGGGCCGGCGGTGGCGGCCGTCGCCGCCAGCGGCCACGACACCGAGCTCGAGCTCGACCTGCACCCGCCCGGCCCCGGCCGGGAGGCCCGGGCGCGCATCACCCTCTCGGCGGTGCGCGACGGCGGCACCGTGACCGGGGTGCTGCTGTGCGTGGTCGACGTCACCGACCTGGCTGGCCGGGCGGCGCGCGACCCGCTCACCGGGACCCTCAACCGGGCCGGCATCCTCGCGGTGCTCGACCACGCCCTCGCCGACCCCGGCGGCCACGTCGGCGTCGCCTTCGTCGACCTCGACGACTTCAAGCGGGTCAACGACGACCACGGCCACGCCGCCGGCGACGAGCTGCTGCGGCGGGTGGCGGCGGCGATCTCTGAGGCGGTGCGCGACGGCGACCGGGTGGGTCGCATCGGCGGCGACGAGTTCCTCGTCGTCTGCCCGAAGATCCCCGGCCAGCAGGAACTGGCGGGCGTCGCCGCCCGGGTGCGCGGCGGTGTCGCCGCCGCCGGGGCGGCCGCCAGCGTGGGCACCAGCATGGCGGCGGCCGGCTCCTGCGCCGCCGCCGAGCTGGTCGGCCGGGCCGACCTGGCCATGTACCGCGCCAAGCGGGCCCCGGCGGGCGCCGGGGGGTGACCGGCGGTACCGTGCCGCCCACATGGAGCTGCGACAGCTGCAGGCGCTCATCGCCATCGCCGATCACGGCAGCTTCTCGGCGGCGGCCCTCGCCCTCCACACCGTGCAGTCGAACGTGTCGACCCACGTCGCCCGCCTCGAGCGGGAGCTCGGCGTGCAGCTGGTCGACCGGCAGGGCGGCGTGCTGACCGACGAGGGCACCGCGGTCGTCGAGCGGGCGCGGCGGGTCACCGCCGAGCTCGACGCCGTGCGCTCCGACCTGGCCGCCCTGCGCAACGAGGTCGTGGGCACCGTGCACCTGGGCATGATCGGCACCACCGCCCGCTGGTTGGTGCCGCTGCTGCTCGAGGCCCTCGAGGTCACCCACCCGTCCGTGCGCCTGGTGATCGGCGAGGGCACCTCCACCACCCTGGAGCCGCAGCTGGCCGCAGGGGCCGTCGACGCCGCCGTGGTCAACCTGCCCCACCTCTCGCCCGACCTCGCCGAGCGGCCCCTCTTCGACGAGGACCTGGTGCTCGTCGTGCCGGCCGGCCATCCCCTCGCCGGCAAGGCCGAGGTCGACATCACCCACCTCGACGGCATGCGCCTGCTGCTGCCCGCCCCCGGCACCACGTTCCGCACCGAGATCGACGAGGCCACCGCCGCCGTCGGGGTCACCCTCGAGGCCCAGGCCGAGCTCGACGGTCTGCGGCTGATCGCGTCGCTCACCCTGCGAGGCCTCGGACCGGCGATCCTGCCGGCGACCGGCGCCGCCGAGGTGCGCTCCGGCGACGCCGACTTCGCCCGCATCGCCGTCACCGGGCTCCCCCGCCGCCGCGTCGGCGTGGTCACCCGCCGGCGCAGCCGGCCGAGCGCCGCGGCACGGGCCGTGCTGGCGCTGCTCGACGACGTGGTCGCCGACAACCTCGACGCCAGCCGGGGCCTGCACCCGCCGCCCGCCCGCTGAGGGGTGCCACCGCCCCTGTTGCAGGCGTACGCCGAGGCCTCGGGGGGCAGAAACCGTGCATGAGCGATGCGCCCGCCGTGAACGTCGACAACCCTGTCGACGCCCTCGACAGCCTGGAGGCGGCCGACCGCGAAGTCGGGTTCCTGGTCGACAAGTGGCGCCACGACACCGCCACCCTCGAGCAGGGCGACGACGTCGACGTGCGCTGGGAGCGCGGGTCGGCGGCCAAGCTGCTCCTGCAGCAGATGGCCGTGCGGGAGTCCGCCAAAGACGCGCTGGCCGCCAAGCTGCGCGCTGACGGCCACACCGACCTGGCCGAGCGCATCGAAGGCGACCGGGCTGGCCGCCGCCAGGCGATCTCCGACCTCGACCACGTGGCCCGCCAGCGCCAGGCCATCGTGCTCAACACCCCCGAGGTCGACCGGGCGGTGCGCGTGATCGCCGAGTTCTTCGACCGCGAGCGGGAAGACGACCGCCTCGCCGACGACCTGGCCGAGCGGCTGGGCCCGTCGGGCGAGCGCGGCCTGCCCTCGACGCGGGTGGTGCAGGCGACCGCGCAGACCGACCCGCGGCCCGACGCCCCCCCCAAGAAGCCCAACGTCTTGATGGCCGTGCGGGCGCTCTACCAGCACCTGCGCGACACGCCGACCGGCGGCACGGCTCCCAGCGTCGACAGCGCACGCGAGCACATGCCCGGGCCCGAGAAGAGCGGCGGCTCCGCCTGACGCAGCTGCCCCTACCGCACGGTGGCGGGGACGGTGCGGGCCAGCTCGTCCGGGGTAGGGATGCGGGCCAGGTGGGCCTCGTCGGGGAGCTGCGCGCTGATCGCCTCCAAGATCCGCTCGGTGTCGGCGTGGGGGTCGTCGCCGACCAAGCCGTCGACGGGCGCCCCGACCCGCACCCGCACCGTCGGCGGGTCGAGCAGCTTGGTCACCGTCGGCAGCCGTGACGAGCGGGGCCAGACGGCCTCGGACCCCCAGATGCCCACGGGCACCACCGGGGCGCCTGTGGCGGCAGCCAGGCGGGCGGCACCGCTGCGGCCCTGCAGCTTGGGGTCGAAGAACGCCTCGCCGCGCGGGATCGTGCCCTGCGGCAGGATCACCACCAGCTCGCCGCACCGCAGCGCCTGCAGCGCCTCCTCGTAGGCCAGGCGGGCGTCGCCGTCGCGGTCGACGCGGACGGCGCCGGTGAACCGGGCCAGCTGGCCCACGACGGGGGCGTCGACCACTTCTTTCTTGCCGAGGAACCGGGGGCGCCGGCCGGCGTCGAGCGCCACCCGGGCCAGCACCATCGGGTCGAAGTAGCTGCGGTGGTTCGCCACCAGCAGCACCGGCCCGCGACGGGGGATGTGCCCGAGGCCAGCGACGTCGAAGCGGGCGTAGGGGAACGCGGCGCGCGGCGGGAGGGCGCCCAGCAGGTCGAGCAGCTCGACGCCGAACAGCTTGGGCACCCCGGCGGGGGCGTCGAGGTGCACGACCGGCCATCGCTGGGCCTTGGCGGCGGCGTAGAGGCGCAGGTCCGGGTTGACCGCGGTGGGGTTGCCGACCGCTTCGAGCAGCGGGAGGTCGTAGACGCTGTCGCTGTAGGCCCACGACTCGCGGAGGTCGACCCCGTTCGCCGTCGCCCACCGGCGGGCGGCCAGCAGCTTGCCGAGGGCCCACACGAAGCCGCCGTCGACCCCGCCGGTGTAGCGCTCGACCCCTTCGGCGTCGACCTTCGTGGCCCAGCGGGTGGCCACCACGTCGTCGAAGCCGAGTCGCTCGGCCAGCGGGCGCACCAGGCCTTCGGGGGTGGTGGTGGCCAGCACCACCTTGCGGCCCTCGGCCCGGTGCCACTCGATCAGGGGGTGGGCGTAGGGCACCACGTCGCGCTCGAGGCGCTCGGCGGCCGTCTCGGCGGCCGCCCGCACCTGGTCGACCCGCTTCCCCCTCGCCGTGAGCGCTGCGGCGCGCGCCAGGAGCATCGACGGGGCGCTCTCGCCGAAGATGCGGTAGCCGGCCATGAACAGCTCCTGGCCGGGGGCGCCCCGGCGACTGGCCAGGCCGGCCTCGAAGAGCGCCTCGTTGATCGTCGGGGTGCTCGACCCGGTGAGCAGGGTGCGGTCGAGGTCGAAGAACGCAGCGCCGGACATGCCCCGATGCTCGCACAGACCGGTCACCGCACCGGTCGCGCACCGAGGCGGCGGGGCCGGCCGTGGCCCCGCCGCCCGGGCGGCACGTCAGCCGGCGGTGCGGGCCCGCAGCTGGCGCAGCACGTACTGCAGGATGCCGCCGTGGCGGAAGTAGTCGGCTTCCTTCGGCGTGTCGATGCGCAGCGTCACCTCGAAGGTGGTGTCCCCGGCGCGCACCTGCAGCGTGCGGGGCAGCGCCCGGTCGGCGCCGAGGCCCTCGAGGCCCTCGACGCTGATCTCCTCCTCGCCGGTGAGGCCGAGCGACGCCACCGACTGACCGGCGGCGAACTGCAGGGGCAGGATGCCCATCCCCACCAGGTTCGAGCGGTGGATCCGCTCGAAGCTCTCGGCGATCACGGCCTTGACGCCGAGCAGCGCGGTGCCCTTGGCCGCCCAGTCGCGCGACGAGCCCGAGCCGTACTCCTTGCCGGCGAGGATCACCAGCGGCACGCCCTCGGTGGCGTAGCGCTGGGCGGCGTCGTAGATCGACATCTGCTCGCCGTCGGGCAGGTGCCGGGTGACGCCACCCTCGGTGCCGGGCGCCAGCCGGTTGCGCAGGCGGATGTTGGCGAACGTCCCCCGGATCATCACCTCGTGGTTGCCCCGGCGGCTGCCGTAGGAGTTGAAGTCGGAGGGGTCGACCCCGCCGTCGACCAGCCAACGGCCGGCCGGCCCGTCGCGGCGGATGTTGCCGGCCGGGGAGATGTGGTCGGTGGTCACCGAGTCGCCGAGCACGGCGAGCACCCGGGCGGCGCGCACGTCGTGGAGCTCGGCGGGGGGCTCGACGGTCATGCCCTCGAAGTAGGGCGGCTTGCGCACGTAGGTCGACGTCGAATCCCACTGGTAGGCGTCACCGGTGGGCACCTCCAGGCTCTGCCAGCGCTCGTCGCCGGCGTAGACGTCGGCGTAGGACGACCGGAACATCGAGCTGTCGACCGACGTGCCGACGATGTCGGCCACCTCCGCCGGCGACGGCCAGATGTCGCGCAGGTAGACCGGGGTGCCGTCGGGGTCGGTGCCGAGCGGCTCGCCGACGATGTCGAGGTCCATCGACCCGGCGATGGCGTAGGCGACCACCAGCGGCGGCGACGCCAGGTAGTTCATGCGCACGTCGGGGTTGATGCGGCCCTCGAAGTTGCGGTTGCCCGACAGCACCGACACCACCGCCAGGTCGCCGTCGTTGACCGCGGCGGAGATCTCCGGCAGCAGCGGCCCGGAGTTGCCGATGCAGGTGGTGCACCCGAAGCCGACCAGGTCGAAGCCCAGCTTGTCGAGGTAGGGGGTGAGCCCGGCGCGCTCGTAGTAGTCCATGACCACCTTCGAGCCCGGCGCCAGGGTGGTCTTGACCCACGGCTTGGCGGTCAGCCCCCGCTCGACGGCCTTCTTGGCCAGCAGCCCGGCGGCGACCATCACCTCGGGGTTCGACGTGTTGGTGCAGCTGGTGATGGCGGCGATGACCACGTGGCCGTGGTCGAGCTGGTAGCTCTCGCCCCCCTGGGCGGGCACGACCGGCGTCGGGTTGGCGGGGCGCTCCCCCGCCTCCGGCTCCTTCCCCAGCACCTTGGCGAGCGCGCTGCGGAAGCCGTCGCGGGCCTGGTCGAGGCGCACCCGATCCTGGGGCCGGGCCGGGCCGGCGAGGCTCGGCACCACCGTCGACAGGTCCAGCTCCAGGCGCTCGGAGTACACCGGCTCGACCGACGGGTCGTGCCACAGGCCCTGCGCCTTGGCGTAGGCCTCGACGAGGGCGACCTGGGCTTCGGCCCGGCCCGACAGCCGCAGGTACGAGAGGGTCTCGTCATCGATCGGGAAGATGGCGCAGGTGGAGCCGTACTCGGGGCTCATGTTGCCGATCGTCGCCCGGTTGGCCAGCGGCACGGCGCCGACCCCCTCCCCGTAGAACTCGACGAACTTGCCGACCACGCCGTGCTTGCGCAGCAGTTCGGTGATGGTGAGCACCAGGTCGGTGGCGGTGGTGCCCTCCGGCAACGACCCGGTCAGCTTGAAGCCCACCACCCGGGGGATGAGCATCGACACGGGCTGGCCGAGCATGGCCGCCTCCGCCTCGATGCCGCCGACACCCCAGCCGAGCACACCGAGGCCGTTGATCATGGTGGTGTGGCTGTCAGTGCCCAGCAGCGTGTCGGGGTAGGCCTGCCCGGCGTCGTTGACGAACACGACGCGGGCCAGGTACTCGAGGTTCACCTGGTGGCAGATGCCCGTGTCGGGGGGGACCACCTTCAAGGTGTCGAACGCCGTCTGCCCCCAGCGCAGGAAGCGGTAGCGCTCCTCGTTCTGCGTGAACTCCAGCTCGGCGTTCTGCTGGAAGGCCTGCCGGGTGCCGTAGGCGTCGGCGATCACCGAGTGGTCGATCACCAGCTCGGCGGGGATGAGCGGGTTCACCACCGAGGGATCGCCGCCCAGGTCGCGCATGGCGTCGCGCATGGCCGCCAGGTCGACGACCGCCGGCACCCCGGTGAAGTCCTGCATCAGGATGCGGGCGGGAGCGAAGGCGATCTCCTCGCTCGGCTCGGCGTCGGCCTGCCAGCCGGCGAGCGCCTCGACGTCGGCGGCGGTGACGCTCACCCCGTCCTCGTTGCGCAACAGGTTCTCGAGCAGCACCTTGAGGGAGTAGGGAAGGCGGCCGACGTCGAACCGGCCGGCCAGGGCGTCGAGCCGGAAGATCTCGAGGGTGCGGTCGCCCACGGTGAGCTCGGCGCGCGCGCCGAAGGAGTCGCTGGACATGGCGCCAGTCTGACGGGTCGGCGCCCCTCGCGGCCAACGTCGTCGGCCGACGGGCGTGCCGTAGTGTCGGCGGGGTGGAGGTGCTGACCCCTGAAGAGCTGCGGGTGCTCGCTGTGCTGCTCGAGAAGGAGGCCACCACCCCCGACCAGTACCCCCTGACCATGTCGGCGCTGGTCGCCGGGGTGAACCAGACCTCGAACCGCACCCCGGTGGTGGCCTGGACCCCCGCCCAGGTCGACGAGCAGGTGCGGGCGCTGCGCGCCCGCAAGCTGCTGCGGGTGGTGCACGCCTCGAGCGGCGGGCGCGCCGAGCGGTTCCGCCACGTGGCCCACGAGGTGTGGGGCCTCACCGCCGGTGAGCTGGCCGTGCTGGCCGTGCTGGTGCTGCGGGGCCCCCAGACCGTCAACGAGCTGACCACCCGCACCGAGCGCTACCACGGCCTCGACGACCTGGGCGGCGTCGAGGGGGTGCTGCACCGGCTGCGCAACCGCTACGCCGAGCCGTACGTCACCCGCCTCGAGCGGGCCCCCGGCCAGCGCGAGGAGCGCTGGGCGCACCTCCTCGCCGGCGAGGTGCTGAACGGCCCCGAGCTGCCGGGCGCTGTGGCCCCCGCCGTCGGCGGCCCCCGGTCCGGTGGCGCCGGCGGTGAGCGCATCGTCGCCCTGGAGGCCGAGGTCGCCGCCCTGCGCGACGAGCTCGCCGGCCTGCGCGACGAGTTCGCCCGCTTCCGCTCCGAGCTGGCCTGACGGTCACCCCGACGCGGGGCCGGCGTCGGCAGACTGCGAAACGGGGCAGGAACGGCGCCAGGCGGCGGCGAACGTCCCATCGACCGGCCCGTCGCACGGCTCACGCAGCGCGCGTGGCCCCCTGGCTACCCTGACGGGCCGGTGGTGCGGTTTCCCCGGGACATGGAGGCAGGAATGAAGGTCCGACGTCGAGGAGCCGGTGCGGCCGGCGCTGCCGTGCTGAGCAGCGGCGCGTTGCTCGCACTGGCGCTGACCGGGGGCAGTGCGGCAGCGGCCGGTACCGTCCACGCCGCCACCGTCTCGGGCGCCGTGCCCTTCGCCAAGGCGGTGTTCTCCGGCTACGGCACCGGCACCGAGGCCCACATCGGCGCGGTGACGCTGCCCGGCACCTCTGGCGGCACCGCCACCCAGGTCGCCGGCATCGACCAGGCCTTCTCGGGCGCGGCCACCAAGTTCGGCGGTGACGGCGCCGGTGTCGGCCTCTCCACCACCATCGACTCCGAGCTCGGCACGGTGGTCGCCCCCGGCAGCCTCGGCGGCGGCGTCAACGCCTACGGCAACGGCGTCGGCCTGCAGGTCGGCCTCGGCACCTCCAGCCCGGCGACGAGCAACACCGCCCAGGTGCAGCTGGCCGGGTTGGCCACCCAGCAGGCGCCCCCCAACGGCGCCCCCGTGGTGCAGAGCGCGGGCGTGCCGGCGGGTGTCCCGACCGCGGTTGCCTCGGGGGGCGTGCTCAACGGCAAGGCCACCGCCTTCTTCGACCCCACCGGCTGCCCCCTCGGCCAGCCGATCAGCTACGGGCTCGGCAACGCCACCGACCTCAACGCCCTCGACCTCGGCGCCCTCACCGGTCAGTCGAGCCTGTCGGGCGGACCGGCGATCCAGCTGTCGGGCCCCGCCGGCAACGGCACCGCCGAGTCGACGTCGTACACCTACCTGAACGCCAACGGCGACGGCACCTACGCCCTCGCCTCCCAGAGCACCGAGACCATCGCCCCGGTCACGGTGAACGTCGCTGGCGCCCTGCAGCTGCACCTGTCGGTCGTCACCGCCGACGGCACCGGCGCCCCGGCTCCCGTCACCCTGACCTCCACCACGACCGGTGAGGCCAGCGGCGCCAAGGTGGCCTTCTCGAGCGCCGGCATCGTGCAGGTGTCGGTCACCGCCAACGGCACCACCACCCCGCTGGTCGACGTGCCGCTCTCCGACGTCGGGCCGACCGGCCTGCACATCCCCCTGTCGGTCGCCGGGCTGCAGACGGCCGTCTCCACCCTGTCGTCGACGGTGTCGAGCGTGGTGAGCTCGGTCAACCAGCAGGCCGGCCAGACCCTGACCACCGCCCTGCAGGGGGTGCAGAGCGTGACCAGCCAGGTCACCGGTGCGCTGGGCACGGTGCTCTCGGCCCTGCCGGTCGACATCAACCTCGGCTCGCTCGACATCGACGTGAGCCCGCATGCCATCGGCCAGGCGGCCACCACCCCGCCGACGACCACCGGCGGCACCAGCGCCGGCGGCGCCCTCGACCTGCTGCACCTCACCGTCGCCCCCCAGGCCACCATCAACGGCACGGCGGTGCCCACGGTCACCATCGCCGACGTGGCCCTCGGCCACCTCGAGACGATGGCGGCCACCGCCGCCCCCATCCTCTGCCCCCTGCCGATCATCAAGTCGGTCGACAAGCAGAGCATCACCGCCGGCGACTCGTTCGTCTACACCATCCAGGTGCCCGACCCGGCCAAGCTGGCCGACCTGGCCTGCGACCTGAGCAGCGTGACGGCCACCGACACCATCACCGACTACCAGGGCAGCCCGGTGTTCCAGGTGACCGGCGCCAGCAACAACGGCACGTTCACGCCGGCGACCGCTTCGACCAACGCCACGGTGACCTGGACGGGCCTCAGCTACACCCGGACGGTGCCGCCCGCCGCCGCAGCACCGCCCATCACCCTCACGGTCAACGTGAGCACCCCGGCGAGCTCCCCCGCCGGCGTGATCCAGGACCTGGTCAGCGCCACGGGCACGGCGGCGAACTGCAAGGACTTCGCCACCGGCCTCACCAACCTGGGCGGCATCAACGGCGCCGTCCTCGCCGGCTCCTACACGCTGCAGGCTCCGTCGGTGAGCGCCGCTCCCACCGCTCCGGCGCCGACGTCGACCCCCCCGCAGCTGCCCCACACCGGTGGCACCGGCGGCCTTTGGCAGCCCCTCGGCGGGCTGGGGGCCCTGGTGCTCGGCGGCGGGGCCCTGTGGGCGCTGCGCCGCAGCCGCAGGCTGACCCCCTAGCCCGGCTGGCCGGCCCGCCCCGGTCGTCCCCAGCAGCCGCGTGAGCGCCGCCCTCCGGGCGGCGCTCAGCGCGCCCGGGGTCGCATCGGGCGCCGGGGGCACTGGGTAGCCTCTGCGACGCCATGCGCGACCCCCGCCCCCTCGCCGTCAACCGCTACCGCGACCGCCGGGCCGGCGACCTGCGCACCGACGACGTCGGCGCCACCGTGCGCCTGGCCGGCTGGGTGGCCGCGAAGCGCGACCACGGGGGCCTGCTCTTCGTCGACCTGCGCGACGCCGGCGGCGTGGCCCCCGGCGGTCTGGTGCAGCTCGTCGCCCACCCCGACTCGCCGGCGTTCGATGCCCTCGGCGACCTGCGCCTCGAGTCGGTGGTGTCGGTCACCGGCGAGGTGGTGGCCCGGGCCCCCGAGACGGTGAACCCCCGGCTGGCCACCGGCGAGGTCGAGATCGCCGTGGGCGGGGTGGAGGTGCTCTCGACCGCTGACGTGCTGCCGTTCCCGGTGGAGGCCGACCGGGAGGTCGGCGAGGAGGCACGGCTGCGCTACCGCTACCTCGACCTGCGCCGGGGGCCGGTGGTCGAGCGGCTGGCCAAGCGGGCCCGCTTCGCCCAGGTGGTGCGCACCCACATGGCCAGCCGGGGGTTCCTCGAGGTGCAGACACCGATCCTCACTGCGTCGTCGCCCGAGGGAGCACGCGACTTCCTGGTGCCGAGCCGCCTCTACCCCGGCGAGTTCTACGCGCTGCCCCAGGCGCCCCAGCAGTTCAAGCAGCTGCTCATGGTCGGCGGCGTGGAGCGCTACTTCCAGATCGCCCCGTGCTTCCGGGACGAGGCGTCGCGCGCCGACCGCAGCCCGGGCGAGTTCTACCAGATCGACCTCGAGATGGCCTTCGCCACCCAGGACGACGTCTTCGCCGAAGTCGAGGGCCTCATGGAGGTCGTAGTGCGCGAGCTGTCGGGCAAGAGCACCTCGACCCCGTTCCCCCGCCTCGCGTTCGCCGACGTGGTCGACCGCTACGGCACCGACAAGCCCGACCTGCGCTTCGGCCTCGAGATCGCCGACGTGACCGGCACCCTCGGCGGTCGGACCGATCTGCCGTTCTTCGTGGAGGCGCCTGGTCGCGGCCATGTCATCCGGGCCCTGCGCGTGCCGGGCGGTGCGACCCGCAGCCGCAAGTGGTTCGACGCCATCGTCGACGCTGCGAAGGCGAGGGGCGTCACGGTGAGCTACGCGCAGCTCGACTCGCTCGACCTGGCCGCGGCCCGCGGCAGCCTGCCCAGGCGGCTCACGACCGACGAGCTCGGCGCCGTCACCGCCGCCGTCGAGGCCGTGGCTGGCGACGCCGTGCTGACGGCGGTGGGCCCTCGGGTGGCCGCGAGCACCGCGCTCGGCGAGCAGCGCAGCGTCCTCGGGCGGGAGCTGGGGCTGGCCGACCCGGCGGCCCTCGCCTTCGCGTGGGTGGTCGACTTCCCGATGTACGAGCGCGACGAGGAGACCGGCGGGTGGGCGTTCTCGCACAACCCGTTCTCGATGCCCCAAGGTGGCCTCGAGGCGCTGGAGACCAAGGACCCGGGCGAGATCCTCGCCTTCCAGTACGACCTGGTCTGCAACGGCCTCGAGCTGTCGTCAGGCGCTGTGCGCAACCACCGCCCCGACGTGATGGAGGCCGCGTTCGCCATCGCCGGCTACGACGCCGAGCGGATCCGCACGTCGTTCCCGGCCCTCTGGAACGCCTTCCACTACGGGCCGCCGCCCCACGCAGGGATCGCCCCGGGCTTCGACCGGATCCTGATGCTGCTCGAAGACCAGCCGAACATCCGTGAGGTGATCGCCTTCCCCCTCAACCAGACGGCACGCGACCTGCTGATGGGTGCCCCGAGCGCGGTGGAGCCGCGGCAGCTCGACGAGCTGCACCTGCGGGTCGTGGCACCGCCGTCGTGACCGTCGCCCTGATCGTCGTGGCGGTCGTCGCCGTGGCGATCATCGCCGCCCAGGCCCGGGCGGGGGCCAAGGCCCGGGCCCGGGCCGCCAGCATGGGGCGGCGGGCCGAGGCCGCCGACGGCGCCCGGGTGCGTGCGGAGGCGGCGCTCGAGGAGGCCAACGAGGCCCGTCGGGCCGCGGAGCAGGCGTTGAAGGAAGCTGCGAGCGCGGCGGCCGGCCCGGCGGGGGCCGAACGGGTGGGGGCGGCCGGCACCGACGGCGGGGGGTCCGAGCCGGCACCTCCGACTGCCGCCGGCCCCGACGAGGCAGCGGCGCGGCCGGCCGCGTCGGTCAACCCTGCATCGGGGCCCCCGGCGTCGGTGCCCCCGGCGTCGGTCAACCCGGCGACGGCGGCCCCGGCGTCGATGCCCGAGGCGTCGATGCCCGAGGCGTCGGTGGCCGAGGCGTCGGTGGCCGCAGTCACCGGTGGAGCGGGGTCCGGGCCGCCGGCGGCGGAGGACGCCCACGCCGAGCCGCCTGCCGCACCCTGGGACCCCCTCGCCGATGTGGTCGCCCCAGCCGTCCCGCCCGGGTCGGTCACCGCACTGCCGGCAGCGCCGGCGCTCGACGCCCTGTGGGCCCTCGACGTGCTCGACCGGGCGCGCGCCCGTCGCCTAGATGCGGCGATGTCGACCGCCGAGCCGACGATGCCAGCCGCCGCCGACCTGGCGGCCGCCCTCGCCGACGAGGTGGCCCGCCTGCGGGAGGAGACCGGCACGCCGGGCACGCTGCGGGTCGACCTCGACCCGGTGCCGGCCGGGGCGGCGGCGGTGGTGGCCCTGCGGGCGGTGCAGTCGCTGCTCGCGGTGTTGGCCCGCCACGCCCAGGGCTACGACCTCTACGTTCACGCCTTCGCCGGTCGCTTGCTCGCCGTGCTGGTCTGCGACGACTTCGACGGGCCCGACACCGTCGCCGACGAGACCGCCGAGGTGCTCGCCGCCCTGGAGCCCCTCGACGGCCGCCTGGAGCTCGACCGCGACGACGCCGGCAAGCTCCGGGCGCGCCTGAGCCTCCCGGCGGTCGCACCCGCCCGGTAGGGTCGTCGCAGGTCCCCGGCGCGGTCACCGAACCGCCGCCAGCTCGGGGTTCGCGGACCACCCCCTCGTTCCCACGAGAGGAGTGATCCGAATGATCGACGACGTGCTCGACGCCCTGCTCGACGCAGCCGGTGACGACGGCCCCCCGGTGTGGGGGTCGTTCCACGGCCCGGAGGGTGAGCCCAGCGACCTGAGCCTGCACCTCGAGCCCTCCGACCTGATCGGTCTCGTGGCCCCGCCCGACGTGTGGGCCGTGGGCACGGTCACCGGAGCCACCGCCAGGCCCACCGACCGGCCGGGGCCGCCCCGACGGGGGCGGGTGGCGTACGTGCTCGACCGGGCCGGCCGGTCGGCGAGTCGCCTGTGGCTCGAGGGCGACGAGGTGGCCGGCGCCCCCGGCCCGGCGATCGGCCGGGTGCCCGACACGATCCGCCGGGTGCTCGGTCTGCCCACCGACCCCGCCACCGCGCCGGTCGGCGCCATCCTCGGCGTGGAGTGGCTGGTCGAGCTGGCGACGGCCGCCGCCGAGCTCGGCCCCCTCGAATGGCCGTTGGCCGCCGCCCTGCACCCCGCCGCCGGCCTGGTCACCACCGCCGGCAGGCGGCCGATCAGCGCCCGGGGCCTGATGGCCGCCACCGCCGGCTGGTCGTGG
Source organism: Acidimicrobiales bacterium (assembly GCA_035718085.1). GTDB lineage: Bacteria > Actinomycetota > Acidimicrobiia > Acidimicrobiales > Palsa-688 > DASTHS01. Next base: position 15,756 of record DASTHS010000096.1, on the reverse strand, counting down.
ACCGAGGCCCGCGCCGCGGTGGTCGCCGGCCGGGTGCGCCTCGGGTGCGCCGCCGCGGACCTCGCCGCCTGGATGGACGACGGCATGCTGTGCCGGTGGGTGCTCTACGAGCACCCCGACGTGCGGGCCGCGCTCGCCGCCGGCACCGCCGCCGTCGAGCCGGCGGCCCGGGCCCGGGTCACCCAGGTGGTGATGGGGGCCTGCGACACCTCCCGGCGGCGCCGCTAACGGGTGTAGCGGCCGGCGTCGAGGTCGTCGAGCAACGTCGGGCCCGTGGGGCGCCAGCCGACCAGCTCCTGGGTGCGCGCCGAGGTGACCGGCATGTCGAGGCCGGCGAAGGCGCCGAGCGGCCCGAAGTGGGCGCCGGCGGCCTCGGCCGCCACCCCGGCCGCCGGCACCTCGAGCTGGCGCCCGATGGACTCGGCGATCGACCGGAAGGGCACGTTCTCGGCCGCCGCGTGCAGCACCGAGCCCGGGGGCGCCCCCTCCACGGCGAGGCGCACCAGGCGGGCGGCGTCGGCCACGTGCACGGCCGGCCAGCGGTTGGCGCCCTCGCCGACGAGTGAGGCGTTGCGCAGCGCGGTCGTCGAGGCCGTCGCCGCCGCACCCGTCGCAGCCAGCCCCCTTGCTGCAGTGGCATGCGGCATCGACGCTGCCGCCGCCGTGCTCGGCCAGGCGCGACCGGAACTGGCCCGCCGCCGCCTCGAGGTGATCGCGGCCAACCGCGAGCTGCGCGAGCGGGAGGCGGCCAAGCTGGCCGACTACGCCGCCGCCGTGGCCGAGGCCCTCCGTCGGCGGGGGGTGGCCGACCCGGCGGCGGCGCTGGCCGCAGACGCGGGCATGTCGGTGCTGCGGGTGGCGATGGCGCGCTGGGCGGCGGGTGACCGCCGACCTCTCGGCGCGGTGGCTGGCGAGGTGATGGCCGAGTTCGGCGCCGTCGCAGCCGGGGCGCCCCTGCAGCGGCCAGCTAGCGTTCCGGCGCACGCCGAGACGGAGGGGACCCAACCGTGAAGATCAGCACGCAGCTGAGCTATGCCGGCGGCTTCGAGCAGTCGGCCCGCCAGGTCGCCGAGATGGAGAAGGCCGGCCTCGACATGGTCTGGGTCGCCGAGGCCTACGGCTTCGACGGGGTCAGCTTCATGGGCTACCTGGCGGCGAAGACCGAACGGGTGACCATCACCTCGGGCATCCTGCCGATCTACACCCGCACCCCGACCTTGCTGGCGATGACCGCCGCCGGGCTCGACGCCCTCTCCGGCGGTCGCTTCGAGCTCGGGCTCGGCGCGTCCGGCCCCCAGGTGGTCGAGGGCTGGCACGGCGTCCCCTACGACGCGCCGCTCGGCCGCACCCGCGAGGTCGTGCAGATCTGCCGGCAGGTGTGGAGGCGCGAGGGGCCCGTCACCCACGACGGCCGCTACTACCACCTGCCCCTGCCCGAAGGGCAGGGCACCGGGCTGGGCAAGGCGCTCAAGATCATCTCCCACCCGGTGCGCGACCGGATCCCCGTCTGGATCGCGTCGATCGGCGAGAAGAACGTGGAGCTGACCGCGGAGATCGCCGACGGGTGGATGCCGATCTTCTTCCTCCCCGAGCGGGCCAAGGATGTCTTCGGTGCCGCCCTCGACGCCGGCCGGGCCAAGCGGTCGGCCGACCTCGGCGAGCTCGAGGTCACCGCCGGCGGCGCCCTGGCCATCGGCGAGGGAGACGACGTGCTCGCCCTGCGCGACCTGGCCCGGCCGCAGCTGGCCCTCTACATCGGCGGCATGGGCGCTCGCGGGAAGAACTTCTACAACTCCCTCTGCCGCCGGTACGGCTTCGAGAAGGAGGCAGAGCTGATCCAGGACCTCTACCTCGACGGCAAGAAGCAGGAGGCGGCCGCCGCCGTCCCCGAGGAGCTGCTGGCGTCGGTCTCCCTGATCGGGCCGAAGTCGTTCGTCGCCGAGCGCATCGCCGCCCTGCGCGAGGTGGGGGTCACCAACCTGCAGGTCACGCCGATCCCGCCCCGCGGCGAGTCGCCCGTCGGGCTGATCGAGACGGTCAAAGAGCTGGTGGCCTGAGCGGGGCCGGCCGCCTAGCGGCCGGCCTCCGCGGCCAGCTCGCCGGCGAAGTCGGCGACGGCGGTGGCCACGACCGAGAGGTGGCCGCCGCCGGCGACCACCTCGAGCCTGGCGGCCGGCAGCCGCTTCGCCAGCCACCTGCTGTGCGCGGGCGGCGCGACACGGTCGTCGGCACCCACGACGACCCGCACCGGCACGCCGACCTCGACCAGGTCGAACCCCCAGGCGCCGGCCGCGGCCAGGTGGTCGTCGACCCACCCGTCGACGCCAGCGGCCACACCGGCCCGGATCGTGGCTGCCAGGTAGTCGGCGAAGGGGCCGGCCAGCGCCCGCTGGTCGACCTCCGCCAGGCCCCCCTCCATGGCGTCGGCCACCCGGTCGGTGGAGGCGCCGGCGAGCGCGCCGGCCACGGCGCCGAGGGCGTCGGAGAGGGGCGCTCGCCCGCGCACGGCCAGGTGCAGCTCGTCGGCGGCGTCGGGGTGCATGCCGTCGAACCAGCCGTGCCCGAACGCGAGGCGCGGCGCCAGGGCGGCGATCACGGCGGCCGCCTCGCAACGATCGCCGAGCCGGGCGGCGCACGCCAGGGCGTGGGCCGCCCCACCCGCCCAGCCGACAGTCGCGAACCGCTCGGCGCCCAGGGCGTCGAGGAGGGCGGCGACGTCGGCGGCGGTGTCGACCACGCGCCGGTCGGGGCACGCGGTGCTGGCGGCGTAGCCCGGCCGGCTGTAGGTCACCAGCCGCAGCCCGCGCCCGGCGGCGGCGCCGACGGCGCCGCGCCAGGCCCCCGCCGAGCCAGGGCTGGCGTGGTGGAACACGAGCGGGAGGCCGTCGGGGGGTCCCGCGGCGATCCACTGCAACCGGCGGCCGTCGGGCAGCACGAGCAGCTCGCGCACCACCGGCCAACGACCGGCCACGCTCACCGGGGCGCCCCCTGCGACGGCGGCGGTGGCCGCCCTCGGCGCCGCCGGGGGCACGGCAGCGTCGTCCGGGGCGGCCGCGCCAGGGGCGGCCTGGGTGGCTCCGGTGCCGCCCCCTGCTGCCACGGCGGCGCCCGGCTGGGGGCGGCCGGCCCGACCGGCGATGGCGGCGGCGCCGGCACCGACCGCAGCCGCCACGGCGACGGCCAGTGCGGTGCCCAGGGCACTCACCCCGGAATGCGACTCGACCCGCAGCGGCACGGTCAAGGCGTAGGCGCACACGGCGGCGACGGCACCATCTCGGGCGGCCACCCGCCAGGCGCCGGGGCTCGCCGCGGCCGCCCGGTGGCCGGCGACGGCGTAGCCCAGCGCCGCCACCCAGTAGAGCACCAGGCCGCTGCCCCGCCCGCGATAGAGCGTGGCCAGGTCGCCGAAGAAGAGCACCACGAACCCCGCCCATGCCCCGCGGGTCACGGCCACGAGGCCGGGGGTGGGCGGCGACTTGGCCCGGCGCCACCTCCCCCTCCGGCCGGCTGCGTCGTCCACGCCACCGATCCTGCCCTCTCCGCGTCGCCGGCACTGGCCGGGCCACCGGCGAACCGGCCGGACGCGTGAATGGCATGTTTCGCCACTTGAGGCCTCTGGAGCAGTTGTGTACATTCCGGGCATTCGGGGCACAGGGGCTCCCAGCAGGAGGGACATGAGGATGATCGGTGGTCTGCGGGTCTCGACCCGGCGGCACGGAGCGCGCCTGGCGTGCGTGGCGCTGGGGCTGACCGCCCTGGCCAACGTCTCGAGCTCGGCGCACGCGGCTGGGTCGCAATCGCTCTACGTCGGCGAGCCCGGCGCCGCCACCACCACCTGGCAGGGCGCTGCACTGACCGGGACGTCGGACCCGCTCGGGCCGCCGTCGACCACGGGGTGCGACCAGAGCACCTGTGAGCGCACCCCGGTGGTCGTCAACGCCCCGGCCGGCTTCGCCGCCGCCAACGACATCACCCTGACCGCCAGCGCCGTGAGCAGCGACGGAGCCGGCCTCGACATCGCCATCCTCGACGCCGCCGGCGACGTGCTGGCCAGCCAGGCCAGCGGCGTGGCGGACGCCACCACCTCCGTGGCCTACGTGGCCCCCGGCACCTACACCGTCGAGGTCGACGGCGACACCGGCGACGGGGGCACCTACACGGGCAGCGCCTCGGTGAGCTCGGCGCCGATCACCCCGGAGCAGACGTTCCCGACGGCCGACATGAGCTTCGGGCGGGAGACCATCGCCGACCCCATCCGCACCGGCACCGAGCCGACCATCCAGACTGCGCTGGACGGCACGATCTACGAGAGCCCGATCTTCGGCTTCTCGACCACCCTGTCGTTCGTCGACCGGTCCACCGACGGCGGCAAGACCTTCCACACCCTGGGCGTGCCCACGCCGGCAGCCACCACGGGCAAGAACACCACCTGCCCCGGCGGCGGTGACAGCGACCTGGCCACCGACCCCAACGGCAACCTGTACTTCATCGACCTGGGAGGCGCGCCGGTGGTGCCCGCGGCGGTGAGCAGCGACCGGGGCAACACCTTCACCAGCGCCTGCCTGGCCAACGACCAGAGCAACGTCAACAACTTCCCCGACCGGCAGTGGTTGTCGACCGACACCGTCCACGGGGTCGAGTGGTACATCTACCGCGACGGCCTGGTGAGCGAGGACGCCGGGGTCACCGACTCGTTCCTGTCGAAGCCCTACGGCGAGTACATCAAGTACGCCCCCCTGGCGAAGGCCCCCAACGCTGCGGGCGCCGCCCAGCTGGCCTTCACCTCCCTGTGCACCACCAGCGCGGTGCCGGCCGAGGCGACACCGTGCATGAGCGACGTGTCGATCGCCGGCAATGCGGTGACCGACGACAGCGCCACGAGCCCCTACGCGGGCACCACCTACCTGGCCTTCACCCGGGGCGACGGCATCAGCGTGGCCGCCATCAACCCCAGCGGCGTGCTCGGCGACAAGTTCACCGTGTTCAAGGAGTTCACGGCCGTCCCCGGCGCCGCCAACGTCCTGTTCCCCACGGTGGCCGTCGACCGCTCCGGCACCGTCTACGAGGCCTACACCGACGCCAAGACCTACGCGGTGATGCTCACCCACTCGAGCGACGGGGGCCAGACGTGGTCGGCGCCGGTCCAGATCAACGCCGCCCCCGTGCACACCACCGTGATGCCCTGGATCGTCGCCGGTGACGGCGGCCGTGTCGACGTCGTCTTCTACGGCTCGCCCAAGGTGGACGCCCCCACCACCAACACCGGCCCGTGGAACGTCTACCTGGTGCAGAGCCTCGACGCCGCCTCCGCCGCGCCGCACTTCACCCAGAACCTGGTCACCGACCGCCCCAACCACGACGAGCCCATCTGCCTCTCAGGCCTGGGCTGCACCACCGACACCGGCCCCGCCGGCGACCGCAACCTGGGCGACTTCTTCCGGGTGGCGCTCGACCCGAGCGGCCGAGCGGTCATCAGCTTCGCCGACGGCAACAACAAGCTCGGCGCCGACGTGCCCTCGGGCGCCGCCAACGGCGGGGTGGCCAACCCGTCGCTCGCCGAGTTCGTGCAGCAGGCCAGCGGGCCGAGCCTCTACTCCAGCGTCGGCACCGTGCCGCCCGTCGCCGTGCCGACCGGGTCGGTGACCGTCGCCCCCCACGACGTCGTCGTGCCGGTGAACGCGCCGGCCGGCGTCGCCACGCCGACACCGTCGCTCGAGCTGCTCGGCAGCAGCGTCGACTACGCCGACGCCACCCACCTCCACGTGCACCTCGACGTCGCCGACCTCGACACCACCGCGCCGGCAACGACCACCGGCGGTCCGGTCGCCACCTACCTCACCCGGTGGAACTCGGGCGGGTCGATCTACTACGCCGCCGCCGAGCTGGCCGGCGGGCAGTGGAGCTACTTCGCCGGGGAGGCGGCGCCGGTCGAGGGTGGCGGCAACGTGAAGTTCGTCTACTACCCGGCCACCACGGCGGTCACCGGGTCGGTGACCACCGGCAAGCAGGGAACCATCGACCTCACGGTGCCCACCAGCGCCGTCGGCGGCCCCAAGCAGGGCGACGAGCTCTTCAGCGTCACCAGCTACAGCTTGGTGCACGCCGCCCCCACCCTCCCGACGGCCCCGACGGCCAGCGAGTTCACCGACCAGCCGACCGTCGCCGACGTGCTGCCGGCCTACAACACCGCCGGCCCGTCCGGCGGCGCACCGCCGGCCCTGCCCGAGACCCACCGTCCCATCCTGCTGCTCGCCGGCCTGGCGCTGCTCGCTCTGGCGGTGGCCCCTGGGCGGCGCCTGATTCGCCGCCTGGCCGGCCGCTGACCGAACAGCTTTGATCACTTCGAGCCATGTTGCCTAGTCACGTGCGGCTGGCAGGCTTCGTCCGATTTCGAGCGGCGGAGGACGGTAGTGAGGATCGGGACGAGGATCCCTGGGACGCCGGTGTGGATCTCAGGCAACATCGGCGGCCGGCGGCGGCGGGTCGCCAGGCCGATGCAACGGCCATCGGGGTCGCCGATCCCGATGGCCGGCAGCACGCCTCCTGGACGCGGGCGGCGTCGAGCGGTGGCCCTTGCGGCCGGCGTGCTCGTCGCCCTGGTTGTCATCGGGGCGCTGGTGGGCTCGAAGAAGTCGACTGGCCCGACGGTGCACCTTGCCTCCCCCGCAGCTACCTCTTCACCGACCGTGCCGGTCACCGTCCCGACGTCGGCGCCGGCCACGTCAGCCGTGCCGGCTGCCCCCCACACCAGTGCGGTGACGGCTGCTCCGACGGTCATCGCATCGCCGGTCACCCGAACCCAGCCGACGACCGCTGCGACAGCCGCGCCGGCCGCCGTTCCGGCGCCCGCGGGTCCCGTGACCACGGCCGCTCCGGCTGCTACCGCCACCGCGTCGTCAACGTGCCACCCGATGAGCCCCACCGGTCACTGCTACGCCGCCGGCGAATACTGCCCGACCGCTGACGCCAGCCAGACCGGCACGAACGCTGACGGGCAGCCGATCACCTGCGAGATGGTGAGCGGGCGTTACCACTGGGTGAACGGCTAGCACTGGCCGGCAGAGAGCCGTCGCCGGTGAACCCGGGCCGGGGCGCTGTCGGCTCGACGATGAGCACGCAGTCTCGTCCGAAGCCTTCGCGAGCATCTCATCGGCCTCGGCGCCACCCTTCGACTGCCCGGAGGCCCCGAAAGCGGCAGAGGCCAGGGCGTCGGCGGCACTGCCCTCTGGTGTTCGGGTCCGACGCTCTCGGAGCCCGTTGCGGATGGCTACTCGGAACCGCCGCCACCGACCCAGCTCCGGCTCGTCGACGACGAACCCGCAGGTCAGCGGAGTGGGCGTAGAGGGATTCGAACCCCCGACCCCGTGCGCGTCATGCACGTGCTCTAACCAACTGAGCTATACGCCCGCACTGCGGAGGGAAGAAGCTACCACGGTCGACGCCCCCACTGGCCGGGCGGCGGCCCCCCGGGTCAGCGGGGCGAGGCGGTGATGGCAACGGCGTCGGGGGGTACCCGCACCCAGCCGTCGCCGATCTCGATGCCCTGGTCGGAGCCGAGCAGCAGGCGCGACCCGGCGGGCAGCTTGAAGCGGGCCGAGTCCGGGCCGATGTTGACGCTCACGAGCACCCCGCGGCGGGTCATCTGCAGCGTGCCGGCGGCGTCGTCGGCACGGCAGGTGGTGTCGGCGACGGCCGACGCCGTGAGGTCCTCGATGCCGCGGCGAAGCTCGAGCAGGTCGCGGTGCCACACCAGCAGGGCGGCGTGCTGCGGGTCGTCGAGCTCGTCCCAGCGCAGGATGCTCCGGTCGAAGGTCACCCGGTCCTGGGGGTCGGGCACCTGGTCGGGGTCCCAGCCGAAGTAGCCGAACTCGTGGGTGCGGCCCTCGGTCACCGCGGCGCCGAGCTCGGGGTCGCGGTGGTCGGTGAAGTACTGCCAGGGGGTCGACGCGCCCCACTCCTCCCCCATCCACAGCATCGGCACGAACGGTCCGGTGAGCAGGAGGGCGGCGGCGACGCGCAGCCGGCCCGGTGACGTCAGGGCCGCCAGGCGGGCGCCGTCGGCACGGTTGCCGACCTGGTCGTGGTTCTGGGTGAAGGCCACCAGGCGGGATCGGGGCAGGTCGCCGAGGGGCCGGCCGTGGTGGCGGTTGCGGTGCGGCGACCAGTGGCGCCCGTAGACGTAGCCGTGCTCCATGGCCCGGGCCACCAGCGACAGGGGCCCGAAGTCTTCGTAGTAGCCGGAGCGGTCGTCGGTGAGCGCCGAGTGCAGGGCGTGGTGCCACTCGTCGTCCCAGGTGGCGGTGAGCCCGAAGCCCCCCGCCTCGGGGGCAGCGACCAGCCGGGGGTCGTTGCGGTCGCTCTCCGCGATCAGCCACAACGGACGGCCGAGGTGGCCGGCCAGGTCGTCGACGGCGCAGGCGAGCTCCTCGAGGATCGGCAGGGCGCTCAGGTCGATGATGGCGTGCACGGCGTCGAGCCGCAGCCCGTCGACGTGGTAGTCGACCATCCACATGCGGGCGTTGTCGATGATGAACCGCCGGACCTCGTCGCTGCCGGCACCGTCGACGTTGACGGCGGAGCCCCACGGCGTCTGGTAGCGGTCGGTGAAGTAGGGGCCGAACTCGGCGAGGTAGTTCCCCGCCGGGCCGAGGTGGTTGTAGACCACGTCGAGCACGACGGCGATGCCCCGGCCGTGGCAGGCGTCGACGAAGCGCTTGAAGCCGTCGGGGCCACCATAGGCGTGGTGGGGCGCCCACAGGTCGACCCCGTCGTAGCCCCACCCGCGGTCACCGCTGCCCTCGGCGACAGGGAGCACCTCGACGGCGTTGACGCCGAGGGCGACGAGGTGGTCCAGGCGTCCGATGGCGGCGTCGAAGGTGCCGGCCTCGGTGAAGGTCCCGATGTGGCACTCGTAGAGCACCACCGACGGCCAGCTGCGGCTGCGCCACGACTGGTCGGTCCACGCGAACGCGGAGTGGTCGACGGTCGCCGACGGCCCGTCGATGCCCTCGGGCTGCCACGGGGAGCGGGGGTCGGGGCGGCCGGGACCGCCGTCGAGAGCGAACCGGTAGCGGGTGCCGGGTGCGGCGTCGGGCACGTCGACCTGCCACCAGCCGCCGTCGCGTGCCGCCATCGGCACGACCCGGTCGTCGAGCTGCAGGTCGACCGACTCGTGGTCGGGGGCCCACACCGAGAACACCGTCACGCCGCCTCCTCACGCACGAGGAGGGCGACGGGCAGGGCGGCCAGCACCTCGGCACAACGGGTCGCTCCTTCGAAGGTGCGCCCGGAAAGCCGGTCGACCCAGCGCCCTGGGGGCAGCGGCACGACCGTGTCGCCCCAGCCGCCATCGCGCTCGAGGCACACGGGGGTGCGGGTCGCCAGGGTGGCCACGCGGCCGCCTCGCACGAAGCCCAGCAGGTGGTCGGCAGCCGGGCCGTCGGCGCGCAGCGGCTCGTAGCGGCCGGCCTCGCCGTCCCCGAACGCCTCCGGCTGCTCGGCGCGCACGGCGAGGGCGGCGCGCACGACGGCGAGCTTGGCGGCCCCGTCGCCGGACTCGGCCGCCCACACCTCTGCGGCGCTGCGGTCGCGCACCCCGTCGAGCAGGCGCCGGTGGGCGTCGTAGTCGACGGGACGGCGGTTGTCCGGGTCGACCAGCGAGAGGTCCCAGCACTCGCTTCCCTGGTAGAGGTCGGGCACCCCGGGCGCGGTGAGGGTGACCAGTTTCTGGGTGAGGCCGACCACCCAGCCGGGCCGCTGCAGGGTGGCCACGTACCCGGCGATGTCGGCGACGAGCTCGTCGTCGGCGAGCATCTCGTCGATGAAGCCGGCGAGGGCGTCGTCGTAGAACCGGTCGGGGTCGGTCCAGGACGTGTGCTGCTTGGCTTCGTGGGTGGCCTTGGCCATGTAGGCCTTGAGCCGCTCGGCGTCGATCGGCCACGCCCCGACGACGGTCTGGTAGAGCAGCCATTCGGTGCTCCGGTCGGGCGGCGGGGCGTCGCGATGGGCGGCGTTGTGGTCACGCCAGCGGGCGGCGCGCGCCGCCCAGCCCGTCGGGTCTTCGGCGAGCACGCTGAGCCGGGCCCGCACGTCTTCGCTGCGTTTGGTGTCGTGGGTCGAGGTGGCCAGCAGCGCGGCGGGGTGCGCCTGCTGGTTGCGCTGGCAGCGGGCGTGGAAGTGGTCGAGGCCCACCGGCGCCCGGCCGGGGTCGCCACCCACCTCGTTGCGCCACGTGGTCGGCACCCAGCGGTAGAACGCCGTGTCTTCCACGGCCTTGGCCATGACCGGGCCCGAGAGCTGCTGGAAGCGCATGGCCACCTCGGCCTCTTCCTCGCCTTCGACCCGCAGCAGCAGCAGGTCACGCAGGAAGGCGAGCAGCTCGTCGTCGATGTCGGGGTGGCGGATGCCGGCGGTGAGCACCGCCGCGTCCACGATCCGCACGTCTTCGGCCGATGCCGTGTGCCCCAGGCGGGCGTAGGTGCGGTACACCGGCATGGCCGCCAGGACGGCGGCGAGGGCGTCGCGCAGGTCCCGTCGGGTGTAGTCGCGGTAGCGACGGTGGTGCTCGCAGACCAGGGAGAACCACGACGCCAGGCGGGTGAGGTCGGCGGCCAGCGACCCGTCGAGCATCTCGACCTTGGCCTGGTGCACCACCTCCTCGAAGCGCTCCCCGACGCCCGAGAAGGCCTGGTAGGCGTCGCGGACGGCGGCGTCACCGTCGGGGTCGGTGAGCACCGAGCCGAGCAGCGTCATCCAGTCGTACCCGGTGGTGCCGTCGGTGGCCCAGTCGGCGGGGAGCTCCTCGTCGCCCTCGAGGATCTTCTCGACCAGCACCCAGGCCCCGGGGGCGGCCGCCGCCAGCCGGTCGAGGTAGGCGGCCGGGTCGCGCAGGCCGTCGACGTGGTCGATGCGCACCCCGTCGATGACCCCGTCGTGCAGCCAGGCCAGCACCAGCCGGTGGCTGTCCTCGAAGACCTGGGGGTCTTCGACGCGGATGCCGGCGAGGTCGTTGATGTCGAAGAAGCGCCGGTAGTCGAGCTCCTCGCCCGCGGTCCGCCACCACGCCAGGCGGAAGTTCTGCCGTTCGAGCAGCCCGTCGAGGCGGTCGACGTCGCCGTTCAGGCCGGCGATCTCGGCGTCGACGGCGGCGGCAACCGACGGATGGCCGGCCAGCAGGGCGGCCAGGCGACCCTTGAGCACCTCCTTGTCGCGGTGGCGCTCGCGGACGCTGTCGGCGTCGGTGCGCTCGGCGTGGGGCAGCTTGGCGAAGGCGGCGGCCAGGCTCTCGAGCTCGAGGCGGGGGTCGCCGGCCTCGTCGGTGCGTGGGTCGCTCGACGCGCCGTCGAGGCGGGCGGCGGCGCCGTCGAGCAGCTCGTCGTAGGTGCGCGGGCTGAGCGGCAGGGCGTGGTCGAAGTAGCGCAGCAGCAGGTTGCCCTCCTCCCTGGAGACGGCGAGGTCGCCGGCCTCGAGCACCCGGCCGTAGTGGTCGCCGAGGATCGGCATGGTCACGACGTTGCGCAGCTTCGACTCCGGCGGGTCCCAGTCGACGTCGAAGTAGGAGGCGTAGACGCTGGCCGGCCCGTTCTCGAGCACGTCCCACCACCAGGTGTTGTCGCGGCCGGTGATGGCCATGTGGTTGGGCACCACGTCGAGCAGCTGGCCGAGCCCGGCGCGCCCGAGGGCGCCCTGGAGCCGGGCGTGGGCCTCGTCGCCGCCGAGCTCACCGTTGACCCGCGTGGGGTCGACGACGTCGTAGCCGTGGGTCGAGCCGGGCGCCGCCTGGAGCACTGGGGAGAGGTAGAGGTGGCTGACGCCGAGGTCGGCGAGGTAGTCGGCGATGGCGGCGGCGTCGTCGAAGGTGAACCCGGCGTGCATCTGCACCCGGTAGGTGGCGCGACGCGGCGAGCGGCCGGGGGGTGCCGCGGTGCCCACTACGGGCGCGTCAGGTCATGGCGGGGCATGGGCGGGGTGTACCCGTCCCGGGACGCACCTACCCTGCGGGGCGGTGCTCGCCTCCTTCCCCAGCCCCCCCACCAACGGCCTCTCCGTCGGGCCGCTGCGCCTGCACGCCTACGGCCTCCTCATCGCCGCCGGGGTGGTCGCCGCCGTCTGGCTGTCGCAGCGCCGCTACAGCGCCATCGGGGGCCGGGCGGGCACGATCGCCGCCCTGGCCGTCTGGGGCGTGCCCGGCGGGCTGGTCGGCGCCCGCGTCTACAGCCTGGTCACGTCCTGGCAGATCGACACCCAGGGCAGCTGGCTGCGGGCGTTCGAGATCTGGCACGGCGGCCTGGGCATCTGGGGCGGCATCACCGTCGGCGTGTTCACCGGGTGGCTCGGTGTGCGGCGCATGGGGCTGCGACTGCTGCCGCTGCTCGACTGCGTGGCCCCGGGGCTGGTGCTGGCCCAGGCCATCGGCCGGTGGGGCAACTACGTCAACCAGGAGCTCTACGGACGGGCCACCTCTCTGCCGTGGGCGGTCTACATCGACCACCCCGTGTGCCCGCCCCGCTACGCCGCCCAGTGCGTGGGGCACACCTTCCAGCCGACCTTCCTCTACGAGTCGCTGTGGGACCTGGCCGTCTGCGGCCTGCTGATCCTCGCCGAGCGCCGCCTGCGGATCCGTCGCGGCTGGCTCATCGCCCTCTACGCCGCGCTGTACACCGTGGGCCGCTTCTTCACCGAGTACCTGCGCATCGACCCGGCCCACAAGTACGGCCCGTTCCGCATCAACGACTGGGTGAGCATCGCAGTGTTCCTCGTCGCCGGCGGCCTGTTCGTGGTGCGCGGGCTGGGCCGGCCGGGCGACGAGCTGGCCGGCGACCCGCTCACGACCGAGGGGGCGGACCAGGAGGCCCGCCCCCTCGGCGTGCACGGCGACTGAGGCCCCGCCGGCTACGGCTGGGCGAGGCGGCGGCGGCGCACCAGCACCAGGGCGGCCATGCCGGCGAGCACCCCGGCGGCGGGGAGGCCGACGGCGAGGGGCGACTCGGGCAGGGCGGCGGTGGGTGACCCGCTGCCCGCCGGGGTGCAGGGGCCGACCTGCACCGCCTGACCGGTGCTGGCGGCCTGGTAGCCGTCGGCGCTGGCGCGGTCGGCCACCAGGCTCAGGTCGCTGAACGACCCGGCCGGCGTGGTGGCGCCGGCCCCGTTGAGGGCCGAGGTGACCGCCGGGTAGAGCAGCTGGGTGCCGCTGGCCGGCGAGCCGACGTCGGCCAGCGGGGCGGTGAGGGTGAGGGTGCCCTTGTCGGCCGACAGCGTGGCCGTCGCCCCGCCGGTGGCGGCCGCCGTGCCGGTCGTGGTGCCGTCGGCGGCGGTGAGGGTGCCGGTCACCTCGTCGTAGGTGGCCGACACGTCGTAGACGTTCCCGTCGGCGCCGTCGAGCCAGTAGGCGGTGAAGGTCTCGCCGCCGGTGGGGGCCTGCCGGTCGGGGTCGGTGAAGTCGGGGCCGGTGATGGTCACCACGACGTCCTTGCCGGTGCGGTCGACGGCGAAGTGCGCCGAGGTCAGGTCGGCGGCGGGGTCGTTGCCCAGGCTCACGTCGTAGGGGTTGACGGCGTTGCCGGCGGGGCTGGTGTCGGTCGCCGTGCAGCTGGCGACCGCCGGCGCCTCGGTCGGGCCCTGCGCGGCGACCGCGGCCTCCTTGCCGGGCGCCTGGTGGTCGAGGTCGTCGATCACCGCGGCGACGTTCATGACCCCCAGGCCGCTGGTGTAGTCCCAGCCGGGCTGGGGGCTGTAGGCGCCGTTGGTGGCGCCGCTCTCCTCGGTGGTGACGTCGAAGAAGTCCTTGCCGTAGGAGCCCCCGGTGCCGTTCTTGTCGAAGTCGTAGAGGCTGTAGAGGGCGGGGGCGGCGAATCCGAGGCCCTTCACGCCGCTGGCCGACACCTGCCGGGAGGCGGCCTGCACGCGGGTCCACATGCCGACGGTCAGCGGGCTCGAGAGGCTGGTGCCGCCCTCCGCGCTCGGCGCGCCGTCGATGTAGATGAAGTAGCCGTTGCCGGTGATGTTGCCCGACAGGGCGGCCACGTCGGGCACGCCGCGGCAGATCTGGCCACTGGTGTTCGGCGACGTGCCGGTCGGGTCGCTGACGCAGGGCACGTCGACGGCCTTCACGCCGGTCTGGAAGCCGGGCTCGGTGATGAAGTGGCTGGGGCCGCCGCCGGTGTCGGTCCAGCTGCCCTCGCCGGTGCGCTTGGCCGAGGCGCCGGACCCGGTGAAGGTCAGGACGGTGCCGCCGACGCCGACGGCGTAGCGGCTCGACGCCGGGTAGTTGACCAGCGGCACGGGCTGGGGGGCGACGCCGTTGCCGGCGCCGAGGATGGGCACGACGACGGCGGGGCAGCCGCTGCCGTTGTCGCCGGCGGAGGCGAAGAGGGTGCGGCCCTCGATGGTGGCCTGCTGCAGCACCGGCTCGGAGATGGCCTCCAGCTCGTCGCCGAGCTCGCTGCCGTAGGGGATCTGGGAGAGCTGGCCGGTGACCGGCTCGGTCGGGTCTTCCTCGCACTCGCCGAACGACGCGTTCATCTGGGCCGGCCCGTTGGGGTCGGCGGCCCAGGTGGAGAAGTCCTTGATGACGTCGTGGTCGTAGAGCGACGTGGCGAAGTACAGGTCGAGCTGGGAGAGGTCGGGCGCCATGCCGGTGAGGGCCTGCACGTCGAGGAACCACTCGATCTGGGGGGTGTCGTCGCCGTAGTCGGCGTCGTTGGTGGTGTCGCCCTCGGTGCGCACCACCTTGACCGGCACCTTCGGGAGGCCCTCGGTGCTCTCGAACAGGCGCAGCTGGGTGATCACCGAGTCGCTCTCACCCTCGCCGAACACGCCGGCGGTCTGGCCCTGGCCGGTGTCGGCGGCGGGCTGGTCGTAGATGGACCACAGGTCACGCGGCTGAGCGGTGGAGGTGGCCACGATCGGCGCGTTGGGGTCGGGCACCCCCTTGGCCTCGTCGTGGGCCCGGGTCACCAGGGCGGCCCGGTCGGCGGGGGTCAGCGACGTGTCGGTGTGGTGGTTGGTGTAGAAGCGGTGCAGCGTGTCGAGGCCGGTGATCCCGGTCACCCCGAACCCGGACGGCACCTGCGGCGCCTGGAGGTTGGCGACGAACGGGATGGCCCCGGTGCCGCTGCCGGCGGTGAAGGTGCCCTCGGTGACGTGGAAGAGGGCTTGGAGCTGCGCGACGGTTCCTGACGCGGTGACGTAGAGGCCGGAGGCGTCGGTGGGGTCGACGTGCAGGCCGCCGGCCCGCAGCCAGGCGACGAGCGCCTGCTCACGGTCGGCGGGCACGCCGAACTCGGCGGCGTACTGGGCGGGGGTGAGCCACTGGTGGAAGTACGGGCTCGACGGGTCTTGCTGGGCGGCGGCGAAGGCCGTCGCCGCCGCCGGATCGGCGCCGGCGACGCCGATGCCGATCGAGAGCACCTGGCCGGGGGCGGGGCTGCCGGTGCGGGTGGCGCGCGCCAGGCCGGGCAACAGCCCCGGCACGGTGGCGGGCGCGGTCGACGCGTAGTCGGTGCCGGCCGCGTGGGCGGCCGGGGCGAGGGCGCCGAGCAGCGGCAGGGCGACGAGCGCCGAGCCGGCGGTGATCGCCGACACGCGCGCCGCGGTGCGCCGGAGACGGGGGGTGGGGACTGACATGCGCCTCTTTCCGTGGTCCGCCAGGGGTTCAGAGGATCGGTTCGCCGCCGGGGGGGTCAAGCCCTGCCCGTCGGCGGCGTGTCACCGTGCGTTCACACGCCTGGCCGGGGCCCGGCGTAGGTGGCCTGCGCC
>DASTHS010000095.1:0-26004 GCA_035718085.1 Acidimicrobiales bacterium | reverse complement strand
GGGCCCGGGCCGCCTCGAGCGCGCTGAGCTCGGCCTGGGTCGAGGCGAGCGCATCGTCCCGGGTGCGGCGGGCCTCGGCCTCGCTCTCGGCCCGCATGGCCTGCGCCTGCTGCTCGGCCCCGGCCAGGATGCGCGCCGCCTGCTCGCGGGCTTCTTGCACGGCAAGGTCGGCGGTGCGCTGGGCCAGCACGAGGGTGCGCCGCAGGGTCTCGTCGGTGCCGGTGACCTCCGATGCGGCCGCCTCGGCCCGCTGGGCCCGCTCGACGGCTTGGCGGAGGCGCTCCTGGAGCACCTCGACGCCCTTGGCGACCTCCTCGATGAAGACGTCGACATCCTCGTGGAGGTAGCCGCCGCTCCGCTTGACCTCCCGGAACTCGGCCTCCCGCAACGTCTTGGGCGTGACCTCCATGCAGCGATCGTAGGGCGGCAGCTGCCCCGCCGGGGGGACTCCCCTGCGGCGGGCGGTGTGGCGGCCGACCGCCACGCCGTTCCCGGCGGTGCGGTCAGGCAGGCCCGGCAGGGCTCAGAGCCGCGGGAGGATGTAGTTGACGATGGCGCTGACCACGAGGAACGCGACCAGGAACGACAGGTCGAACATCCCGACCGTCGGCACCACCCGTCGGAACGGGGCGAGCACCGGCTCGGTCAGG
Source organism: Acidimicrobiales bacterium (assembly GCA_035718085.1). GTDB lineage: Bacteria > Actinomycetota > Acidimicrobiia > Acidimicrobiales > Palsa-688 > DASTHS01. The sequence goes on along the minus strand of DASTHS010000095.1, from coordinate 25,354 downwards.
GTGAAGACCACCCGTCGCACCCCGTTGAGCGGCGAGTCGTAGCTGGGCGGGAACCAGCTGAGCAGGGCCCGGCCGATCAGCACCAACAGGTAGAGGCGGCCGAGGTCGTAGAGGACCAGGCCGAGGCCGCCGCCCCCCGCCCCGCCCAGCAGCGCGGAGGTCACTCAGGACCGGTACAGGCCGCGCTCTTCGAGGCGCCGCTTCTCTTCGGCGGACACCTCGACGTTGGACGGGGTCAGCAGGAACACCTGGTCGGCCACCTTGTCCATGCTGCCGCCGAGTGCGTAGGTGACCCCGGAGCAGAAGTCGATCATCCGTCGGGACAACGGCGGGTCGGCGTTCTGCAGGTTCACGATCACCGGCTGGCTGTTCTTGAACCGGTCACCGACCTCCTGGGCGTCGCTGAAGCGCACCGGCGCCACCACGTGCACCTTGGCGCTCTGCAGCGGCGAGATCGGTCGCACCACCGCCGGACGGGGGGTGACCGACACCCCGCTCTGTGCCTCGGGCGCCTCCTGGGCGCGCACCGGGCGCACGACCGAGACCTGCGCCTGCTCGACCGGGTCCGCCTGGCGCCGGGCGGAGACCGCCGGTGCCGGGGCGGGGTCGTCGTAGCCGGGCGCGTAGTCGTCGTAGTCGTCGCTCAACCCGAGGTACACCATCGCCCTGTGCATGATCCCTGATGCCATCACGCGCCTCCGCAATCAGCCTAGCTGGACAGGTCTTTGCCGACCGGCCGAGGGGGCCGGTCACCGAACAGCGCCCGGCCGAGGCGCAACATGGTTGCCCCCTCGGCGGCCGCCAGGTCGTAGTCGTCGCTCATGCCCATCGACAGCTCGCGGACACCGAGGTGCCCGGCGAGGGTGGCGAGGGCGGCGAAGGTGCGCGAGGCGCCGGGCCGGTCACCGGCGGCGGCGACGGTCATGAGGCCGCACACGTCCAGGCCGAGGTCGCGCCCGCGCCCCACCAGGCCGGCGGCCTCACCGGGCGCGCACCCGTGCTTGGCCGGGTCGCCGACCAGGTTGACCTGCACCAGCACCCGCGCTCCGGGCTGGCGGGCGGCGACGGCCTCGAGGGCGGCGGCGCGATCCAGGCCGTGCCAGCACGAGACCACGGGGGCCAGGGCTGCGACCTTGTTGCGCTGCACGGGCCCGAGGAAGTGCCAGGCGGGGTGGGCGGACATGGCTGCTGCCTTGCCCACCAGCTCCTGCGCGTAGTTCTCCCCGAGGTCGGTCACCCCGGCGCGCACCGCTGCGTCGGCAGCGGCGGGACCGAACCCCTTGGTCACCGCCACGATGCGCACGTCGTCGACGCGCCGGCCGGCTGCGACGACCCGGTCGCGCACGACGCCGAGCCGCGCCGCCAGGTCGGCGGCCCGCTCGGCCTGGTCGACGGTCGGGCCGGCGGCCGCCGTTGCCGGCTCCGGCCGTCCGGTCACGACTGCCACGCCACCGTCGCCTGCCGCGCCGTGTCGCGCCGGGCGCGCCACGACCAGTGGTCGGCCGAGCAGGCCGTGCAGATGGCCGGTCCCGGCACCACGCAGGCACCGGCGCGGCCGAGGGCGGCGGCCACCCCGGCGGGCAGGTCGAGCGCAGGACGCCCGAGCCGGTCACGGCCCTCGACCTCCGGCCCGAAACGGGCGACCGCAGCGGCGAGGTCGTCGGCGGAGAACTCGTAGCAGGCCGGCTCGATGCACGGTCCGACCACCGCCTCGACCGAGGTCGCCCCGAGGGCGGCCATGGCCTCGACGGTCGCCCCGACGACGCCGGCGAGCAGGCCCCGCCAGCCGGCGTGGGCCACCCCGACGACGCCCTCGGGGCTGCCCAGGGCGATGGGTGCGCAGTCGGCGGTGAGCACCGCCAGGGCCACCTCGTGGACGTCGGTCACCGCGGCGTCGGCCGCCACGGGGTCGCCGGCGTCAGCCGCCGTGCGCACGACCCGCACGTCGGCGCCGTGCACCTGGCGGAGGCGCACCCAGCGACGGGCCACCACGGCTGCCCGGCGGGCGACCACCTCGGGGCCGTCACCGCTGAGGTCGCCCGCCGGGCGACCGGTGCAGGCGACCTCGACGCGGCCACCGGCCAGGGCGGTGCGCCAGGGCGCGCCCACACCGGCGAGCTGTGCGGGCACGTCGGGCCCCTCGACGACGGGGGGCACTACTTGAGGAAGTCGGGGACGTCGAAGTCGTCGTCGTCGTCGAGGCCGAGGGCGGCGTCGTCGAGGTCGGGCTCGTCGAGGCCGAGGTCGCCGCTGCCGGCACGCGCCCGGCCGACGGTCTCGGCGGCGCCCCAGCTGTCGAACCCGGCGGCGATGACGGTCACCCGCACCTCGTCGCCCATCGAGTCGTCGATCACCTGGCCGAAGATGATGTTGGCGTCGGGGTGGGCCACGCCGTGGATGATCTCAGCCGCCTCGTTGACCTCGAAGAGGCCGAGGTCGCTGCCGCCGGCGATGTTGAGCAGGATGCCGCGGGCGCCGTCGATCGACGCCTCGAGCAGCGGCGAGGTGATCGCCAGCTTGGCGGCGGTGGGCGCCCGACCCTCGCCCGAGGCGGTGCCGATGCCCATGATCGCAGTGCCTGCGTTCGACATGATCATCTTCACGTCGGCGAAGTCGGTGTTGATGATGCCGGGGGTCGTGATCAGGTCGGTGATGCCCTGGACGCCCTGGAGCAGCACCTCGTCGGCCATCTTGAACGCGTTCACCATCGACGTCTTGTCGTTCGAGACGGTGAGCAACCGGTCGTTCGGGATGACGATGAGCGTGTCGACCTTGTCTTTCAGGGTCTGGATGCCGGTCTCCGCCTGCAGCGAGCGTCGCCGGCCCTCGAACGCGAACGGGCGGGTGACCACCCCGATGGTCAACGCTCCCAGGCCCTTGGCGATCTCCGCGACCACCGGCGCCCCTCCGGTGCCCGTCCCGCCGCCCTTGCCGGCCGTGATGAACACCATGTCGGCGCCCTTGAGCACCTCTTCGATCTCTTCCCTGTGCTCCTCGGCGGCCTGACGGCCGACGTCGGGGTCGCTGCCGGCACCCAGGCCCCGGGTCAGCTGCCGGCCGATGTCGAGCTTCACATCCGCGTCGCTCATGAGAAGCGCCTGGGCGTCGGTGTTGACCGCGATGAACTCGACGCCTTTGAGCCCCGCGTCGATCATGCGGTTGACGGCGTTCACCCCGCCCCCGCCGATGCCGACCACCTTGATGACGGCGATGTAGTTCTGCGCGGCACCGGGCATCGGGTTGCTCCTCCTGGGGGGCACGGTCACTGGGCCGGAGCGGTCATGACCGTCCGGGATCGTGGGATTGAGGGTCACCGGGCGACGCCGGCGCCAGTGGACGGGACAAGCGTGACACGCGGCGGTTCGTGCACTGCGGATGCTCGCGCGACCCACCTCGGGGGCCACGACCGGGCACCTCGACGCCTGGGAGCGGAGGACCCTCGACGTGCAGCTGAGCCTCAGAACGTCATCAACCTCGTGTTTGGGTCGAGACGCTACTCGCGGCGCCGCCTGCGGTCAAGCTGCCGGGCGTGTCGAGTGCGAGCACCGGCCGGTCCGGCACGCTCAGGTCGAGGGTCCCGCGGGCGCCCAGCGGGGTGGCCGCTTCCACGGCGGCCAGGGCAGCGACCTGTGCGGGCAGCTGGTCGCCGGCGCCGAAGATCACGGTGGTGGCACCGATCGTGGCATCCAGGCCGTCGGCGCCGACCGACAGCACCGGCGCAGGGGTGGCGCCGGCCGGCAGGAGGGCGGCGAGGGCCAGCTCGCGGGCCACCGGGGTGACCGCCGGGCCGGCGGCGGACGACGCCGTCGGCGAGGCAGCACGACCAGGAGCGCCCGGGAGCCACCGGCCGGGGGCCGGAGCCGTCGGCGCGCCGGCCAGCTCGATGGTGGGCAGGGTCGCGGCGGCGGGCCCACCGAGGCCCACCACCCGGCCGGTGCGGTCGACCAGGGCGGGCCCCGCCGGTGTCTGGAAGGCGGCGACGGGGGTGCGCAGCGTCACGGCGATGCGCACCGTGGCGGGCCACTGTCGGCTCACCGTGGCGGAGGCCACCACGGGCACCGCTTCGACCCGGGTCACGGCGGCAGCTGCCCGCAGGTGCAGCATCGGCGTCGAGGTGCCGATCCCGGAGGCGGCGGCCACCGCGGCGGCGGTGGCGCCGGAGGCGCCGCTGACGCGCACGTGGCGGACGGCACCCAGCGGCGATTCCGCCACCGCGGCCGCGGCGGCCACGGTGCCGGCGACGACGGCCGCCCCCACGAGGACCCGCAGGCGCCGCCGCCCCTCGGCCCGGCGCACCTCCACGACGCGGCGCGCCATGCGGGGGTCGATGCGAGGGGCGGGGGTCGCCCCGGAGGTGAGCGTGCTCATGATGTCGACCTCACGTTGAGGTTGAGGGTTGGGGGGAAGCCGACCCGGCGGATCTCCGTGGTCAGGCGGACGCCGCTGTGGGCCTCCACGGCGGCGGCCACCCGGCGGATGAGGGCGTCGACGTCGTCGGCCGACCCGTCGGGGTCGGCCTGGATGAAGTTGGCGTGCTTGGGCGACACCTCGGCCGTGCCGTGGCGCAGGCCCTTGCAGCCCGCCTCCTCGACCAACCGGCCGGCGGAGGCGACGGGCGGGGCGCCGCGCGGGTTGGTGAACACCGACCCGGCGTTCTGCCCGCCGGGTTGGTGCTCGCGCCGCCAGCGGACGATGCCCCGCAGCTCGACCAGACCAGCCTCCCGGTCGCCCGGCGCCAACGCCAGGGTGGCGTCGAGCACCACCTGCGACGGCCCGACGGCCGAGCGGCGGTAGCCGTGGGCCAACCGGTCGGGGCCCCAGACCTCGGTGTGCACGGCCCCATCCTCGCCGGGCGCCACGTCGAGGGCGGCGATGGTCGCGGCGACCACCGACGCCGCCATGTCGGAGCCGTGGCCCCCGGCGTTCATGCGCACCGCACCGCCGAGGGAGCCGGGCACCCCGACCGCCCACTCGAAGCCGGTCAGGCCGGCCTCGACGCTGCGTCGGGCCAGGGTGGGCAGCGCCACGGCAGCACCGGCGCGCACGGCCGCACCGTCGACGGTGACGGCACCGAAGGCATCGGCGGGGGCGAGCACCACGGCGATGCCGGCGAAGCCCCCGTCGGCGACGAGCAGGTTGGATCCCCGCCCGACCACCAGCACGGGCAGCCCGCTGCGCTGGTGGGCGACGGCGACACGGCCGAGGCCGGTCAGGTCGGCGACCTCCGCCAGCAAGGCGGCGGCGCCGCCCACGCGGTAGGTGGTGCGCGCCCCCAGGGGCCCGTCGGGCACGGCCAGGTCACCGAGCACCTCGGCGGCGACGGCGACAGCTGCCGGGTCGGCGCCGCCGGGCAGCCGGGCGGCGACCCCGCCGCTCACGCCGGCCCGGCCACGAGCCGGTCGACGACGGTGGTGAGGTCGCCGGCGCCGAGGGTCAGGCACAGGTCGCCGGGCTGCAGCAGGTGCTCGAGGGCGGCGGGCAGATCGGCGAGGTCGGCCACGTAGTGCACGGGGCCGGGGTGGGCAGCACGCACCGCGTCGGCCACGAGGCTGCCGTCGACGCCCGGGCGCGGCGCCTCGCCGCTGGCGTAGACGTCGGTGACGACCACCACGTCGGCGTCGGCGAAGGCGGGCCCGAAGTCGCGCCACAGGGCCTCGGTGCGCGAGTAGCGGTGCGGCTGGAAGACGGCCACCACCCGGCCCCACCCGCCGCTGCGGGCGGCGGCCAGCATGGCGGCCACCTCGCCGGGGAGGTGGCCGTAGTCGTCGACGAAGGTGATGCCGTCGCGCTCGCCCCGCCACTCGGCGCGCCGGCCGACCCCTCGGAACCCCGCCAGCCCCTCGAGGAGGTCGGCCGGTGGGCCGCCGACGGCGAGGCCGGCGGCGAGGGCGGCGAGGGCGTTGCGGACGTTGTGCAGGCCCGGCACCTGGAGGCGCACCGAGCCGACGGCGACACCGTCGACGCGGACGTCGAAGCTGGCGCCGTGCCGGTCGGTGGTCACCGCCGTGGCCGACACCGCCGCGGCGTGCGCCCCCCCGGCGGCGAAGGTGCGCACCGGCCGCCCGGCGGCTGCGGCCCGCTGCCCGACGCCGCGGGCGCCCTCGTCGTCGGCCCCGGTCACCACGACGGCCGTGGCGGCCGCGGCGAAGCGGTCGAAGGCGGCGGTGAGGCCGGCCAGCGAGCCGTGGTGCTCGAGGTGGTCGGCCTCGAGGTTGGTCACGACCGCCACCTCGTAGCCGAGCTCGGTGAAGGTGCCGTCGCTCTCGTCGGCCTCGACGACCATGAGCTCCCCGCTCCCCCACCTGGCCCCAGGGCCGATGCCGGCGATGTCTCCGCCGATGACGTAGCTCGGGTCGAGGCCGGCGGCGTCGAGGGCGACGGCGAGCATCGAGGAGGTGGTGGTCTTGCCGTGGGTCCCGGCGACGGCGATCGTCCGCCGCTGGGCGCAGATGGCGGCGAGCACCGCGGCCCGCCGCAGCACCGGCACCCCCGCCGAGCGGGCGGCCGCCACCTCGGGGTCGTCGGCGGGCACTGCGGTCGACACGGCGACCAGGTCGGCGTCGGCCACCCCGGCGGGGTCGTGACCCACCCAGGTGCGCACGCCGAGGCCGGCGAGGCGCTCGAGGGCGGCGGAGGGGCGCAGGTCGCTGCCCGAGACCCGGTGACCCATCGCGGCGAGCACGGTGGCGATGCTGCTCATGCCCGAGCCGCCGGCGCCCACCACGTGCACCCGCCGCCGGCCGGCGAGCAGACCGTCGCGCTCAGGCACGGGCGTGGCGCTCGGCGAGGGCGGCGACGGCGTCGGCGGCGCCGGGGCGGCCGAGGGCGGCGGCGGCCCGGCCCATCGCCTCGAGGCGGTCCGGGTCGCCGACGAGGCCGTCGATCTCGGCGGCGAGGCGGTCGCCGGTGGCCTCCGCGTCGGCGATCACCACAGCGGCGCCGGCCGCCTCGAAGCGGCGGGCGTTCGCCGTCTGGTGGTCGCCCGGGGCTCCCGGCAGCGGCACCAGCACCGACGGCAGCCCGACGACGCCGAGCTCGGCGACGGTCGAGGCGCCGGCGCGGCAGACGGCCACGTCGGCCGCCGCGTAGAGCGTCGCCATCCGGTCCTCGAAGCGCACCGGCCGGTAGTCGAGCCCACCGTCGACCGGGACCGGCGCCCGGCCGGCGACCTCGGCCCAGTCACGCGGGCCGACGACGTGGTGGAGCACCCAGCCGCCACGCTCGGCCCACCGCCCGGCGAGGTCGAGCGTGGCGTCGTTGATGCGCCGGGCGCCGAGCGACCCGCCGACCACGGCGACCACGGTGGCGTCGACCGGGACGCCCATGGCGGCGCGGGCGGCCGCCCGAGCGCCGGGTGAGCGGTCGGCCTCGACGACCTCCCGGCGCACGGGGTTGCCGGTCAGCTCGGCGCGGGGAAGCGGGGTGCCGGCGAACGACACCGCCGACGCCCGCGCCACCCGGGCGGCCAGCCGGTTGGCCAGCCCGGGCACGGCGTTCTGCTCGGCGACGACGAGGGGCACCCGCCAGAGGGCGGCGGCCGCCGCGCACGGCACGCTGGCGTAGCCGCCGACGCTGACCACGACCCGGGGACGCAGCCTGCCGATCAGCACGACCGCCCGGGCGACGGCGAGCACGAGGCCGGCGACGGCCCCGAGGTTGGCGGGGGTGAGGCGGCGGGCGATGCCGCGGCCGGGCAGCAGCGTCACCTCGAAGCCGGCGTCGGGCACCATGCGGCCTTCGACGCCACGGCGCGAGCCGACGAAGCGCACCTCGCCGGGGGCGTGGCCCCGGGCCACCAGCGCCTGCCCGATGGCGATGGCCGGCACGACGTGACCCCCGGTGCCCCCGCCCGCGATCACCGCCCAGCAAGGGCGCCCTGTGCTCACGCCCGCCGGGCCGCGTGCGCGACCAGACCCACGGCGAAGAGGGCGATCACCAACGACGACCCACCGAACGACACGAACGGCAGCGGCACGCCGGTGACCGGGAGCAGCCCCACGACGGCGCCGATGTTGATGATCGCCTGGCTGACCAGCCACGCCAGCACGCCGGCGCAGACGAGCGCGGCGTGGCGGTCGGGGGTGCGACAGGTGATCCTGGTGCCGACGACGGCGAAGGCGGCGAAGAGCGCCGTCACGCCGAGGGTGCCGACCAGGCCGGCCTCCTCGCCGATGACGGCGAAGATGAAGTCGGTGGACGCGTTCGGGAGGTAGCCCGACGAGAGGATGCTCGACCCGAGCCCGTCACCGAGCAGCCGGCCGTGACCGAGGGCCACCAGGCCCTGCACGGCCTGGTAGCCGGTGCCGGTGGCGTGGGCCATCGGGTCGCGGAACGACGTGAGGCGGCGCACCCGGTACGGGGCCATGACCGCCAGCAGCCCGGCGAGGCCGGCGCCGACCGCACCGAGGGTGACCATCGGCTTGGCCGGGACCCCGGCGGTGAACAGCATGGCCATGCCGATGGTGGCGAGGACCATGGTGGTGCCCATGTCGGGCTGGGCCATCACCAGCACGGCCATGACGCCGAGGGCGGCCACCACCGGCGCGATCTGCCGGCCGACGTCGGGCGCTCCGGCGCGCCGGTCGAGGGCGTCGGCGGCGAAGAGCACCAACACCAGCTTGGCGACCTCCGACGGCTGCAGCTGCAGTGACGAGGTGCCGATCCAACGGGCGGCGCCCCCGACCCGGATGCCGACTCCGGGCACCAGCACCGCGAGCAGCGCGCCGATGGAGACGACGAGGGCGGGGCGGGCGAGGCGCCGGAGTCGGCCGGGGCCCACCCGCCAGGCGACGGCGAAGGCACCGGTGCCGGCGGCCAGCCACACCAGCTCACGTTCGAAGAAGTGCCATGGCGACCCGTACTGGGTGAGGCTCGTCGACGCCGAAGCGGACAGCACCATCACCAGGCCGACCAGGCACAGCACGGCCACGAGCAGCACCAGCACGGCGTGGGCACCGACGCCGGCGGCCGGCGCCGCGCTCGCAGCCGGCGCGGGGCCGCTGGCGTTCCTCGCGCCACCCACCCGGTGGCCGGCCGTCCGCAGGGCCGCCGGGCCGGCAGGCGCCCCCCGGCGGGGGCGGGTGTCGGGCCACTGCGTGCTGGTCATGTCGGCTCCTCGGGGGCGTCGGAAGGTGCGATGAGGGCGCGCACCGCGGCGGCGAAGTGATCGCCGCGGGCCGCGTAGGAGGGGTACCAGTCGAAGCTGGCGCAGCCGGGCGAGAGCACGACGGCGTCGCCGGCCCTCGCCGCCGAGGTCGCCGCCGCCACGGCGGCCGTCATGTCGTCGGCCCGCAGCACGGTGGCGGCCCCGGCGAAGGCGGCTGCCACCTCGTCGGCCGCCTCCCCGATGGCCACCACCGTGTGGACCGGGGGGGCCGCCGCCCGCATGCCCCGCAGGTCGAGGCCCTTGTTGCGGCCACCGGCGATGAGCACGACGGATCGGAACCCGGCGGTGGCGGCCAGCACCGAGGCGGGGGTGGTGGCCTTCGAGTCGTCGAAGAAGCGAACCCCGCCGGTCTCGCCGACGAGCTCGACGCGATGACCGAGCGGTCGCCACGCAGCCAGGCCGGCGGCGACCCCCGCAAGGGTGGCGCCGGCCGCGACGGCGACGGCGGCCGCCGCGAGGGCGTTGGCCCGGTCGTGCGGGAGGGCCCGGGCCATGGCCGCCCCTGCCAGCAGGTCGTGGCCGCCGGGGCCGAGCAGCCGGCTGCTGGCGGGGTCGCTGGCCGCCTCGGGCGGGCTGGCGTCCCGAAAGTCGGCGGCCGGCCCGGTGCCGAACCGCACGACGCGCACCGCGCCCGGGATGGCAAGGGCCGCAGCGGCGACCGCCGGGTCGTCCGCGTTGACCACGGCGGTGTCGCCGGCGCCCTGGTTGGCCCAGATCCGGGCCTTGGCGGCGGCGTAGTGCTCGGGGGTCGGGTGCCAGTCGAGGTGGTCGTCGGAGAGGTTGAGCCAGCAGGAGACGGCGGGGCGCCACCGCGCCGTGAACTGCAGTTGGAACGACGACACCTCGGCGACGACGACATCGGTGTCGGCTGCGACCGCCTCGACGAGGGGTGTGCCGATGTTGCCGCCGGTCACCGCCCGCCGGCCCGACGACCGCAGGAGCCCGGCGACCGCCTCGGTCACGGTCGTCTTGCCGTTGGTGCCGGTGATCGCCACCAACAGCGGGGGTGTCGCCCTGGCCTCGAGGGCCTCGTAGGCCAGCTCGACCTCGGAATGGATGGGCACGCCTGCGCGGGTGGCGGCGGCGAGCAGCGGGTGACCGACGGGCACGCCGGGACTGGGCACGACGCGCTCGACGCCGTCGAGCGCCGTCGCGTCGGCGGGCACCAGGCGGCCGCCGGCCGCCACGACCGCCTGGCGGAGGGTGTCGTCGGCCCGGTCGTCGGCCACGACCACCCGGCCACCAGCAGCGGTCACCGCAGCGGTGACCGCCCGGCCGGTGCGACCGAAGCCCACGACGAGGGTGGTGGTGGTCACCCGGTGCCCCCGGCGGCCAGGAAGTCGGCGTAGAACGCCCCGAGCGCCAGGGCGGTGAACAGCCCGGCGAGGATCCAGAACCGCACGATCACCGTGGTCTCGGGCCAGCCGAGCAGCTCGAAGTGGTGGTGGATCGGCGCCATGCGGAACACCCGCCGGCGGTTGAAGAGCCGGAAGCTGGCGACCTGGATGATCACCGACAGCGTCTCGACGACGAACAGGCCGCCGGCGAGGGGCAGCAGCAGGTCGACGTTCTCGAGCAGGGCGAGCACGGCGGCGGCGCCGCCGATGGCCAGCGACCCGGTGTCGCCCATGAAGATGCGGGCCGGTGCGGCGTTCCACCAGAGGAACCCGGCGCAGGCGCCGATCATCGCCGCGGCCATGACCGCCTCGTCGAGGGCGGCGGGGTTGTGGTAGATGCCGAAGTGCTTGAACTGGTAGAAGCCGATGACGGTGAACGCCGCGAAGGTGAACGCCGATGACCCCGCGGCCAGGCCGTCGAGGCCGTCGGTGAGGTTGACCGCGTTCGAGAACCCGACGAACAGCAGGATGGCCAGCACCACCCACCCCGGCTTCGTCAGGTCGATGTTCAGCGAGCTCGACCGGGTGAACGACAGGTGCGTGTCGACGTGGAGGACGGTCACCGAGACCAGGGCGAAGGCCACGGCGACCGCCAGCTGCGCCCCCGACTTGGCGCGCTTGTTGAGGCCCAGGCTGCGTTGGCGGGTGACCTTGATCCAGTCGTCGGCGAAACCGATGAGGGCGGCGGCAGCCACCGTCAGCACGCCCACGACGGCCCGGGTGGTGAACAGCGCCCCGGGGGCCAGGTGGGCCACCACGTAGCCGATGATGCCGGCACCGATGATGGCGACACCGCCCATCGTGGGGGTGCCCGCCTTCGACATGTGCCGCTCGGGACCGTCTTCGCGGATCTGCTGGCCGATGCCCCGGCGGCGCAGCCACGTGATGAGCAGTGGTGTGCCGAGGATGGCCACGAGCAGGGCAATGCCGCCCGAGAGCAGCAGGGCCGTCACGACGCGTCCCATCCGAGCGCGGCGAGGGCGGAGCGGACCTCGGTGGCGTCGTCGAAGGGGTCGATGCGCCCGCCGTGGTCTTGACCCTGCTCGTGGCCCTTCCCGGCAACGACCACGACGTCACCGGGCCGGGCGACGTCCAGGGCGCGGGCGATGGCCGCCCGCCGGTCGGGCACGGTCTCGATCGAGGCGGCCCCGCCGGTGCCTGCCAGCACCTCGGCGATGATGGCGGCAGGATCCTCGGAACGGGGGTTGTCGGAGGTCACCACGGCCAGGTCGGCGCCGCTGGCGGCAGCGGCGCCCATGAGGGGCCGCTTGGCCCGATCGCGGTCGCCGCCGGCACCGAACACGACGATGGTGCGCCCCGTCGCCACCTCCCTGGCGGCACGCAGCACCGCGGCGAGGGCGTCGGGCGTGTGGGCGTAGTCGACGACCACGGTGAAGGGCTGGCCTGCGTCGAAGCGCTCGAAGCGACCGGGCACCGCCGGTGCCGCCGCCAGGCCGGCAGCGATGGTGTCAGTGGCGATGCCGAGGTCGGCGGCGGTGGTCGCTGCCGCCAGGGCGTTGGCGACGTTGAACCGACCGGCGAGGGGCAGGGCCACCGGCACCCCCCGCCAGGTGAAGCGGCTGCCGCCGGGCGACAGGTTGAGCCCGTCGGCGTCGCCAAGGCCGAAGCTGACCGTGGGCGTCGGGCCGCCGCGGAGCCGCTCGAGCAGCCGTTGGCCCCAAGCGTCGTCGCGGTTGACCACCGCGAGGGCTGCTCGCCCCGGCTCGAACAGGCGGGCCTTCGCCTCGAAGTACGCCTGCATGCTGCCGTGGTAGTCGAGGTGGTCCTGGGTCACGTTGGTCAGCACGCCAGCGGCGAAGTGGGTGGCGTCCACCCGGTGCTGGTCGAGGGCGTGCGACGACACCTCCATGGCCACCGCCCGGGTGCCCGCGGCGCGCAGCTCTGCGAGCCGACGTTGGAGGTCGGGCGCTTCGGGGGTCGTGCGCACCTGGGTCAGCGTCCCGATGGTTGCGGTGGTCCAGCCGTGGGCGGCGAAGATAGCGGCCAGCAGGCCGACGGTGGTGGTCTTGCCGTTGGTGCCCGTCACCCCGACCACGGCCATGGCCGCCGAGGGCGCCCCCCAGAGTGCTGCGGCCAGCGGGCCCAGGGCGGCTCGGGTGGAGGGGACGACGACCTGCGGGACCTGCGCCTCGACCGGACGCTCGACGACCAGGGCCACCGCGCCGGCCGCCACTGCGGCGCCGGCGTGGCGGTGACCGTCGGTGACGGCGCCGGGGACGCAGCCGAAGAGCGAGCCGGCCACGACCCGCCGCGAGTCGATCTCGATCGTGGCGACCTCGGGGTCGCCGGCGCCCGCGATGGGCGCGCCCGTCATGCCGGCCTCGGCCAGCAGTGCCCGCAACTGCACTCGCGTCAGCCCTGCGTGCTGGTGCGGGCGCGGGGCGCAGCGGCCGTCGCCGGCGTCGACGGTCTCGTGGAGCTGGGTTGGGGGTCGGCCGGGCTGCCGGCGGGCGCCGTCGCAGCCGCGGCTGCCGTGGTGCCCGAGCCTGCGGCGGGTGGGGTGATGGCCACGACCGCTGGTGCCGACAGGCCGGGCAGCGGTGTGCCGGCGACCTCGCCGGCCCCGGTGGCCGACTGGGCGGTGGCCAGCGGCACGCCGGGTGCGGGGGGGACAGGAGCGTGGGGGGGCACCTTGCGGGCCTGCAGGGCGTCTCGAGCGATGGTCGCGAAGGTAGGCGCCGAGGCGGCCGCACCGAAGTCAGGGGTGTCGTTGATCACGACCATCGCGGTGATGGCCGGGTCTTCCGCGGGCACGAAGCCGGCGAAGCTGGCCACGTAGTGGCCCGGCTCGTACCCGCCCTTCGGGCTGGGGACGAGGGCGGTGCCGGTCTTGCCCGCAACCGTGTAGGGGCTCAGGTCGGCGGCGGTCCCGGTGCCCACCCGGACCACCTCGTCGAGCATGGTGGTCATCTCCGCCGCCACGGTGGGGGTCACCACCCGGTGCGTGGGCGCGGCGGGCAGCCCGCGCTCGGTGCCGTCGGGGCCGATGATGCCGTCGACCAGCCGTGGTGCCACGTAGACACCGTGGTTGGCGATGGTGTTGTAGGCGGCGAGCATCTGCACGGCGGTGACACCGATGCCCTGGCCGATCGGCACGTCGGCGATCGACGTGCCGGACCAGTAGGTGGGCAGGAGGCCCTGTGACTCGCCGGGGAACCGGATGGTGGTGCGCTCGCCCTCCCCGTAGGCGGCGATGGCGTCGAGCAACTTGGCGCGACCGAGCTTCTGGGCGATCTGGATGGTGCCGATGTTCGAGGAGTTGGCCAGGATGTCGGTGACCGACCAGTGCTCGGTGGCGTGCGGCTCGGCGTCGTGGAAGGTGGTGCCGGCGACGTCGTAGCCGTTCGGGATGGTGAAGGTGTCGCTCGGCGCGATGACGCCGTCTTGGAGAGCAGCGGAGATGGTGATCAGCTTGTTCACCGACCCCGGCTCGTAGACCTGGGTGAACGACGAGGCCGAGGCGGCCTCGACGGGCTCGCCGCCGGCGGTGCTGGCGCCGCCGGTGTTCGTGCCGGAGGCCGGGCCGGTGACCGTCGGGAGCTGCAGGGCGACGGCCGGCGTCGTGTTCGGGTTGTCGGTCGACGGCATCGCCAGGTTGGCATCGGCGAGGATGTCGCCGGTCTTGGTGTCCATCAGCATCGCGATGCCGCTCTTGGCCTTGGCGGCGACGATGGCCTGGGCGAGGGCCTGTTCGGTGTCGTACTGCAGGGACTGGTCGACGGTCAGCACCAGGTCGCTCCCCGGCACGGGGGCGCGGTACTGCTGCAAGCCGCCGGGCAGCTGCCGGCCCTGGGGGTCGGTCTGCTCGATCAGCTGGCCGGGGCGGCCCTCGAGCACGGAGTTGTACATCGACTCGAGGCCGCCGAGCCCGCTGCCGTCGGTGCCCACGGTGCCGAGCAACGGCGACGCCAGCGGCCCTGCCGGGTAGTAGCGCTTGGGCTCCTGCAGGGAGTAGATGCCCGGCAGGTCGAGCTTCTTGACCGCGGCGGCCGTTGCGTCGGGCACGGTGCGCGCCAGGTAGACGAAGCCGGCGTTCTCGGTCAGGGCGGCGAGCAGCTTGTCGGCAGGTTGGCCCAGGGCGCCGGCGAGGGCTGCGGCCTCCGAGCGGGGGTCTGCCACTTGGTGGGGGTCGGCGTAGATCGTCGTCTGCGGCAGCGACATGGCCAGTTCGTCGCCCCGGTCATCGAGGATGGCGCCGCGCGACGCCGCCAACGTCACGGTGTGGGTCCACTCGGAGACGCCGACGGCGAGGTACCGGCCCGCGCCCGGGCCTTGCAGGTAGGCCAGCCGGGCGGCGATGGCCAGGAACGCCACCGACATCCCGACCAGGCTCACCGCCGCCCGCCGACGGCTGCGGGGCTCGAGGCCACGCGGCGCGCTGTGGGCGCCTCGACGCGGCGAGGGGAGGGGGCCGCCGGGCCGAGCCGTCACCGCTGGCCCGCCAGCGCCGCCTTGATGGCCGGCCAGTCGGCGTCCCCGGCGGGGGCGGGGCCACTCGCCGGGCTCGGCGCCGCGGTGGGGCTGGGCGACTGCGGCGGCGGGCTGACGTAGTGCACCGTCGCCGGGGGCCGCATCCCGAGGCGTCCCTCCGCAGTGGCGATGATGCGGCCGGGTGATTCGAGCTGCGCGACCTGGAGGCGCAGTGCCTGGTAGTGCTGCTCCGCAGCGGCGGTCCGGGCCGTGAGGCGATCGAGCTCGATCTGGCGCTGCGCCAGCACGACGTGGAGGTAGACGAGGCCGAGCATGACTGCCGCCAGGCCGGCGAACACGGTGACCACAGCAGCCCGCCCCCGGGGCAGGGCCAGGCGGCGGCCCGGCCGCTCGACCACCCGCAGGTCGGGCCGGCCGGCGTCCGGGGCGGAGGCGGGGAGGCTCCGACGCAGGTGCTGGGCGGTGCTGCTCATGCGGTCTCCAGGCGTTCGGCCACGCGCAGCAGTGCGCTCGCCGCGCGCGGGTTGATCGCCACCTCGGCCGACGACGGCCGCAGCGGCTTGCGGGTGACCAGGCGCAGGGTCGGAGCCGCCCCGCAGACGCACGGCAGGCCCGGAGGGCAGGTGCACCCGCCGGTGGCCGCGGCGCGCAGCCGGGTCTTCACGATGCGGTCCTCGCCCGAGTGGTACGAGAGCACGACGATGCGACCGCCGGGCGTGAGGCGCTCGACGGCGGCGTCGAGTGCGGGACCGAGCACGTCGAGCTCCGAGTTGACGGCGATGCGCAGCGCCTGGAAGACCCGGGTGGCTGGGTGGCCCCCGGTCCGTCGGGCCGCCGCCGGGATGGCGGCGCGCACCACCTCCGCGAGCAGCGCGGTGGAGGTGATGGGGCGCTGGCGCACGATGGCGGCGGCGATGCGGCGGGCGAAGCGGGCCTCGCCGTTGGCTGCGAAGAGCGCAGCCAGCTCACGCTCGGCGGCGGCGTTCACGAGATCGGCGGCGGAACCGGGGGCGTCGGGATCCATGCGCATGTCGAGGGGGCCGTCGGCCCGGTAGCTGAACCCGCGCTCGGGCCGGTCGAGCTGCGGGGAGCTCACGCCGAGGTCGAAGAGCGCGCCGCTGATCCAGGTGATGCCTTGCCCGTCGAGCACGTCGGCGAGCCGGTCGAAGCGGGCTCGGGCCACGACGGCACGCCCACGGAACTCGGCCGTCGCCGCCGCAGCGGCGGCGATCGCCGCCGGATCGCGGTCGAGGCCCAGCACCGACAGGTGTGGGTGGGCGCCGAGCACGGCGGCGGCGTGGCCGCCGCCCCCGACGGTGGCGTCGAGCACCCACCCGCCGGGCGCAGGCCCGAGGGCGGTGACGACCTCGTCGAGCATGACGGGGCGGTGGGTGAAGGGGGCGGTGCTCATCCGCAGCCCCTCGACCGGCGTGCCGTCGGGATGTCTCCCCGAACGTGCGGAGTGGAAGCGGGCGGAGAAGGGGACTCCCACCCTGCCGGTCGAGGGGCTGCGCATCAGCCCGGCCCCTGCGTTCATCCCGCTTCCGGCTCCTCCGGCTGCGGGTCGCTGAGTGCCGACTCGGCGGGGGCGACGCGCGCCGCCCACTCGGTCGGGTTCCACAGCTCGATGCGATCGATGGCGCCCATGACGAGCACCTGACCGTCGAGATGGGCGTACTGGCGCAGATACGCCGGGAGGGCCACCCGCCCGGTCCGGTCGAGCTCCACCTCCACCGCACCCGAGGCCCAGACCCGCGCCAGGTTCCGGTCGGCAGCCGACCGGCCCTGCTTGGCCTCCATGGCCCCGAGCTGCACCTCGAACTCGGCGGGGGTCCACAGGGCCAGGCACCGGTCGTGGTGCTGGGTGACGTAGGCCACCGTGTCGAAGCTCGAGCGGAAGCGCGCCGGCAGGATCACCCGCCCCTTCACGTCCAGGGAGTGCTCGTACCTCCCGAAGAACCGCGCCACCGCTCATCACTCCGTCCTCCGCGGCGCTCTGGACCATCCCCTTCGCGCCACTGGCCCCCACCATACGCGCCAACCCCCCACTCAGTCAATCATCCGCGCCCCCTCACCGCCGCGGTCGCGCCGGACCGGAGACGGGAGCGCGGCACCGTCACGCCACGGGCGCGCGGGCGGCGCGTCGGGCCACGCCCCGGGCGCTGGAGCGAGCGTGACGGCCACGCCGGCAGCGGGCCCGGTGATGCAGTCGGGCCGCCCGGCGACCGGCCGCGGCAGCTCGCCGCGCCGCGGGTGGCGGCAGGCCGCCACCCGCTGGGCGGCGGCGCCGTGGGCGGCGCGGCGGCGGAGGGTGATCGGCCCGTGGCCGGTCACCCCGCGATGCGCGCCAGGTCCGGCGTCAGCCGGGGATCGCCGCCGGGTGGCGGGTCAGGCGCTGAGCAGCGCCGGCGACTCGTCCGGCGCGCTGGTGCGCACCAGGTGGTCGAAGGCGCTGAGGGCGGCGATCGACCCCGCGCCGAGGGCGACCACGATCTGCTTGAACGGCACGGTCGTGCAGTCGCCTGCGGCGAAGACACCGGGGACCGAGGTGGCCCCCCGGGCGTCGACGACGACCTCGCCGTGCGGGGTCCGCTCGACGGTGCCGCCGAGCCAGTCGGTGTTCGGCAGGAGCCCGATCTGCACGAACACGCCGGCAACGTCGATCACGTGTGACGCCGCGGTGTCGCGGTCGTCGTAGCGCAGGCCGGTCACCGTCTCGGCGCCGACCACCTCGGTGACGCGCGCTGCGCACACGACCGAGACGTTGGCCAGGCTGCGCAGCTTTCGCTGCAACACGTCGTCGGCCTTGAGCACCGGTTCGTACTCGAGGAGCGTGACGTGGGCGGCGATGCCGGCGAGGTCGATGGCGGCCTCGACACCCGAGTTGCCGCCACCCACCACGGCGACGCGCTTGGCCTTGAACAGCGGCCCGTCGCAGTGCGGGCAGTAGGTGACCCCCTTGGTCAGGAGGCGCTCCTCGCCGTCGACCCCCAGGCGCCGCCACCGGGCACCCGTGGCCACCACGACGCTGCGGGCCCGCAGCTGGGCGCCCCCCTCGAGCTCCACCGTGGCCAGGCCGCCCGGCTCGGCGGCCGGCACCAGCCTGGCCGCTCGCTGCGCGGTCACCATGTCGACCTCGTGGGCCCGCACGTGCGCCTCGAGATCGGCGGCCAGCCTCGGCCCGTCGGTCGCCTGGATGCTGATGAGGTTCTCGATGCCGGCCGTGTCGAGCACCTGCCCGCCGACGCGGTCGGCGACCACGCCGGTGCGGATGCCCTTGCGGGCGGCGTACACAGCAGCGGCGGCGCCGGCCGGGCCGGCGCCCACCACGAGCATGTCGTAGGGCTCCCGGGCGCTCAGCGCCGCGGCCCGGTCGCCGGCGCCGGCGGCGTCGAGGCGGTCGACGATCTCGGCGAGGGTCATCCGGCCCGACCCGAACGGGACGCCGTCGACGAACACGGTCGGCACGGCGAGCACCTGGCGGGCTTCGGCCTCCTCCCGGTGCAGCGCCCCGTCGATGGTGACGTGGCGGAACGCCGGGTTGGTGACGGCGATGACGTTGAACGCCTGCACCACGTCGGGGCAGTTCTGGCACGACAGGGACACGTAGGTCTCGACCACGTGCTCGCCGGGCAGGGCGACCACCCTCTCGAGCAGCTCGCCCGGGGCGGTCGACGGCCGACCCCCCACCTGCAGCACGGCCAGCACCAGCGAGGTGAACTCGTGGCCCATCGGGATGGCGGCGAAGCGCACCGCCTCGCCGGTGGCGGCGCTGGCGACGGCGAACGAGGGGCGACGCTGGTCGGCGCCGTCACGGCGCACCGTGACCCGGGGCGAACAGGCAGCCAACTCGTCGAGCAGCGCGGCCATCTCGGCAGCCTTCGGGCTGTCGTCGAGGGAGGCGACGAGCTCGACGTCGCGTGTGATGGTGGCGAAGTGGGTCCGCAGCTGGGCGGCGATGGCGGGGTCGAGCACCGGGCCTCCTCTCGGGTCGGGGCCTACCCCGGGGGGCCGGCCGCATCGGGGTGCGTCAGGGTTGTCGGTCGCTGTGGTGGGGCGGCGTGGGGGGCCGGGGCCGGTGGGGCACCACCGGCCCCGGGGCGCCGCTAGATCTTGCCGACGAGGTCGAGTGACGGGGCGAGCGTCTCGCCGCCTTCCTCCCAGGCTGCCGGGCACACCTCGTTGGGGTGCTCGCGGACGTACTGGGCGGCGCGCACCTTGCGCAGCAGCTCGGCGGCGTTGCGGCCGATGCCCTCGGCGGTCTGCTCGACGACCTGGATCACGCCGTCCGGATCGACGAGGAACGTGGCCCGGTCGGCGAGGCCCTGGCCCTCGCGCAGGACGTCGAAGTTGGTCGCGATGGTGCCGGTCGGGTCGCCGATCATCGGGTACTGGATCTTGCGGATGGTGTCGGAGGTGTCGTGCCAGGCCTTGTGGGTGAAGTGCGTGTCGGTCGACACGCCGTAGATCTCCACGCCGAGCGCCTGGAAGTCCGCGTAGTTGTCGGCGAGGTCACCGAGCTCGGTCGGGCACACGAAGGTGAAGTCGGCCGGGTAGAAGAACACCACGCTCCAGCGACCGCGCAGATCCGCGTCGGTGACGGTGACGAACTCACCGTTGTGGTAGGCGGTCGCGGTGAACGGCTTCACCGGGGTGTTGATCAGCGCCATGGGTGCTCCTGTCAGGGGGGTTCGGGGCTGTGCCCATGGTAGATCGCCCCGGCCGTTTCCATCATGGTCGTCGATGGCCGGCGGCCCGGTCGGGACCGGGTCGCTGCTCAGCCGAGCAGCGGCGGCAGCCGCTCTGCCAGCTCGCCGCTCCGCCACCGCCCGGCCTGCTCGACGCCCGGCTCACGCGACCAACCCCGCATCGGCTGCACGACGCCGCCGAACGCGTAGAACACCCGCCCGGTCACAGCGGTCGCCGGGTCGGCCAACCACGCCACGACCGGGGCCACGTTCGCCGGGTCCCACTCGTCGAAGCGGGCCCCGTCGGGTGCGGCCACGATCTCGCCCAGCCCGGGGGCGGACTCGGTCAGGCGGGTGCGCGCCGCCGGCGCGATGGCGTTGACCCGGACGCCGTAGCGCCCCAGCTCCTGGGCGGCGATGACGGTGAGGGCGGCGATGCCGGCCTTGGCGGTGCCGTAGTTCGCCTGGCCCGGGTTGCCCGCCAGCCCCGAGGTCGAGGAGGTGTTGATCACCGACGCGGACACGGCGTCCCCGGCGTGGTGACGCTCGCGCCAGTGGGCGGCGGCGTGGCGCAGCGGCACGAAGTGGCCCTTGAGGTGCACCGAGACGACCGCATCCCAGTCGTCCTCCGACATGTTCACCAACAGTCGGTCGCGGAGGATGCCGGCGTTGTTCACCAGCACGTGCAGGTCGCCCCAGGTGTCGACCGCGGTGGCCACGACCCGGCGCCCCCCTTCCCAGGTGGCGACGTCGTCGCGGCTCGCCACTGCCTCTCCCCCGGCGTCGCGGATCTCGGCGGCCACCGCCTCGGCCAGGCCGGCGTCGGCGCCCGTGCCGTCGATGGCCGCACCGGTGTCGTTGACCACCACCCGGCAGCCGTGGCCCGCCAGCTCCAGCGCGTGGGCGCGGCCGAGCCCCCGGCCCGCCCCGGTCACCACCGCAACCCTGCCGTCCAACCCCACGCGCGCTCCTCTCCCCGGCGGCGAGTGCCACATGCCTCACGCCGCTCGGCGAGTGTCGCATGCCGGGACGGCGGGGACCGTCGGCACCCACCTGTGGGTCGGGTCAGGGCAACTCGGCGAGGAGGGCGTCGACGATCGTCCCGGCGGCGTCCCCGACACCCATCGCCGCCTCGGCGAGGTCGCCCGCGCCGGTCGACCGGGCGCCTGGATCGAGGGCGAGCACGTCGAGCAGCTCGGCCGGTGCCCACCGTTCGAGCAGCGCACACTGCAGCAGCGTGCCCGCACGGGTGCGCCGCTGGGCGACGCCAACCACCTTGCGCCCCTCGACGGTCACCTCCCCGGGCGCCAGGCCGGCGAAGCACACCAGGCGCGACCAGGGCGAGGCCCGCATCGGCCCGTTCCACACCTCGGCCTCGAGGCCGGCCGTCGCCAGGGCGCTGACCCACGCCCGCCCGACCCACAGGGCACCGAGCCCCACGTCGGGCTCCCAGAGCGGGTCGCCGGCGGGCACGACCACGTCGACCCACCGGCACTGGCCGGGTCCGACGAGCACGGCTGCGCCGCCGCTGCGACGCCGGGCCACCGTCCAGCCCCGGCCGGCCACGCGGCCGGCATCGACGTCGGAAGGGCGCTGGGCGCTGCCGAGCACGACGGCGGTGCCGGTGGGCACCAGCTCACGTACCGTGCGCCGTGTCGGGGCGGCCACCGCGCCGGCCGAGCGCCGGTGCAGGTCGGCCGGCGGCCCCTCGTCGCGCTGGTGGCACCAGGCCGGCGTCACGCAGACATGCTCGCCGACCGGGTGGCCAGGTACGGCTCCCAGTCGGGGCGCACGGCGCCGCTGGCCGCCAGGATCCAGGTGCGCTCCCTCGGCACGGTCGGGAGCCGGCGCAGCTGCATGCCGCTGTCTTCGAGCAGACGGTCGCGCTTGGCGGTGTTGCAGCGGCGGCAGGCGGCGACGACGTTGTCCCACGCATGCGGCCCCCCCTTCGAGCGGGGGATCACGTGGTCGATGTTCTCGGCGGCCGCCCCGCAGTACTGGCAGCGGTGGCCGTCACGGGCGAAGACCGCCCGCCGGTTCAGCGCGATGCGGGCCTGGTAGGGCACCCGGACGAAGTAGGTCAGGCGCACCACCGAGGGCAGGGCCACCGCCAGGCGCTCGGAGTGGTAGAGCACCTCCGTCGGGTGCAGGGGCTCGGCCTTGCGGTCGAGCACCAGCAGCAGGGCCCGACGGCCGGGCACGACGCAGAGCGGCTCGTAGGTCGCGTTGAGCACGAGCGCCTGCGTCACCGGCTACCCGACCCGTCGCTCCGTCGCGGCTGGTCGGGCCGCCCCCACACCCGCCGCCCCTGCCCCCCGCGCCGCTGACCGTCGCACAGCGAAACGGTAGCGCCGGGGGCGGGGTTGCCGTCGACACCACTCGAGGAAGCCGATCGCGTCGACGCCGGCCAACGGCGACGAGCCCCCAGCGCCGTACATCGTCTGCAGCCGGAAGCGGAG
This sequence comes from Acidimicrobiales bacterium, assembly GCA_035718085.1. Lineage (GTDB taxonomy): Bacteria > Actinomycetota > Acidimicrobiia > Acidimicrobiales > Palsa-688 > DASTHS01. Next base: position 3,192 of record DASTHS010000095.1, on the reverse strand, counting down.
GTAGCCGGCCGGGGGCACGGGCAGCGGCGGCCACCGCCGCCACCACCCCGGGGCCGCCAGCCGCAGCGCCACGGTCACCCCCGTGACCCAGAGGTCGGGGCGGCGGGCCAGGGCGGTGACGGCGCCGGGGCCGATGAGCGCGCGCAGGTGCGCGTCGGCGGTCACGTGTGCCCTGGCGACCGGCCGGGGAGGGCGCCGAGGGCGCGCCATCCCACGGCGGCGGCGCCGACGATCGGCCCGTCGGCGCCCAACCCGGAGGCCACGACGCGGGTGCCTCGGGAGAAGTCGAGCCTCGCCAGGGCGTCGATCTCGGCTTGCGCCGATGCGAAGAACACCTCGCCGTAGCCCAGGGCCACCGACCCGGCGACGGTGGCCAGGCCGAGGTCGAGCAGGTTCGCCACTGATGCGATGGCCCGACCCACCAGCGTGCCGGTGCGGGAGCGCACCGCCGGGTCGGCCTCCGCCGCCGGCCGGCCGGTCACCGCGGCGATGGCCGTGCCGGACGCCTCGGCCTCCAGGCAGCCCCGACCGCCACACGCGCAGGGCCGCCCGCCCGGCTCGACGACGACGTGGCCGATGTGGCCGGCGTTGCCGCCGTCACCCTCGAGAAGGCGGCCGTCGAGCACGATGCCGCCCCCGACCCCGGTCGACACGACCATCGACAGGTAGCCCGGGCGGCCCTGCGCCGCCCCGCACCAGCCCTCGCCCAGCGCCAGGGCCTTGGCGTCGTTGTCGACCGCCGTCGGCAGGCCGGTCAGGGTCGCCAGCCGGTCGCGCAGCGGGAAGTCGCGCCAGCCGGGGATGTTCAGCGGCGACACCGCCACCCCGCCGGCCCGCATCGGGCCGCCGCAGCCGACGCCGCACCCCACCGCCGGGCCGGGCGCCGAACCGACCAGGGCGGCCAGCGCCTCCCACAGCTGCGCGTCGGTGGCCATCGCCGGGGTCGGCACGCGCTGCGCCCAGCGGACCCGGCCTTCGCTGTCGACCAGCCCGGCCGCCAGCTTCGTGCCGCCGATGTCGACCGCCAGCACGACGTCGGTCTCGGCGGGCACCGCCCGACGCTACCCCGCCACCCTCGGTACGCTCCTGCGACCCGAGCTCCCTGGGGGTGGTGTGGCACAACGGATGGCGGCCCCTGCAGGGAGCCCCGCCGACATCGTGGAGGCGGTCGTCGCCAACGTGGCCCGGGTGGTGGTCGGCAAGGAGTCCGCAACCCGACTGGCCCTCGTCTGCGTCGCGGCCGGCGGCCACCTCCTGGTCGAAGACGTCCCCGGCGTCGGCAAGACCAGCCTGGCGAAGGCGCTGGCAGCCAGCTTCGGTCTGGAGTGGCGGCGCATCCAGTTCACCCCCGACCTGCTGCCCTCCGACGTCACCGGCACCACGGTCTACGACCGGCGCAGCGGCCGCTTCGAGTTCCGGCCCGGGGGCGTCTTCGCCAACGTGGTGCTCGGCGACGAGATCAACCGAGCGTCCCCGAAGACCCAGGCCGCCCTGCTCGAGGCGATGGAGGAAGGCCAGGTCACCGTCGACTCGACCACCTACGCCCTGCCGTCGCCGTTCCTGGTGGTCGCCACGCAGAACCCGGCGGAGCATGCCGGCACCTACCCACTCCCGGAGTCGCAGCTCGACCGGTTCCTGCTGCGCCTGCACATGGGATACCCCGACCGCGACGCCGAGATCGAGATGTTGGCCGCGCGCCGTCCGACCGCCGAGTCGGAGCTCTCCCCCGTCGTCGAGCCCGGGGCGGTGGCCGCCCTCGTCGCCCGCGCCGACGCGGTCACGGTGGTGCCGGCGCTGCGCGGCTACGTGGTCGACCTGGCGGCGGCGACGCGCCGCCACCCGGGCTTGGCCCTCGGCATGTCGCCGCGCGCCGCGCTGGGCCTGCTCCGGGCGGCCAAGGCGCTGGCTGCGTCGTCCGGGCGTGACTTCGCCACGCCCGACGACGTCAAGGCCGTGGCGGCACCGGTGCTCGGCCACCGGCTGGTGCTGTCGGCCGACGCCGCCGTCGCCGGGGCGGGGGTCGACGACGTGCTCGCTGAGGTCGTCCGCTCGGTGCCCGCGCCGGTGAGCGGCGCTGCGACCCGCCGGCGCTGAGGTGCGCCGCCGACGGCCTCCCGGTGGGGCGGTGCTCACCGCTCGCGGCAGCGGGTTCGCCGTCGCCGCGGTCGTGCTGCTGGTCGCCGCCGGCCTGGTTGGGGTCGCGGAGCTCACCACCCTCGCCGTCGCCGACCTCGTCGTGCTCGCCGGCGCCTTCGCGTGGGTCGCCGGTCAGCGGTGGTCGCTGGCGGTCCGCCGAGAGCTGCACCCTGGCCGTGTGGAAGCCGGGCGCAGCGCCCGGGTGGAGCTGCTGGTGCGCAACGACGGGCGCCGCCGCTCGCCGACCCTGGTGCTGCGCGACGGGCTCGACGGGTCGGGCGGCACCCGGCTGCGCCTGGCCCCCCTGGCCCCCGGCCGGACCGAGCGCGGCACCTACGACACCGGGCCCCTGCCGCGCGGCCGGCACCTCGTCGGGCCGCTGGAGGTCGTGCTCGGCGACCCGTTCGGGCTGGTCCGGGCCACCCGGCGGGTCGGTGGGGCGTCGGTGCTCCACGCCCACCCGCCGACCGAGCGGCTGGGAGCGCTGCCGGCCGCGTCCGGCACCCGGTCGACCTCGACGGTCGGCCTCAGCCCGACCCCAGCGGGTGACGAGCTGCACGCCCTCCGCCTCTACCGGGAGGGCGACGACCTGCGGCGGGTGCACTGGCCGGCGACCGCCCGCATCGGCGAGCTGGTCATCCGCCAGGACGAGGCGGCCACCGACCTCCGGGTCGACGTCGCCGTCGACCTGCGCGAGGCGGCGTTCGACCCGCCCTCGTTGGAGGCGGCCCTCTCGACCGCGGCGAGCATCGTGGCGGCGGCCGCCCGCGGGGGCGCATCCCTCCGGCTGCGCACGACTGCGGGGGCCGACACCGGCTGGCTGGCCGCGGGGCAGTCGGCCAGGGCCCTCGACGAGCTGGCAGGGGCGTCCCGCCACCGGGGCGCGGGTGTGGCCCTGGTCGGGTTCGGCGACGGGGGGGCCGCCGCCGCCGTGCTCGTCACCTCCGACGCCGTGGAGGCGCCACCGCTGCGGGCCGGGCGCAGCGCCGGACCGGCGCCGACCTTGGTCGTCGTCGAGCGCACCGGCCGTCTGCGGCGCACCGGCGAGGTCCGCGT
>DASTHS010000094.1:0-17052 GCA_035718085.1 Acidimicrobiales bacterium | reverse complement strand
CGCGTCGGCGCGCCGCCGGCGGCGCCCACCGCCCGCCTCGCCGGGCCGGCCGGCCCTGCGGGGCTGCCGACCCGCACCCCGGCCGCGGCCGCCCAGCCGCGGGCGGCCACCGCCTCCCTCTCGGCGCTGACCTCGCTCGCCGACGGCATGCTGCAGACGGCCGACCCGACTCCCCCGCCGCCGCTGTCGCCTTCGGCCGCGGCGGCCGCCGTGGCCGCCACCGCGGCCTCGACCGCACCCATGGCGCCAGCGCCGTCCGCTCCCGCGTCGGCCACCCCCGCCGCACCCGCACCCGCACCCGCCGAAGCAATTGCCGCCCCCGCCGCACCCGCACCCGCCGCGGCGGAAGAGCTGCCGACCGCTGCGACGGCAGGCAACCCCCAGGTGGCGCCGCCGGCGCGGCGGGCCGAGCTGCGCCCGTGGACGCCGTCCGACGACGACCTGCTGCCTGCGGCCGCCACGAAGCGCCGTCGGCGGCGGTCGGTCAGCCGAAGCGGCCGGTGATGTAGTCCTCTGTGCGGGGGTCCGAGGGCGACGAGAAGATCTTCTCGCTGTCGTCGACCTCGACGAGGATGCCCCCGCCGGGGTCGGCGGTGAAGAACGCCGTGCGGTCGGCCACCCGGGCCGCCTGTTGGAGGTTGTGGGTGACGATGACGATCGTGTAGGTGGCGGCCAGCTCGCCGAGCAGCTCCTCGATCCGCATCGTGGCGATCGGGTCGAGGGCGGAGCACGGCTCGTCCATCAGGATGACCTCGGGGCGCACGGCCACCGCCCTGGCGATGCAGAGCCGCTGTTGCTGGCCCCCCGAGAGGGCGAAGGCGCTCTGCTTGAGCTTGTCCTTCACCTCGTCCCAGAGCGCCGCCGAGCGCAGGGCCGCCTCCACGATCCCATCGAGGTCGCGGCGGGGGGCGCCGTTGGCCCGGGGGGCGAACGCCACGTTCTCCCAGATCGACTGGGGGAACGGGTTCGGCTTCTGGAAGACCATGCCGACACGCCGGCGCAGCTCGATCGGCTTGACCGACGGGGCGTAGATGTCGTCGCCGTCGAAGGTGATGCGCCCGTCGACCCGGGCGCCGGGGACCAGGTCGTTCATGCGGTTCAGGCACCGGAGGAACGTCGTCTTGCCGCAGCCCGACGGGCCGATGAGTGCGGTGACCTCGCGGGCGCCGATCGCCATGCTGACGTCCTGCAGGGCCGGGTGCTTCCCGTAGGAGAAGCTCAGACCCTCGACCTCGTAGACCACCTCGCGCACGGCGGTGGCCACGCCACCACGACGCGAGCCCGGGTCGTCGGCGGCCGCCTCGGGCGCCTGAGCGGGGCGAACGGCCGTCGCGCGGTGCGCCGACGCAGAACCGGGGGTGTGCACCCTGCCGTTGTACCAACTGCGTGACCGCCCGTCGCCCGGCTGCTCCGGCTGTTCGCCCGGCGTTCACCTCGCCGCAAGGTTCGTGTCCCGCTGGCGACGCCGGCGAGACCTAGCCTCGACCCTCGATGCACGACACCAGCGCGGCCAGCGACCCCGCCGAGGCGCCGGTGCGGGGCTCCGAGCCCCTCGTGGGCCACGAACAGTGCCTCCGTCGCACCCTGCGCTTCACCAGTGCGCTCGACCGCGTCGGGGAGGGTGTCGTCATCACCGACGCCGACGGCACCGAGGTCTACCGCAACGACACGGCCCGGCGCCTGGCCACGGCCCACATCGCCGGGCCGCTCGCCAGCTCGGCGATCGCCGAGCAGCTCGCCGCCGCCCGCCGCGACGGCCCCAACGAGCGGGTGCTGGAGATGTTCGTCCCCGTCCGGCGGGTGCTGGTCATCCGGGCCAGCCCGCTGGTCGACGGTGGGATCGTCGACGGCTCCGTCGCCGTCGTGGAGGACATCTCCGAGCGCCGGCGCGTCGACGCCATCCGCCGCGACTTCGTCGCCAACGTCAGCCACGAGCTGAAGACCCCGGTGGGCGCGCTCAGCTTGCTGGCGGAGACCCTCGACGGCGAGGACGACCCCGAGACGGTCACCCGCCTCTCGGGCCGGCTGACCGCGGAGGCCGAACGGCTGGCCCGCCTGATCGACGACCTCCTCGACCTGTCGCGCATCGAAGCGCACGAGGCACCGGTCGTCGACGACGTGACCGTGCAGTCGGTGATCGCCGAGGCCGTCGGCGCCGCTCGACCCCTCGCCGACGCCGCCGGCATCGAGCTCGGCATCGAGGAGCCGGCGGCCGGGTTGTACGTCGAGGGCGACCGCTGGGAGCTGGTGTCCGCGTTGCGGAACCTGGTCGACAACGCGGTGAAGTACACCGAACGGGGCGGACGGGTGGTGGTGTCGGCCCGACGATGGGCGGCCGGTGACGGGGTCGAGCTGTCGGTCCGCGACACCGGCATCGGCATCCCCGCCCGCGACCGCGAACGGGTGTTCGAGCGCTTCTACCGGGTCGACCGGGCCCGCAGCCGCTCCACGGGTGGCACCGGCCTCGGCCTGTCGATCGTGCGCCACGTCGCCGCCAACCACGGCGGCGACGTGCGCCTCGAGTCCGAGGAAGGGGTGGGGTCGACCTTCACCCTGGTGCTCCCCCGCGGCGGGGCGCGCAGCGCCGCCGCCGGTGCTCCGACGAGGGGGATCGGTGCCTGATCCGCTCACGGTGCTGGTGATCGAAGACGAGGAGTCCTTCGTCGAGGGCCTCGTCGTCGGGCTCAAGCGCGAAGGGTTCCTGGTGAAGGTGGCGAGGGACGGCGCCGAGGGCCTCGAGGTGTTCGACGCGGTGCGCCCCGACCTGGTGCTGCTCGACGTGTGGCTCCCCAGGGTGTCGGGCATCGACGTGTGCCGGGAGCTGCGGGCCCGGGGCAGCCGGGTGCCGATCATCATGGTGACGGCGAAGTCGAGCGAGATCGACACCGTCGTCGGCCTCGAGGTGGGCGCCGACGACTACGTGACCAAGCCCTACCGGCTGCGGGAGCTGGTGGCCCGCATGCGCGCCGTGCTGCGGCGCGCGCCGGGTGACCTGCCCAGCCCGGGCTCGGGTGAGGAGCTGGTGGTCGGCGACCTCCGCCTCGACGCCGGCCGCCACGAGGTCTCCATGGGCGACACGCCGTTGAGCCTGCCGCGCAAGGAGTTCGAGCTGCTCGAGCTGCTCATGGCCAACGCCGGGCGGGTGCTGACCCGTGAGACGCTGATCGACCGGGTGTGGGGCCCGCACTACGTCGGTGACACCAAGACCCTCGACGTGCACATCAAGCGCCTCCGGGGCAAGATCGAGCCCGACCCGTCCCGGCCGTCACGGATCACCACGATCCGGGGTCTGGGCTACAAGTTCGAGAGCCGGCGCCCGACCGACGGTTGAACTGGGGCGCCCGCCGGGCCGGCGGCGTCGGCGGGCGGCGCCGTCAGATCAGAGCGCCATCCGGGCGGTGGCCCGCCGGCTGCGGCGGGCGAGCACCCGGCCGGCGAAGATGAGGGCCAGCAGCAGCACCAGGGTCATGGCACCCGCCGCCGACGCCAGCTGCTGGGCGCGGGCCGCCGGCAAGGTGGTGTCGGTGAAGGCGACGTAGGTCAGGTAGGGCACGTCGTGGTGGAGCAGGGCCAGGCTGGGGTTGCGCTGGTCGAGGTAGCCGGCGGTGAACAGCAGCGGCGCCGTCTCGCCCTGGGAGATGGCCATGGCGACGATGAGGCCCGAGATGACGCCCGGCCACGCCGTGGGCAGCACGATGCGGCCGACGGTGGTGGTCCGGGTCAGGCCGAGCGCCGCCGACGCTTCCCGCAGGGTGGTGGGCACCTGGCGCACGGCCAACTCGGTGGTCTTGACGATGTAGGGCAGCACCAGCACCGACAGGGCGAGCACCCCGCCGAGGAGCGAGTAGCCCCAGTGCAGCTCCTGCAGGAAGGTGACGTAGCCGACGTAGCCGATGACGATCGACGGGACGCCTGCGAGGACCTCGGAGAGGGTGCGCAGCGGCCCGGCGACGCGCGGCGGGGCGTATTCGGCGAGGTAGACGCCCGCCCCGACGCCGATGGTGCCGGCGACCACCAGCACGCCGACGAGCAGCAACAGCGTGCCGAGGATGGCGTTCTCCAGGCCGCCGCCCTGCCCGTTGGTGGGCGAGGTGAACAGCGCGGTGCCGATGGCCGGCGCCGCCTTGGCGAAGACGCTGGCGACGAGGGCGACAGCCGGGGCGACGACGAGGAGCAGCCCGACGCCGCAGGCCGCGAAGAAGGCCCGGTTGCGCAGCGCGCGCCCCATCAGATGCCCCTCCCCACGGGGAGCCCGGGCCCGGCGAGGCGGCGGGTGATGGCACGGCCGGCCAGGTTGGTGAGCAGGGTGATGACCAAGATGACCAGGCCGACCTCGGCGAGGGCGTGCACGGCCATGCCGGTGCTGTCGCCGAAGGCGCCGTCGAGCTCGCCGGCGATGAACGCGGCCATGGTCGAGAATCCGGCGAACACCGAGTGGGGGTAGCCGGTGCTGGCGTTGGTCGAGATCAGCAGCACCGCGATGGTCTCACCCAACGCCCGGGCCAGCCCGAGCAGGCTGGCGGCGACGATGCCGGTGCGGATGAACGGCAGGGTCACGAGCCGCACCGATTCGGTGCCGGTGAGGCCGAGGGCGACCGCCCCCTCCTTGGTCAGGGCGGGCACGGAGCGCACCAGCTCACGGGTGGTCGAGGCGATGATCGGGATGATCATGAGGGCGAGCACCAAGGCGGAGGTCAGCAGGCCCTGGCCGTTGTGCTGGATGGAACCGGTGAGCCAGGGGATGTGCAGGTCGGAGAGGTGGCGCTCGACGTCGCGGGCCAGCAGCGGCCCAAAGGTGGCGACGCCCCAGAGCCCGAAGACGACCGACGGGATGCCGGCCAGCAGCTCGAGGAAGACGCCGAGCGGGCCCTGCAGCCTGCTCGGGAGCCGCTCGGCCAGGAGGATGGCCGCGCCGACCGAGATGGGGACGGCGACGGCCAAGGCGATGAGCGACGAGACCACCGTGCCGAAGATCAGCGGGCCGATGCCGAACACGGCGCCCGGGGTGGCGTGGTAGCCGTGCCGGGTGATGGTGCCGCCGCCGTAGCTGTTGCCGATCGAGAACTGTCGGCCGGTGAAGAAGTGCGCCCCGTTGAAGACGATCGACGGGTAGGCCTGCCGCAGCGTCTGGTAGGTGATGAACACCAAGGCGAGGGCGGGGACGGCCCCGGTCACGCCGAGCGCGGCCCGCACCACCCGGTCGCGGGGGGTGAGCTCCGAGCGCCGGCGGGCCCGCTCGATCCGGGCGCGCCCCCGGTCGGCTCGCAGTGTCGATGTGGCCACACCTGCTCCTGTCTCGTGGCGGTCGAGTGGCCGCGGTCGGCTGCTACTGGATCTTGGCGAGCGCGGCGTCGATCTTGCCGACGATCTGGGTGGGGACGGCCTCGAAGCCCTCCGGCTGGAGCAGCGCCGCGCTGGCACCGCCGTTCGGGTCGATGGCGAAGGTGAACAGGTCGCGCAGCGCCAGGGCCATGTCGGGGCTCGACTGCTTGGTGTTGACGACCAGGTACTCGAGGTTGACGATCGGGTAGCTCTGCGCCCCCGGCTCGTCGATCAGCGACGCGGCCAGGTTGTCGGGGACGCTGCTGGCGCCCGCCTGCACCGCCGCGGTGACCGTCTGCGGGCCGGGCACGAGGAACTGCCCGGCCGCGTTCTGGAGCTGGGCCTGGCCCAGGCCCGCCTGGTTCGCCAGGTTCTGGGCGCTGATGCCGACGTAGGCGACGCAGCCCGGCGTCGACTTGCAGGTCTGCACCATGTTGGGGTTGCCGTTCGCGGTCAGCGCCCCGTTGACCTGCGGCCACGACACCGTCGTGTTCATGTTCGGGCCGCTGGCCCACGCCGGGCTGGTCTTGGTGAGGTAGCCGGTGAAGAGGAACGTGTCGCCGGAGCTGTCGCTGCGGTGCACTGGCACGATCTTGGTCGCCGGCAGGTTGACGCCGGGGTTGAGCTTGGCGATCTCGGGGTCGTTCCAGGTCGTGACCTTGCCGGTGTAGACGTCGGCCAGCACCCCGCCGGTCAGCTTGAGCCCGGTGACGCCGGGGAGGTTGTAGTCGACCGACTGCGACGACACGGCCACGGGGATGTTCTCGAACGACGGGTTCTGGCTGGCCTGGGCGTTCGACAGGTAGGCGTCGGTGCCACCGGCCTGGGTGGTGCCGGAGAGGGCGTCGGTGATGCCCTTCCCCGACCCGCCGGCTGCGGAGGCGAGGGTCACGTTGGGGTACTTGGCGTGCAGTGGCGCGGCCAGCACCGCCAGGTAGGGGGCGACCAGGCTGGAGCCCGTCTCGTTGATCGTGACAGGCGCAGCGGGGTTGCCGGTCTGCACCGACGTCGAACCGCCGCCGGCCGGCGCGGTGCTCGACGAGCTCCCGCTCGCGGCTGCGGTCGACGGTGTCGTCGTGTTCGACGAGGTCGACGACGACGAGCCGCAGGCGCCGAGCGCCAGGGCGGCGCCGACGGCGAGGGTCAGGGGCATGGTGCGACGCAAGTGGACCTCCAGGGGGCGTGGGATCAGGGGGGGTCGATCCCTCCCCCGACCTTTCCTGCTCCGTCTGAACCGGCGGTGGCCGTTCGGTGAACGGCCGCCCGCGGGCGGGTGGACTCTTGCCTCAGCGCGACTGGCGGGCGTCGGGGTTGGCGAGCATCTCGGCCACCACGGGAGGCAGGGGCCCGAGCGCGAGGTCGGCCACGGTGACGTGCTCGAGCACGTTGCGCAGGCTGACGCGCAGCGCCAGCCACACGTCGGCGAGCCGTTCGGAGGCACCGGTGTAGCTCACGTCCTCCGGGCGGTACCCCCGGACGCTGGCCAGCGGTCCGTCGACGGCACGGATGATGTCGGCGAGGGTGATCGCCTCCGCCGGGCGGGCCAGCCAGTAGCCCCCCTCCGACCCCCGACGGCTGACGAGGATCCGGTGCTGGCGGAGCTGGGCCAGGATCGCCTCGAGGAACTTGGGGGGGATGGCCTGGCTGGTGGCCAGCCGCTCCCCCTTGACCGGCCCACCCCCGGCGCCTGCCAGCTCCACGACCGCCCGCACGGCGTAATCGGCCTTGGCGGAGATCTGCACCCGCGGAGCCTACGGCCGCGGTGGCCGGGCCGCCCCGGTGGTCAGGACGTGGGGGGAAGGTACTGGGCGCGGGTGAAGCGCCCGCCGGTGGCTTCGAGCACCCAGACGGATCCCTTCTGCTGGCGGGGCCGGGGGCCGAGGTCGAGGCGGTCTTCGTCGGCGAGGGCGACCAGCACCTCGGGGATCACGTCGCCGTGGGTGCAGAGCGCCACCTTGTCGTCGGCCAGCGACCGCACGAGGGCCACGGCCTCGCCGCTCGCCCCCTCGGCCAGGGCGACGGAGTGCTCGACGCGCAGCCCGAGGTCGGCGGCGAGCGGCTCGACGGTGGCCACGCAGCGGCGGAACGGGCTGGAGATGATGCGCTGGGGTGCGTAGGTCGCCACCACCGCCACCAGCCCCTCGGCCTGCCGCGCGCCCTTCGCCGACAGCGGCCGATCCTCGTCCGGGCCCAGCCACTCCTTGCGGGACCCGGCGTGGGCATGGCGCACGAGGAGCACCGGCATGGCTGCAAGCATGACAGGCGCGCGACGCCTGGCGTCTGCCGCCCCGACCCGTGCCGGACATCCCGCCCCGGGCCCGTCCGGGGGCGGCCCCGACCTAGAGTCGAGCGGTGGCACCGAGCGTCGAGCGCGAGCCCCTCGGCCGCGTGCGGCGGGCCGTGCGGGAGCTGGGGCTGGCGTTGATCACCCTCGGTGTGGTCGTGCTGCTGCTGGTCGTCTACGAGCTGTTCGGCACCAACCTCACCGCCGACCGCCACCAAGCGGCGCTGGGCCGGGCCTTCCGCGCCGCCACGGCCACGGCCACGGCCACGGCCACGACTGGGGCCACGCCGGCAGCGACGGCCCCGACGACGTCGTCGACCACGGCGCCCTCCACGGGTGGTGCCCCGGCGGCGGTCGACAACCCGGCGGTCGACCTGCCCTCGGCGCCCGCCGGCGGTGGCGGGGTGATCGACCACCTGGTGATCCCGAGGATCGGCGTCGACCGCTACGTCGTCGACGGCACGACCGCCGACGACCTCACCGAGGGCCCGGGCCACTACCTGGGCACCCCGTACCCGGGGCAGCCGGGCGACGTCGCCATCGCCGGGCACCGCACCACCTACGGGGCGCCCTTCTACCGGCTCGGCGCGCTGCGCCCGGGCGACGACATCTACCTGACCGACACATCGGACCGCACCTACGACTACCGGGTCGACGGGCCGGCACTGGTGGTGGCGCCGAGCGACGTGGCGGTCATCGGCCCGACACCCGACGCCACCCTCACCCTCACCACCTGCAACCCGCCCCTGTCGGCGACCAGCCGGCTGGTGGTCAAGGCCCGCCTGATCGGGTCGCCCGTCGCCCCCCCGACGCCGGCCCCCACGCCCCCGGCCGCCACCGGCACGACCCACCCGGTCGCCGCAGTGCCCCCGCCGAACCTGACCGGCGGCTCGTCGTCGGCGTGGGCGCCGACGATCGGGTGGGGCTCGGTCGCCGTGGTGGCGTGGATCGCCACCCGCCTCGGCATCGCCCGCCTGCGCCGCTGGCGGCGCGCCGGCGCCACGGTGGTCACCCTGGCCGTCTGCGCCGCCGCGCTGTGGTTCACCTTCGCCGGCGTCGTGCGCCTGCTGCCCCAGTCGATCTGACCGCCAGTCGATCTGACCACCGGACGGCCTGACCCGGTCAGCGGTCGGCCAGCAGGGCCACCAGCGCGTCGAGCACCGGCTCGTCGCGCCGGTAGGTGAGCCGGGCGCGGGCCTCGGCGACGGGCACCCACTCGGCGACATCGACCTCGTTGGCGCCCCCGACCTCTCCCTCGCGCACGGTCATGGCCCAGTAGCGCACCGTCTTCGGTCGCCCGTTGCGGTCGACGTAGTCGGTGACCGCGAGCTCGGGGCCGACGTCGCAGCGCACCCCGGCCTCCTCGTGCACCTCACGGGTGGCGGCGGCAACGTCGTCCTCCCCCCCCTCCAGCTTGCCCTTCGGCAGGGTCCAGTCGTCGTAGCGGGGCCGGTGCACCAACACCACGTCGATGCCGGTCGGCCCTCGCCGCCAGACCACCCCTCCGGCGGCGCGCACGAGCGACGGGCCCTTGCTCACGCCGCCGCTCAGCCGTGGTGGGCCGGCACCACGCCGCCCTCGTGGCGGTGGCGACGGCTGCGCTCGACGGCGAGGTGGGCCAGGTGGGCCTGGGCGTCGAAGCCGACGGTGACCGGCACCTTCCCCCAGGTGCCGTCGGCGCCCAGCTCCCACGACAGGGCGTCGTCGACCAAGGCGGCCTCGAGCACCTCCCGCAGGCGCCCCCTGGTCTCCGAGCCGTCGACCTGCAGCACCGCCTCGACCCGCCGGTCGAGGTTGCGCTCCATCATGTCGGCGGAGCCCATCAGCAGCTCGCCGCCCTCCGGCAGCACCTGGGGCACGACCCAGCCACCGTCGGCGTCACGCCCCGCGGTCGCCGGCAGCGCCACCGGCGCCGGCGGGCTGCCGGCACCGAACCAGTAGATGCGGGAGTGCTCGAGCCAGCGCCCGACCAGGCTGCGCACCCGGATGTTCTCCGAGAGCCCCGGCACCCCCGGCCGCAGACAGCAGATGGCACGGGTGAGCAGGTCGATGCGCACCCCGGCCGCCGACGCCTCGTAGAGGGCGTCGATGACCGCCCGGTCGACGAGGTTGTTGAGCTTCCAGACGATGCGTCCGCCCTCGCCCAACGCCGTCTCCCGGGCGATGAGCTCGAGGATGCGGGGGCGGAGGGTCGTGGGGGCCACCAGGAGGCGGCGGTAGTCGACTCGGCGGCTGTACCCGGTCAGGTAGTTGAACAGGTCGGTGAGGTCGGCGCCGAGGTCGGGGTCGGCGGTGAGGATGCCGAGGTCCTCGTAGGCGCGGGCGGTCGTGGAGTTGTAGTTGCCCGTGCCGATGTGGCAGTAGCGGCGGATGCCTGTGCCCTCCCGACGAACCACGAGGGCCGTCTTCGAGTGCGTCTTCAGCCCGACGAGCCCGTAGACGACGTGCACCCCGGCCCGCTCGAGCTGCTTCGCCCACCCGATGTTGGCGGCCTCGTCACCACGGGCCTTCAGCTCCACGAGGGCGGCCACCTGTTTGCCCGCCTCGGCGGCGCGGACCAGCGACCGCACGATGCGGCTGTTGCCGGACGTCCGGTACAGCGTCTGCTTGATGGCGAGCACGTCGGGGTCGGCCGACGCCTGGTCGATGAACAGCTCGACGGTGCTGGCGAAGCTCTCGTAGGGGTGGTGCACGAGGATGTCACCGGCGGCGATCGCCGCGAACACATCGGGGCGCTCGTCGTCGGCGGCGGCCAGCTCCGGTGGGGTCACCGGGGTGAACGGCTCGTCTTTGAGCTCGGGGCGGTCGAGGTCGTGCAACACCCACAAGCCGGCCATGTTGAGCGGGCCGTGCACTGCGTAGACGTCGTCGGCCACCAGGTCGAGCTCGCGGGTGAGCAGCTCGCGCACCTCGACCGGCATCCCGGCTTCGATCTCGAGGCGCACGGCCCGACCGAAGCGCCGTCGGCGCAGCTCGAGCTCGACGGCCTCGAGGAGGTCGTCGGCCTCCTCGTCTTCGAGGGTGAGGTCGGCGTTGCGGGTGACGCGGAAGACGTTGCAGCGCTCGATCTCCATGCCCGGGAACAGCGACCCGAGGTGGGCGGCGATGACCTGCTCCGCGGGCACGAAGCGATGGCCGTCGGGCAGGGCCACGAGGCCTGGGAGCATCTCGGGCACCTTGAGGCGGGCGAAGCGGCGGTCGCCGCGCTGGGGGTCGCGCACGATGACGGCCAGGTTGAGCGACAGGTTCGAGATGTAGGGGAACGGGTGGCCCGGGTCGACGGCGAGGGGGGTGAGCACGGGGAAGATCCGCTCGGCGAAGAGGGCGGCCAGCCAGCTGCGGCTGGCGTCGTCGAGGTCGGCCAGGTCGCAGACCTCGAGACCCGCCGCCGCCAGTTCGGGCAGCAGCTGATCCATGAGCACGGCGCGGCGCCGCTCGATGAGCGCCTCGACCTCGCTGCGGATGGCGGTGAGCTGGTCGGACACCGACAGCCCGTCGGCGGCGGTGCTCGAGACGCGGGCCTCCAACTGGTCTTTCAGGCCGGCGACGCGCACCTGGAAGAACTCGTCGACGATGGCGGTGAAGATGGCGACGAACTTGGCCCGCTCGAGCAGGGGCACGCCGGGCCGCTCGGCGAGGGCGAGCACCCGGCTGGTCAGGTCGAGGCTCGACAGCTCCCGGTTGATGTAGTGCCGCTCGGTGTCGACGATGACCTCGGGCGGCGGCAGGTCGTCGCCGACGCCCACCCCAAGCCGGGCGGCCGCCGCCGCGGGGTCGTCGGTCGTCGCAGCCACATCGGCGACGCTACCCACCGGTGCTCCACCCCCCGGCTCCGGCGCGAGCGCGCCGGGCGGGGCCGCGGGCCGCGGGAGCGGACCGGGGCCCAGGGCGGCGATCGGCCGCGGCGCACGGCGGCGACGCCACCATCGCGACAGCCGGCCGCCCACGGCGGCTACGACGAGCGGGGGTCGTCGTCGTCGGGCAGGCCCAGATCCCACTCGAGCACGAACGCCTCGCGCTCGGCGTCGCGGGCCACCCGCTCACGGTTCCGCCGGAACTGCGGGTCGTGCGGAGGCAGCAACAGGAGCCGGGCCATGGCCCGCTGGCGGAACTCGTCGACCGCGATGCGGTCACCGAAGTCGGAGTCGACCCGCCAGTGCGGGGCGACGGGGCCCAGGTAGACCACCCGGATGTGCCCGCGCGGGGGTCCGGCCTCGGGCGTGGGCTGCTGCGACATGGTCGGCGAGCCTACCGGTCGCCACGGCGGGCGAGGCGCACCCGGTTGACGGCGCTGACGACGGCCTGCAGCGAGGCCTCGAGGGTGCTGGTGTCGATGCCCACGCCCCACACGCTCTCGCCGTCGGCGCCGGCGACCTCGACGTAGGCGGCGGCCGACGCCTCGGAGCCGGCGGTCATGGCGTGCTCGGAGAAGTCGCGCACCTCCAGGGCGATGCCCAACCCGCTGCGCACGGCGTCGACGAGGGCGTCGACGGGGCCGTTGCCCTCGCCGACGAGGGTCTCGTGGCTGCCGTCGACGAGCACCTGGGCCGCCACCCGGCTGCCCTTGGCCCCCGAGGTGACCTCGCTGGTGAGCAGGCGCACCCCGTCGTCGCCCGGCAGGTAGGTGGCGGCGAACACGTCCCACAGTTCGTCGGCCTGGATCTCGGTGCCCGACGCCTCGGTGACCGCCTGCACCGCCTTCGAGAACTCGATCTGGAGGCGACGGGGCAGGTCGAGGCCGTGCTCGGCGTCCATCAGGTAGGCGACGCCGCCCTTGCCGCTCTGGCTGTTGACCCGGATGATCGCCTCGTAGGTGCGGCCGACGTGCTTGGGGTCGATCGGCAGGTACGGCACCTCCCACGTCTCGTAGCCGCCGTCGGGCGCCGAGGCCGCCAGGGCGGCCATGCCCTTCTTGATGGCGTCCTGGTGCGACCCGGAGAACGCGGTGTAGACGAGATCACCGGCGTAGGGGTGCCGGGGGTGCACCGGCAGCCGGTTGCAGTGCTCGGCGACCCGCCGAAGGGCGTCGATGTCGTGGAGGTCGAGCTCGGGGTCGACGCCCTGGGAGAAGAGGTTGAGCGCCAGGGTGACGACGTCCACGTTGCCGGTGCGCTCGCCGTTGCCGAAGAGGGTGCCCTCGACCCGGTCGGCGCCCGCCAGCTGGGCGAGCTCGGCGGCGGCGACCGCGGTGCCGCGATCGTTGTGCGGGTGCAGCGACAGGGTGATGGCGTCGCGCCCGCGGATCGTGCGGCCGAACCACTCCACGACGTCGGCGTAGAGGTTGGGCCCGTACATCTCCACGGTGTTGGGCAGGTTGACGATCATCTTGTGCTCGGGGGACGGCTCGATGACCTCCATCACCGCCTCGCAGATCTCCACCGCGAAGTCGGGCTCGGTGCCGGTGAAGCTCTCCGGGGAATACTCGAAGGCCAGGTCGGTGCCGGCCAGGGTGGCGGCGTGGGCCTTCACCAGCTTGGCGGCCGACGTGGCGATGTCGACGATGCCGGGCTTGTCGAGGCCGAACACGACGCGCCGCTGCAGGGTCGACGTCGAGTTGTAGAAGTGCACGATCGCCTTGCGGGCGCCCACGAGGCTCTCGAAGGTGCGCTCGATCAGCTCGTCGCGGCACTGCACCAGCACCTGGATCGCCACGTGCTCGGGGATGCGGTCTTCCTCGATGATCTGGCGGATGAAGTCGAAGTCGGTCTGGCTGGCGGCGGGGAAGCCCACCTCGATCTCGGTGAAGCCCATGCCGACGAGCGCCTCGAACATCTTGAGCTTGCGGGGAGGGTCCATCGGGTCGATGAGCGCCTGGTTGCCGTCGCGCAGGTCGACGCTGCACCAGATCGGCGCCTTGGTCAGCTGCTTGTCGGGCCACGTGCGGTCGGGCAGCGCCAGGGGCACCGCGGGCCGGTAGCGCTCGAAGGGCATGTCGCAGGGGGTGGGGTAGGCGTAGGCCACGAGGTACTCGGCTTTCGGGTTCTGGCGGGCTGCGCACCGGGATGGCGGCCGGCCGGGCCAGGGGGTGTGGGGCTCGACGGGGACGGGAACGATCTGGGAAACGAAGAAGCCTCCCGGCCCGGAGGGCGCAGGAGGCTTCGACGGTCACCGGGTGGTGACCGTCTAGGTGAGGAGGCCGGTCAGCAGCACAGGCGACGACATCGGGGCCATCATCGGTCGCCGCAGCAGCGCCGGTCAAGGGCCTCCACCACGGCGTCCCATTGCCAGACCCGGGAGCCCGGGTCTACGCTGGGTGGGA
The DNA here is from genome assembly GCA_035718085.1 of Acidimicrobiales bacterium. Classification (GTDB taxonomy): domain Bacteria; phylum Actinomycetota; class Acidimicrobiia; order Acidimicrobiales; family Palsa-688; genus DASTHS01. The sequence goes on along the minus strand of DASTHS010000094.1, from coordinate 3,187 downwards.
GGCGGAGCGCGCTCGGCGGTGGTTTGCGCCGGGCGGTACCGCCGACGACGCCCGGACGGGGCCCCTGACCCGTCGTGTGGTGATCACCGGACGCAGACCGGACCTGGCATCGCAGCGTCCCTGATTTCTGACTGAGAACAGGCCGCAGACCGGCATGGAACGGCCCGCAGGGACGTAGACCTAGCGACGACGCAGTGCGACGGAGGGACCGATGGACACCGAGTGGATGAGCGAAGGGAAGTGCCGGGAGCTACCGCCCGAGACCTTCTTCCCGTCTGACGGGGTGGGGGTCGAGCTGGCCCGGCGGATCTGCGCGGACTGCCCCGTGCAGGAGCCGTGCCTCGAGTACGCCCTCTACAACCGCATCGAGCACGGTGTCTGGGGCGGCGCCTCCGAGCGCGAGCGGCGCCGCATCGCCCGCCGACGCCGCGGCGCGGCCCCCCTCGGCGTCGACTGAGGCGGTCGGCGGCGCCGGCGATCGGGCTCCAGCCGAGCCGGCGTCGGCTCAGTCGGTGCCGGCGGTGCCCTTGGCCCGGCCCTCCCGCTCGGCGAGCAGGGCGTCGAGCTCGGCGCGCGACAGCGTGATCCGGTCGTCGTCGGTCGACGCCGGCACCGCCGGCGGGGTGACGACGGCGGCTCGGGCGTGCTCGGCCTCGGCATCGGCCTGCGCCTTGCGGAACTCCTTGCCCGCGGTGCCGACGTTGCGGGCCAGCTTCGGCAGCTGGCTGCCCCCGAAGAGCACCACCAGCACGATGGCCACGATGAGGATGGTGCTTTCGCTGAGCATCGCGAGCATGCCCGCGACGGTAGCCCCTGTCGGGCCCCGGCACGTGGCGGTGCGATGCTGACCGCGGCGGTCAACGTCAGCGAGGGTCGTGACCCCGTCGTGCTCGCCGCCCTGGCGGCGGCCGCCGGCGCTGCGCTCCTCGACCGGCACGCCGACCCCGACCACCACCGGTCGGTGTTCACCCTCGGCGGCCCCGAGGTGGAAGCGGCCGTGGCCGCGCTGGCCGCAGCCGCCGTGGCCCGCATCGACCTGCGCGCGCACCGAGGGGTGCACCCCCGCTTCGGGGTCGTCGACGTGGTGCCCTGGGTGGCCTGGTCGGCGGGGAGGGGCGGCCTGGTCGAGGCGGCGGACGCCGGCGAGGCCGTCGCCGCCCGGCGCCGCTTCGCCCTGCGGGCCGCCAGCACGGGGGTGCCGGTCGCCTGCTACGGGCCGGCGGTGCCGGCCCGGCCACCGATGCCGGCGCTGCCGGCCCGGACGCTCCCCGAGCTCCGCCGCCGGCTGTGGGCCGACCTGGAGCCCGACGTGGGACCGCGCCGTCCGCATCCCACCGCCGGCGCCACGGCCGCCGGCGTGCGCGGCGCGCTGGTGGCCTACAACCTGTGGCTGGCCGACCCCGACCTCGGCCTGGCCCGGCAGGTGGCGGCGCAGCTGCGGGGGCCGGCCGTCCGGGCCCTCGGTCTCGCGGTGGGCGCCGCGGTGCAGGTGTCGTGCAACCTGGTCGACCCGTGGCGGGTCGGACCCGGGGCGGTGTTCGACGAGGTGGCCGCCCGGGCCCCGGTGGCCCGGGCCGAGCTGGTCGGGCTGGTGCCCGCCGCCGTGGTCGCCGCCGAGCCGACCGCCCGGTGGGCCGAGCTCGACCTCGACCCGTCCCGCACGCTCGAGGGCCGGCTGGAGGATGCCGGGTTCGCACCCGCTGGCGGGACCTGACGACCGAGGCCCGCCTGCGGGCAGGCGGGCCTCGATGGGGGAAGTGCTTGGAGCAGCCCGGCGGCGCCGGACACTTGGTCAGGAGGCGGCGCCGCCTGCTTCTCTGCGTTCCACGGCCCGACGGCGGCGGATGCGGCGGCGTTCCCGTTCCGAGAGGCCACCCCAGATGCCGAACTTCTCGCTGTTCGCGAGGGCGAACTCGAGGCACTCCTGCTGCACCACGCACCCCCGGCACACCTCCTTGGCCTCCCGCGTCGAGGCCCCCCGCTCGGGGAAGAACAGGTCGGGATCGACGCCCATGCAGTTCGCCTGGTTGCGCCAGGCGTTGCTCTCAGGCGACAACAGCAGGTCGATGAGTTGGTGCACGTGGGCACTCCCCTCGGCTCGACGACGGGCACCCGGGAGCGCTCATCGCAGTGGTGTAGTTACATCGATGTGATCTTCCCCCATCCGGCGGCCCGACGCAAGGGGAGGATGCGCGATCCGGCGCGGGCGACGTGCTAGGCCCGGCGCCCGTGCGGGGAGCCGGCCGGTCAGGCCGAGGCGGAGCCGGGCGACGGCGCGCCCACGAGGATGGCCCGGACCCGCTCCTCGGACTCCTCGGTCACCAGGGCGATCACCTCGTCGCCCTCTGCGACGACGGTGTCGCCGCGGGGCACGACGACCCTCCGCTCACGCACGACTGCGACCACCGAGGCGTCCCGGGGCATGCCGAGCTCGGCGATCGACGACCCGACCGCCGGGGAGCCTGGGGCCAGGGTCACCTCGACCAGGCGCGCCGACCCCTCGGCGAACTGCATGAGCTGCACGAGCGTGCCCACCGACACGGCCTCCTCGACCAGCGCGGTCATGAGGTGGGGGGTCGACACGGACACGTCGATGCCCCAGGTCTCGTTGAACATCCAGCGGTTCTTGGGGTGGTTGACCCGGGCGATCACCCGCGGCACGGCGAACTCCTGCTTGGCGAGCAGCGACACGACGAGGTTGTCCTCGTCGTCACCGGTGGCCGCCACCACCACGTCGGTCTCGTCCACCTGGGCGCGCTGCAGGGTCGACACCTCGCAGGCGTCGCCGGCCAGCCAGCTGCACTCGAAGGTCGGCGCCAGGCGTTCGACCAGGCCGGTGTCGCGCTCGATGAGCAGCACGTGGTGGCCGTGGGCCGACAGGTCCGAAGCGATGGAGGTGCCGACGTTGCCGGCCCCGGCGATGACGACCTTCACGCCGTCGGTCCCACGGCGCCATTCGCACCGACGGCGCCGAGGCGGGACTCGAACGCGGGCACGGCGTCGGCGCGCACGGCGAAGAGCACGACGTCACCTTCCTGGCCCATGGTCGACGGTGTGGCCAGGCGGGCGGCACCCGCCCGGGTCACCATGACCGGCCGGTAGTCGTCGCCGCAGGCCAGCTCGTCGAGGCGCCGCCCGGCGTACTCGTCGGGCAGCGACCGCTCCACGAAGCTCACGGCGCCGCTCG
>DASTHS010000093.1:0-27201 GCA_035718085.1 Acidimicrobiales bacterium | reverse complement strand
CGCTGCTGCCGTACCAGCGCTCGCGGAAGGTGTGCTCCACATCCCCCACGGCCGGCCCCTCCAGCGCGCACTGGACGTCGTGCCACGGCGGCCGGTCTCCGTAGGCAGCCGGGAAGGGCATCGCCTGCGGGTCACCGGCGTGGTCCGGCCCGTCGTGCCGGCTGCGCCCGAGGTCGATGCCCCCGACGAACGCCACGTCCGCGGCCGGCCGCCTGAGGTGGCGGATGACCACGAACTTCTGGTGGTGCGAGCCCCCGCGCCGGGTGCGGGGGTCGAGCAGCACCTGGCCCCCCGCCTCGGAGATCGTCCGTGCCAGCTCCGCGTTCTCGCCTTCGCTCTGCTCGAGCCACCCCGGCTGGGATCGCCAGATCAGCCCGAAGACCAGGACGCCGCGCGCCGCGAGGTCGGCGAGCACGGTGCCCACCTCGGTCCCGGGTCCGGCAAGGCGCTCGTCGATGTCGCCGCGGAAGTCTGCGATGTAGACGGCGTCGCCCGGTTCGGTCGCGCACAGCACGCGGTGCAACGCGGGGAAGTACTCGGAACCGTGGACGAGCGCCGTGACCCGGTTGCCGACGGTCCAGGGGCGGATGTCGCTGGCCCGGTTGCCCCGTTCGGCCGCCGACAGGAACCACCGGTCGATGGCGGGATCGTGGTCGGGCATCGGCGAGAGTCTCGCGGGCAGCTGCGCCTGCTCGTCGCCTCGGCCGCCAGAGGCAGCTGCGCCGGCGTCGGTACCCTCACGCGGTGACGACCGTCGATGACGCCCGCCGTGCCCTGGGCGGCGTCGGCGCCTTCCTGCCCGCCCCCTACGACGTGGCGCTGCGCGCCGGCGAGCAGCGGGCCGCCGCTCGCCGGCTCGAGGCCGCCGGGTGGCGGGCCGTGTGGCTGAACGAGGCGGTCGGCGGCAAGGACACCATGGTGCAGGCGGCCATGCTGCTCGCCGCCACCGAGACCCTGACGGTGGGCACCGGCATCGCCAACATCTGGGCCCGCCCCGCGGTCACCCTCCACGGCGGCGCCGCCGGCCTCGCCGACGCGTTCCCCGGCCGCTTCGTGCTCGGCATCGGTGTGGGCTACGCCCACCAGGCCGAGCTCGTCGGGCAGCACTTCGGGCCGCCTGCGCCGACCATGCGCGCCTACTTGGAAGCCATGGCCACGCCCACCCGGCTGCCGGCACCGGACGCCCCCTACGCCCGGATCCTGGCCGCCAACGGCCCGAGGCTGCTCGAGCTGGCGCGCGACCGGGCGGACGGGGCCCTGCCCGCCATGCGGCCCCCCGAGTTCACCGCCGAGGTCCGCGCCCTCCTCGGCCCGGAGAAGCTGCTGGTGGCCATGGTGCACCTGCCGGCCGGCCAGCCCGACGCCGAGGTGGCGGCCGGTGTCGAGGCGCACCGGGCGGCCGGCGCCGACCACGTGCTGCTGACCCCCGACCTCGGCGCCCCCTACGGTCCGGCGATCGACCAGTTCGAGCGCCTGGCCGCCGCCCTGACCTGAGCCGGGCGACGGCTCACCCGGCCGTCGGAGAGGCGCGCACCTCGTAGTAGAGGTTGGCGGGGTCGTCGAAGTCACGCACCGTGAAGCTGGCGAAGCCGGCGTCGCGCACCATCCGCTCGGCCACCCGAGGCGTGAACCCGACCGTGCCGAGGCCGGCGCCACCCGGCTCGGAGAGCGCCGACGACATGCACGACGTCAACGAGAACCCGTAGAACATGGCCAGCATGGGGTTGCGCCGGTTGAGCTGCCAGGAGTCGTCGCAGCGGATGTCCTTGATCAGCCACACGCCGTCGGGGGCGATGGCCCGGCGGATGGCGGCGATGGCGTCGGCCGGGCGGGTCATGTCGTGCAGGCAGTCGAAGGTCAGCACGAAGCCGTAGCCCCCCGACCCGTCGGGCGCGCTGACCTCCTCGGCCCGCCGCTCGAAGAGCCGCACGTTGCCAAGCCCCGCAGCGTCGACCCGTGCCGTGGCCCGGTCGAGGGCGTGGCGCGACAGCTCGAAGCCGTGGAACTCCGACGCCGGGTAGGCCGCCGCCAGCGCCTCGATGGCGACGCCGGCCCCGCAGCCGATGTCGGCGACGAGGGTGCCGGCGGTCAGGGCCTCGTGCACCCCCCCGAGGGCGGGCACGATGTCGGGCACCAGCGCCAGGCGGGCCCACGGCCCCAGCATCCGCTCGGTGCGGTGGGCCCCGCTCGGGCCCAAGCGGTCGTAGGGCAGGCCGACGCCGGTGCGGAACGCATCGGCGATGCCGTCGACGACGGCGGGGTCGAGGGGGGCGCCGAAGGCGCCGGCAGCGAATCGGAGGCTGGCGTCTTCTCGGGCGAGCACAGCGGCGGCCTCGGGGGCGAGCTCGAAGGTGGCGCCGTCGGGTGACTCGAGCAGCTCGGCGGCGGCGTTGCCCCGCAGCCACTCGGCGAGCCACCGCTCGTGCAGCCCGGTGGCCGCCGACAGGTCGGCAGCGGTGACCGGCCCGGCGCCGTCGAGGGCCCGGTACAGGCCGAGGCGGTCGCCGAGGTGGATGAGCAGGGAGACCATCTCACCCTGCTTGTAGCCCCACACCCGGAAGGCGAAGCGGGCGACCTGATCGTCGTCGAGGGGGTCGGTCGCAGCAGGGTCGAGTGCCATGGCCGGACGGTAGGCCAACGCGGGCGCGGCTGGTGCCTATCGGCGCCCGGCGTCGCCGCTTGCAGTGCGCAGGAGCGGACGCCGAGGAAGCGGCGGGTCAGCTGCTACTTCCTCCGCCTCTGGGGTCGCCGCTGCCTTGCGGCGCCGCACCATGGTGGCTGCGGCGTCAGCATCGCTCACCGTGAACAGGGCCGCCACCGACCCGGCGAAGGCGACCGTGGCGGCGGCGAGGAAGGCCCCCCGGTAGGCGGCCACGTGGGCCACGACGTGGGCACCCACCCGGGAGGTGGGGCCGATGGCGGCCAGCACGGTGCTGAGCAGGGCCACGCCCACGGCGCCCCCGAGTTGGCGGTTGGCGTTGAACAGCGTCGACGCCCGGCCGGTGGACGCCGGTGAGACGGTGGCGAACGCGGCGGCCTGCATGCTCATCATGACGTTGGGGATGCACAGCCCCAGGGCGAACATGAGCAGCCGCATGTCCCAGAGGCTGGTGTGCGCCCCGCTGGCGGCGGCCATGGCCACGGTGACCCCGGCGATGCCGAGGAGGCCGGCGGCCATGAGCCGCCGGGGGCCGATGACGGGGTAGAGGTAGCGGCTCACCACCTGGGCGGCGATGAACACGCCGATGGCCTCCGGGAAGGTGCCGAGCCCCGACTGCAGCGCCGAGAGACCCCGAGCGTCCTGGTAGTAGAGGGGCACCAGGTAGAGCACACCGAAGAAGCCGGTCATGGTGACGACCACGAGGATGTTCGTCGCCCGGAACAGCCGGTCGCCGAAGAGCCGCAGGTTGATCATGGGCTCTTCGACGGCGAGCTCGGCCTTCACCATGGCGGTGAGCAGCGCCACGCCGGCGGCGATGGTGGCGAGCACCAGCGGCGACCCCCAGCCCTTGGTCGGCCCCTCCGAGACGCCGTACATCAACGACCCGAGGCCGGCGCCGGCGAGCACGAAGCCGCGGAGGTCGAAGCGCCCCGGCGTCGACTCGCGCCGTTCGGTGACGAACAGGGCCCCGAACACCAGGGCCGCCACCCCGATCGGCAGGTTCACGTAGAACACCCACCGCCACGACAGGTCGGTGACCAGCAGGCCGCCGAGCACCGGGCCGAGCGCGGGCGCCAGGGCCGTGGGCAGCATGAGGATGCCCGCCAGGCGCACCCGCTCCTGCGGGGGGAAGGTGCGGTAGAGCATGGCCATGCCCACCGGGGTGAGCATGCCGCCGCCGACGCCCTGGATCACCCGGAAGACGACCAGCTCGCCGAGGCTGGTGGCGATGCCGCACAGCGCCGAGGCGATGGTGAACACGGCGATGGCCGCCAACAGGGTGCGCTTGCCGCCGAAGCGGTCACCGATCCAGCCCGACGCCGGGATGAACACGGCCAGGCTCACCAGGAACCCGATCACCACGACGTCGACCGACGCCGCCGAGGTGTGGAAGTCGCGGCCGATCGTCGGGATCGCCACGTTGACGATGGTGACGTCGAGGATGCTGAGGAACAGGGCGGCCACGTAGACCACGCTCACCGCGATGCGCTGGTCGAGTCGGGGAGCAGGGCCGGCCGTGGGGGCGTCGGGTGCGGGGGCAGTAGTTAGCATTGGCAACGATCAACCTACCGGCTTCCCGCCCGTAGGCGGAAGGGAAAACGGTCGCCCTCCGCTAGCTTCGCCCGCATGGTGACGGCGACCCGTGGCCGGGGCATTCGGGGCTTGGGTCGCAGGAGGGCGCGCCTCGCGCCGCTCGCCGCAGAGGCGGCCCAGGGCCTGTTGGCCGGCCTGGTGGGCACGGCGGTGATGACCGCCTCGTACGGGGTCGAGCGGCGGTTGCGGGGTAGCACCGGCGGCCCGCTCGACTACGACGATTCCACCGTGCCCAGCCACGCCGCCATGGTCGTGCTGCGCATCGACCACCTCGGCGACGTCGGCCAGCGTCGACTCGGCGCCCTGGTGCACTGGGGCTACGGGTCGGCGATGGGCATGGTGCGGGTGCTCCTCGGCCGTCGACTGCGGCCTCGCGACGCCACCGCCACCTACTGGGCCGGCCTGATGGCGATGACCGGCGCGCTGTTCCCGCTGCTCGGCGGCACCCCGCCACCGTGGCGGTGGCGGGGGAGCGTGGTCGCCACCAGTCTGGTGCAGCACGCCGTCTATGCCGCCACCGTCGGCGCGGTCGTCGACATCACCTAGCGGGGCCGGCCCGCCTGCGGTCAGATCGGCAGGAGGCGGTGGGCGATGCCGGGCATCACCTCGCTGGCCCGCTGCTGCTCGGCCATGCGGGCGCTCACCACGATCAGCGCACCGGTGAGGGCCGGCACCGCCCACTGCAGGGGCTTGAGGCCCTTCTGGGCGTTGGCGACGTCACCAGGCGTCCCCGCCGCCGGCTCGGTGGTGCCCGCCGCCGGGCTGCCGGCGCCCTCTTGCACCGTGCGGCCGAGTACCCGGCTGGCGGCGGTGACGCCGAGCGCGGCGACGGTGAGGCCGGTCTTCACCCCGGCGAGGCTGGCGACGCCCTTCTGGGCGGCGAGCCGCTTGCGGTCGGAGCCGAGCAGGATCGCCGCCCCGGTCAGGTGCGCGCCGATCGCCGCCGCGTTCACGGGGGTCCAGCGCCGCCAACCCTCGGCCGAGATGCGGGTGCGCTCCCCGGCGTCGTGGGCGACGGAGGCGGCCGCGTTCAACCCGACGGCGCCCATGAGCGAGCCGCCGAACCATGCGGCCAGGCCGACGTCGTGCAGGGTGCGGGCATACGGGTTGGTCTTGGCCATGGTGGGTCTCTCCGAGGGTTGGGGGGTGGGGGCAACCTTCCCTCCCCGACCGGCCGCAACCGTCCGGGCTGGCGGGCAGCATGGTCGCCATGCCGGATGTCCCCCTCCCCGACGAGCGCACCGCCGCCACGCTGGCCGAGGTCGAGGCCCACGTGCCCACCGACGACCGGGAGGCGGCCAGCTGCGGCCAGGTGGTCGCCGCCCTGCGTGACCTGGGCCGGCCCTTCGACCGGGAGGCGCAGGCCACCCACCTCACCGGCTCGGCCGTCGTCGTCGGGCGGCGCGGCGTGCTGCTGCACCTCCACAAGCGGCTGGGGATGTGGTTGCAGCCGGGAGGGCACATCGACCCGGGGGAGTGGCCCGCCGAGGCCGCCCGCCGCGAAGCGCAGGAGGAGACGGGCGTGCCCACGCGCCACCCGGCCGGCGGGCCCGTGCTCTGGCACGTCGACGTGCACCCCGCCGGCGGCCACCTGCACCTCGACCTCCGCTACCTGCTCGAGGCCGACGACCTCGACCCCGCCCCCCCGGCCGGGGAGAGCCCCCACGTGGCGTGGTTCCCGCTGCCCGAAGCCCTGGCACTGAGCGACGGGTCGCTGCGCCCCGCCCTGGAGCGCCTGCGCTCCCGTCGCCCGTAGGTGACCGCCGAGGGCGCTGGTGCGCGCCTCGCCCGTCGGGCGCACGGACCACCGCAGAGCGCCAGCACCTGAGCGCACCCGTGGGGGCCCTCAGCCCCCTGCGGAGGCGGGCCCGGCCCCGGGCAGGTCGAGGCAGGCGATCGTCGCCCCTGTCGGGTCGGCGGTGCCGACGATGCGGCAGCCGGCCACCCGCAGGCGGTCGAGGGCAGCGAGGGTCCCGGCGTCGAGGCGCTCACCGGGCGCCACCAGCGGGATGCCCGGCGGGTACGGGATCACGGCCTCGCCCGCCAGCCGGCCGGCAGCCTGATCGACCGGCACCGTCACGCGGGGGAGGCGGCTGGCCTCCCGTGGGGTGACCACGACGTCGGGCGGCGCAGCGACCCACGCCCCCGCCACGCTGCCCCGACCGCTGCGGGCACGGCCGCCGGCAGCCGACCCGCCGCCGGCGGCCGGCCAAGCAGAGGCGGCGAGGGCGGCCAGGGCGTCGACCAGCGCGCCGACGCTGGCGGCGTCGTCGGCGACGGTGATCGAGCACACGACGCGCCGGAGGTCGGCGAGCTCGGCGACCACGCCGCCGTGGCGGCGCAGCCAGTCGGCGGCGGCGAAGCCGTCGAGGTCGAGGCCGGTGACGTCGACGACCAGCTTCGTGGGGTCGGCGGCCCGCACGGCCCCGGCCGGCGACGACGGGTCGACCAGGGTGAGGCCGGCCACCGCGCCCACCCGGGCGCGGGCGGCCCGGGCCAGGTCGACGGCGGCGGTGACGCGGGCGGCGCCGTCGCCGGCGACGGCGGCCCGGGCCACGTCGAGCGACACGGTGAGCAGCGACGAGGGTGACGACGACTGCAGCAGCGCCAGGGCGTCCGCCACGCGCTCGCAGTCGACCAGGGGGCCCTGGGCATGCAGCATCGCCGACTGGGTGAGCGACCCCAGCGTCTTGTGCGGGCTGTGCACGACCAGGTCGGCGCCACCGGCGAGGGCAGAGGGCGGCAGGCCGGGATCGAGCCCGAGGTGGGTGCCGTGGGCCTCGTCGACGACGAGGGGCACCCCGGCCCGGTGGCAGGCCGCGGCGATGTCGGCGATGCCGGCGACGAACCCGTAGTAGTCGGGGCTGGTGACGTGCACGGCGGTCACGGCCGGATGCTCGGCCAGGGCCGCGCGCAGGCCGGCGACGTCGACGCCGAAGTACCCGTCGAGGCCGGCGTCGAGCGCCGGTGGCAGGTAGACGGGCGTGGCGCCGGAGAGCACCAGGCCGCCGAGCACCGATCGGTGCGACCCGCGGGCGACGAGCACCTCGTCGCCCTCGGCGGTGAGGGCGACCAGCGCGGCGAGGTTCCCGACCGTGGCCCCGTTGACGAGGAACCACGTGCGCCTGGCGCCGAAGAGGGCGGCGGCCGCGGCCTGGGCGTCGGCCATGGCCCCCGAGGGGCCGTGGAGGTAGTCGAAGTCTCCGCCGACCTCCGACACGTCGGCGACGTAGGCGGCGACGCCCAGCAGCTCGACGCCGAGGGCGGGCGCGCCGGCGCCGCCCTTGTGGCCGGGCATGTGGAACGGCCGGGTCCCCGCGGCCCGGGCACGGCGCAGCTCCCGGGCCAGCGGCGCGTCGCCCAGGGTGCCCGGGTCGCCAGCCCCCGGGTCGACCCCGGCGCCGACGCCGGACGCGGTCACGCCAGGGGCACGATGCCGGCGTCGGCCATCGCCTTGCCCACGGCGGTCACCAGCACGTCGATGCCGGCGTCGAGGTCGTCCCGTCCGATCACCAGCGGGGGCAGCAGCTTGACCACGGTGTCGTTGCGCCCGACGCGCTCGACGATCACGCCCTCGTCGAAGGCGATGGCGCCGACACGCCTGGTGAGCGACCCCGACGGGTCGAGGGCCGACAGGTCGACGCCCCACAGCATCCCGACCCCCCGCACGGCGATGCGCCGGTCGAAGGCCGCCACCTCCCCCGTGAGCCGGGCGGCGAGGTGGTCGGCGTTGGCGGCGGTGACCTCCTCGAGCCGGTCGTCGGCGAAGACCTCGAGGGCGGCGGCGCCGGCGACGAAGGCCAGCTGGTGGCCGCGGAAGGTGCCGCAGTGGTCGCCGGGCTGCCAGACGTCGAGCTCGGGTCGCAGCAGCACCAGCGACATCGGCAGCCCGAAGCCGCTGATCGACTTCGACACGGTGACGACGTCGGGCACGATCCCGGCGCGCTCGAAGGCGAAGAACGGCCCGGTGCGCCCGCAGCCGGTCTGGATCTCGTCGACGATCAGCACGATGCCGTGGTGGTCGCACAGGGCGCGCAGGCGTTGCAGCCACTGGGGGGGCGCCACCCACACGCCGCCCTCGGCCTGCACCGCCTCGACGATCACCGCGGCGGGCAGGTCGATGCCGGAGTGGGTGTCGCCGAGGGCGGCCTCGAGGTAGGCGAGGCCGTCGAAGGCGGCGGCCGGCCCGCAGGCGTAGGGCACGAAGGTGACCCGGTCGAGGGCGACCCCGGCGGCGGCGCGGTGCTGGCGGTTCGCAGTGGCGGCCAGGGCACCGAGGGAGTGGCCGTGGTAGCCGCCGGAGAAGGCGACCACCCCGCTGCGGCCGGTGGCCAGCCGGGCCAGCTTGAATGCCGCCTCGACGGCGTCGGTGCCGGTCGGCCCGGTGAACTGCACCTTGTGCGGCAGGCCCCGCGGGGCGAGCACCACCCGCTCGAGCGCGGAGAGGAACGCGGCCTTGGCCGACGTGTGCAGGTCGAGGCCCTGCACCAGGCCGTCGCCCGCGATGTGCTCGAGCACCGCCTGCTTGACGCGGGGGTGGTTGTGCCCGTAGTTCAGGGCGCCGGCGCCGGCGAGGAAGTCGAGGTAGCTGGTGCCGTCGGTGGCCGTGAGCCGGGCGCCGCGCGCGGTCGTGAAGCTGGTGGGGAAGCTGCGGCAGTACGAGCGCACGTCGGACTCGAGCCGCTCGTAGAGGTCGTCGGCCGCCCGGTCGGGGTGGGGCTCGCCTGGCCCGGGGTCGGTGAGGTCGATGGCGTGCACAGGGCAGCTCCTCGCGGGTGGGGCGCACCGGCGACGGCACGCGGCGACGGAGGACCGGGTGGCGGTCCGACTGGTGCGCCGGCGGTCGGAGCGGTGCCCGCTGCCACCCACCGTGGCGGCTGGCCCGGCGCCGGGCGATGCTACCCGCCCTGCCCCCACCGGCGTCCCCCTCCGGGCCGGGGCCGGCCGGTGACCCGGATGTCGCCACCCACCACCCCGGTGGCGTCGACCTGGAGGAGGAAGGCGTCGGCCAGGGTGGTGACGCCCGCGGGGCCGAGGGCGGCGGCGCCGGCGCCGAGCAGCGCCGGTGCCACGTAGGCGGTGACCCGGTCGACCAGGCCGGCCGCCAGCATGGCGCCGGCCAGGGTGGGGCCTCCCTCGAGGAGCACCGACACGACGCCGCGGTCGGCGAGCACGGCGAGCAGCCGGTGCAGGTCGACCCGGCCCGCAGGGTCGCCGCCCACGTCCGCAGCGGTCGCCACCCACGTCGGGGCCGCAGCGTCGCGCACGGCGGCGTCGGAAGGGGTGCGCCCGACGCTGTCGACGACGACGCGCAGCGGTTGGCGGCCCGAGGGCACCCCGTCGGGCCCCCGGGCGGTGAGCGACGGGTCGTCGGCCAGCACGGTGCCGACGCCCACCATCACGGCGTCGACCCGGCGGCGCAGGTCGTGCACCTCGGCGCGGCTGTCGGGCGACGAGATCCAGCGGCTGGTGCCGTCGGGCGCAGCCGACCGGCCGTCGAGGGTGGCGGCGAACTTCCAGTGCACGTGCGGGCGGCCCGTGCGCGCCCGGGTGAGCCACGCCTCGTTGACGGCTTCGGCGCCGCCGGCGCCGACGTCGGCGACGACCTCGACCCCCGCGGCCGCCAAGCGGGCGGCGCCACCACCGGCCCGGGCGGTGGGGTCGGCCACCGCGTAGACCACCCGGGCCACCCCGGCGGCCAGCAGGGCGTCGACGCACGGCGGGGTGCGGCCCGTGTGGGCGCACGGCTCGAGGGTGACGACTGCGGTGCCGCCGCGCGCACCGGCGCCGGCGGCGGCGAGGGCGGCCACCTCGGCGTGCGGGCCGCCGGCCGACTGGTGCCAGCCCTCGCCGGTGACCCGGCCGCCGGTGTCGAGCACCACGCAGCCGACGACGGGGTTCGGGCTGGTGGCGCCGAGCCCCCGCGCCGCGAGCACGACGGCGCGCCGCATGGCCGCCTCCTCGATGGGGGTGGCTGTCGACCGCACGCCCAGGATGCTGCCAGGCCGGCCACCGGTGCACGGGGCGCCGGGCGGACGTGCCCGATCAGGCGGAGATGGCCCACTCCGTCGGGAACTGCTCGGGGCCGAGCGTCGGCCCCCCGTCGGCGAAGCCGGGCGCCCGCAGGTCGACCGGGAGATCGGCCAGATCGAGCTCGGACTCGGTGCTGAGCAGGCCCCCGCAGTCGGGGCACCAACTCCACACGTCGTCGACAACTGCGCCGCACCCCTCACAGACCACAGCCGTTCGCCTCCTCGTCACCACGCTCGGAGCGATATCTGTACCCATTGTGCACCCCGCACCCACCCGTGCGCCACGGGTACTTGGTCACCCGTCCGGCTCGGCTGCGCCGGCTGGGTAGCACCCGGCAATGCCTGACGTACCCCGCATCACCCTCAACGACGGCGTCGAGATCCCCCAGTTCGGGTTCGGCGTCTTCCAGATCAAGCCCGCCGACACCGCCGCCGCGGTCGGCACTGCCCTGGAGGCGGGCTACCGCCACATCGACACCGCCGAGATGTACGGCAACGAGCGGGAGGTCGGCGAGGCCGTGCGCCGCTCGGGTCTGCCGCGCCATGAGGTCTTCGTCACCTCCAAGCTCAACAATGCCTTCCACGCCCGCGACGACGCCCTGCGCGCCTTCGACGCCACGATGGCGGCGCTCGGCTTCGAGCAGCTCGACCTGTTCCTGGTGCACTGGCCGCTGCCCACCATCGGCATCGACTACGTCGAGACGTGGCGGGCGATGGAGGAGATCGCCGCCACCGGCCGCGTGCGGGCCATCGGCGTGTCGAACTTCCAGCAGAGCCACCTGCAGCGCCTCTTCGACGAGACCGATGTCGTGCCGGCGGTCAACCAGATCGAGGTGCACCCGTACCTGACCCAGGAGCCGCTGCGCCGCTTCTGCGCCGACCACGGCATCGCCGTGGAGGCGTGGTCGCCGATCGCCCAGGGCAAGGTGCTCGGCGACGAGGCGATCACCGAGGTGGCCCGGCAGGTCGGGCGCAGCGCGGCTCAGGTCGTGCTGCGCTGGCACGTGCAGCGCGGCGACATCGTGTTCCCCAAGTCGACCACGCCGGAGCGCATCCGGGAGAACATCGACATCTTCGACTTCTCCCTCGACGACGAGCAGATGGCGGTGATCGACCACTGCAACCGTGACGAGCGCACCGGACCCGACCCCGACACGTTCGCCCACGTGCCGAAGTAGGGCGCCGGCGCGCCGCAGGGGATGGCGGCGGCCGCCGCCATCCCCTGCGGCCGGGGCCGGTCAGGCAGGGGCCGGGTCGAGGTGGCGCCAGCGGGCGGCGATCGGTGGGGAGTCGAACGCCTCGTCGCCGTCGTCGAGCCAGCGCTCGAGCTGCGGCGGCTGGTCGCTGGCCCCGCCGGCCCGCCACAGCACGGCGCTGAGCAGGGAGCCGCCGAGCACGATCGCCAGGGTGGCCCACGCCGCCGTCGAGGTGCCGGCGTCGAGGGCCCGGGGGGAGGTGCCCTGTGACTGGGCGACGTGGAGGAGCACCGGGCCGACCAGGAACGCCGCCTCGGAGCGCAGGAGCTCCACCAGGGCGAAGGTCGGGCCCAGCTGCTTCGACGGGCACGACAGGCCGGCCAGGAACAGCGCCGGGGCGACGGTCGCCCCGGCGCCGAAGCCGATGCCGAGCGAGACGAGCAGGAAGGTGAGGTGCCCGGTGCGGGCGCTGACGAAGGCCAGCCCGAGGGCGGAGCCGGCGAGGGCCAGGGTGCCGACCACCACCAGGGCGCGCAGGTGGGCGGTGCGCAGCAGCTTCCCGAACGCCACGGCGGCGACCGCCACGCCGACCAGCTGCGGCCAGAACAGCTCGCCGACGTGCACCACCGGCTCGTGGCGACCCTGCACGAGGATGTTCTCGGCGAGCTCCAGCACGGTCACCGCGGTGGCGCCGGTGCCCATGGCGGCGATGATGCCGGTCACCGGCAGGGTGTGGGCCACCAACCTGACCGGCGTCAGGGGGTTCTCCCGCCGGTACTGCGACACGATCAGGGTGATCAGGGCGGCGACACCGACGAGGAGGGCGGGCAGCACTTCCCAGCTGACCACCGGGTGGGCGGCCAGCTCCGAGCTGGCGTAGAAGGGCAGGGCGGTGGCCAGAGCGGCCAGCCAGATGGCCGTGGTGTCGATCTCGGCGTCGGGGGCGAAGGGCGGGTCGTTCGGCAACGACAGCACGCCGGTGAGCAGCCGGGCGCCGGCGACCGCCGCCAGCACCCAGAACAGCAGCCGCCACGCGTCGTGGGCGCCGACCCAGCCGCCGAGGAGCGGCCCGAGGGTGGTGGCGCCGAACAGGCCGATGTCGACCACGCCGACGGTGACCGGCAGCTCGGCGACGCCGAAGCTGGTGACCAGCGGTGGCAGCGCCACCACCAGCAGCAGCCCGGTGGCGAACCCCTGCAGCGAGCGGCCCAGCACGAACAGGTCCAGGCCGCCGGCGGTGGCGACGATGACCGACCCGGCCAGGAACACCGCCTCGAGCGCCAGGAACAGGCCGCGCAGCCGCAGCTTCTTGATGAGGGCGGCGGCCAGCACGGCGCCGAACGCGTAGGCGGCGTTGGCGATGCCGCTCGCCAGCTGCAGGCCCACCTTGTCGGTGTGCAGGTCGTGCAGCAGCGGCTTCTGCATCAGGTCGACCGCCGTGGTGACCACGATGTAGGGGCAGAGGGCCAACAGCACCAGGGCCACCTTGGAGGGGTAGCTGCGGGCCAGGGGGGCGGAGTCGAGCGGCGGCACGGCCGTCATGCTTCCCCTGCTAATCCCCGCTCACGCTTAGCGTCGGAGGAGTGCCGACGACCTCCCGCCACATCGCCGCCGACGCCGCCGCCGTGTGGGCACTGTTGGTCGACACCGAGCGGTGGCCGGTGTGGGGCCCCACGGTGGCGGCCGCCACGCTCGACGGCGGCGGCCGGGTGATCGGCCCCGGCAGCCGGGGCCGGGTGCGCACCGCCGTGGGGGTGGCGCTGCCCTTCGAGGTGACCGACTGGCGCGACGGCCGGAGCTGGGCGTGGCGGGTCGCCGGTGTGCCGGCCACCGCCCACGCCGTCGAGCCGCTGCCCGACGGCGGCTGCCGGGCGTCGATCCGGGTGCCGTGGTGGGCGGCCGCCTACCTGGCCGTGTGCTGGGAGGGCCTGCGCCGGATCGACCGCCTGGCCTGCAGCCAGGCGGTCGACCCGGACCGCTGATCGCTCAGGCGGCCGGCTCGTGGCCGGCGGGACGGTCCTGGCGAAGCGCCACCTCGCCGAGCTGACGGCCCTTGGTCTCGGGCACGCGGGCGGCGAAGTAGACGAGGGCCACCACGGTCAGCGCCGCGAAGAGGAAGAACGTCCCGGCATTGGTGATGGCCCCGAGCAGCGTGAGGAACGACACCGTCACCACGAAGTTGGCCAGCCAGTTGGCGATGGTCGCCACGCTCATCGCCGTGGCCCGCACCCGCGACGGGTAGATCTCGCTGATCAGCAGCCAGAACACGGGGCCGAGGCCGACGGCGAAGCTGCCGGTGTAGACCAGCAGGCCGACGATGGCGACCACGGCCCCCGCGCCGCTCAGGTGGTCGCCGCCGATCACGAAGGTCGCCCCGACGGTGGTCAGGCCGACCACCATGCCGGCGGTCCCGCTGAGCAGCAGCACCCGGCGGCCCACCCGGTCGAGCAACCAGATGGCCACGATGGTCATCCCGACGTTGACCGCACCGTTGGCGACGTTGGCCAGCAGGGCCGAGCTGCTGCCGAAGCCGGCGTTGGCCAGCAGCGTGGGGGCGTAGTAGATCACCGTGTTGATGCCGGTGATCTGCTGGAAGATCGCCATGAGCACGCCGACGGCCACCAGCCCCCGCACCTTCGGGTCGAGCAGCCGGCTCATCGTGGTGTGCTCGTCGCGCTCGACCGCTTCGGCGAAGCCGTCGAGCTCGGCGTCGAGGTCGTCATGCGGCCCGCGCAGCCGGGCGAGCACCTCGCGCGCCTCGTCGCGACGGTCGCGGGCCACCAACCACTGCGGGCTCTCCTTCTGGAAGAGCATGCCGACGAAGAGCAGGGCGGCGGGGATGGCCGCCAGCCCGAACATGAGCCGCCAGTCCTTCGACGACGACAGCCCGTAGTCGACCAGGTACGACACCAGGATGCCGCTGGTGATCGCCAGCTGGTTGAAGCTGACCAGCGCGCCGCGGACCTTCGCCGGCGCCACCTCCCCGATGTACATGGGCACGGCCATGGAGGCCGACCCGACCGCCAGGCCGATGACGAACCGGCACGCGACCAGGAACCAGAACGCAGGGGACAACGCCGCCGCCAGCACGCCCACCACGAAGGTGGCAGCGGTGAGCAGGATCAGCGGGCGCCGGCCGATGCGGTCGGCCAGCCGCCCGGCGCACACGGCGCCGACGGCGGCGCCGATGAGCAGCAGGCTGGTGACCAGCTCCTTCTGGAAGGCGCCGAGGTGACCGAAATCCTTCTGCAGGAACAGCAGTGCCCCCGACACCACCCCGGTGTCGTAACCGAAGAGCAGACCGCCGAGCGCGGTCACGGCGGCGGCGAAGACGACGACGCCCCGGCGGGGGGCCGGGCCGTCGTCGTGCACCGTCGGGTCGTCGTGCACCGTCGGGTCGTCGGAGCCGGTGGGAGCCGGACCGGTGCGGGTCCGGGGGGTGTGGTCGCTGACCGTGGCCATGGCGCATTCCTCTCCCGGTGGCCCGGGGAAGCCGGCGGGGTCACCGTGTGTCGGTCCCGCTGTTCCCCCGACCGCTGCGGCGCACACCTCCGTAAAGATGGCGGCGTGCCGGAACCGACCACGACCCTCGCCTTCCGGGTCGCCACCCCCGCCGACATCCCTGCCGTCGTCGCCCTCGTCGAGTCGGCCTACCGCGGCGACGCCAGTCGCGCCGGGTGGACGACCGAGGCCGACCTCCTCGACGGCCAACGCACCGACGCTGAAGAGGTGCGGTCGCTCGTCGCCGACCCCGACGGTCACATCATCCTCGCCACCGCCGAGGGCGAGCTCGTCGGCTGCTGCCACCTCCGCACCAGGCCCGGAGGCCCCGCCTACTTCGGCATGTTCGCCGTGCGACCGGAGCTGCAGGGCCACGGCACCGGCCGGGCCCTGCTGGCCGAGGCCGAGGCCCAGGCCGCGGCGGCGGGCGCCTCCCGCCTGCAGATGACCGTGCTGGCGCAGCGCCCCGACCTCATCGCCTGGTACGAGCGCCTCGGCTACCGGCGAACCGGCCGGCAGGTGCCCTTCCCGCACGGCGACGAGCGCTTCGGCCGCCCCCGCCGACCCGACCTGGTCTTCGACGAGCTCGACAAGGAGCTGGCGTGAGCCTCCCCGACCTCACCGACCGGAGCGCGCCGCTGCAGGTGCACCGGTTGCGCGTCACGCTGCTCGAC
Organism: Acidimicrobiales bacterium; assembly: GCA_035718085.1. GTDB lineage: Bacteria > Actinomycetota > Acidimicrobiia > Acidimicrobiales > Palsa-688 > DASTHS01. The sequence continues at coordinate 11,543 of DASTHS010000093.1, read as the reverse complement.
GTGGCCCCCCCGGTCTGGCGCGAGTTGCGGGTGCCGAGCACGGCCCCGCTGCACCTGCTGCACGCCGTGGTGCAGGTGGCCATGGGGTGGGCCGACGAGCACCTTCACGAGTGGCGCATCGGTGAGCGCACCTACGTGCCCGCCGACGAGGAGGACTGGGGGGAGCAGGCCTTCGACGAGTCGACGGTGACCCTCGCAGAGGTGGCCCCCGTCGACAGCGCCTTCCACTACCTCTACGACATGAGCGACGGGTGGGAGCACCTGATCGAGGTGCAGGCGGTCGAGCGCTACGACGCGACCACCGAGCCGCTGTCCTGCCTGGCCGGCGAGCGGGCCTGCCCACCGGAGGGCATCGGCGGGGCGTTCGGCTACGAGCACCTCCTCGACGCCCTCGCCGACCCCGACGACAGCGAGCACGACGACGTGGTGGTGGCCTACGAGCACTGGGACCCGGGCGAGTTCGACCGCTCGCGGGTCAACGAGCTGCTCGAAGAGCTCTGGCGGATCGCCTGACCGGGCCCCCGGCCCGACCCGGCCGGGGGCCCACTGGCTACCGTCGGCGCCGTGGCCGACGCCCCCGTCACCGAGACCCGCATCGAGGTGCCCCAGACCGACCTCGACGACCTGGCCGAGCGCCTGGCCCGCGCCCGTTGGCCCGAGCCGGCGACCGTCGACGGGTGGCGCCAGGGCATCCCCCTCGACTACCTGCAGGCCCTCGTCGGGCACTGGCGCACCACCTACGACTGGCGGGCGCGCGAGGCGGCGTTCAACCGCCTCCCGCAGGTGCGCACGGTGGTCGACGGCGTCGGCATCCACGCCTTCCACGTGCCCTCACCAGTGCCGGGCGCCCTGCCGCTGGTGCTGACCCACGGCTGGCCCGGCAGCTTCGTCGAGTTCATGGAGCTCGTCGGCCCCCTGACCGACCCGGCGGCGTTCGGGGGTGACCCGGCCGACGCGTTCAGCGTGGTGGTGCCGTCGCTGCCCGGCTACGGGTGGAGCGACAAGCCGGTGGAGGCCGGCTGGGGCGTCGAGCGCATCGCCGACGCCTGGGCCGAGCTCATGGGCCGCCTCGGCTACGACCGCTTCGCCGCCCAGGGCGGCGACTGGGGTGCCACGGTGACCACCGCCCTCGGGGCCCGCCACGCCGACCGGGTCGTCGGCATCCACCTGAACATGGTCGTCGCCTTCCCCGGCCCCGACGACGGCGACCCGACCGAGGACGAGATCGACGGCCTGGCCGCCTTCGCGCACTACCAGGCCGAGGAGGCCGGCTACTCCACCCAGCAGCGCACCCGCCCCCAGACCGTCGGCTACGCGCTGGTCGACTCGCCGGTGGGGCAGTGCGCGTGGATCGTCGAGAAGCTGGCGGCGTGGTCGGACACCGACGGCGACCCGGTGGCCGCCTTCGGCGCCGACCGGGTGCTCGACAACGTGATGGTCTACTGGCTGACCCGGAGCGGGGCGTCGTCCGCCCGGCTCTACTGGGAGAGCTTCGCCAGCCCGCCGGCGGCGCCGGTCGAGGTGCCGATGGGCGCCGCCATCTTCCCCAAGGAGCTGTTCCGGGCGTCGCAGCGGTGGGCGGCCCGCCAGTACCGAGACATCCGCCGCTGGGAGCGGATGCCCCGCGGCGGCCACTTCGCCGCCCTCGAGCAGCCCGAGCTGCTGCTCCACGAGGTGCGCGAGTTCTTCCGGCCCCTCAGGTAGCCAGCGCTTGGCGCAGCGGCACCCGCCACTCGTCTGCCAGGGCGGCGACGGCCAGCACGGCGGCGATGGCGTCGGGGTCACCGCTGCGGGCCGCGGCGGTGACCGCAGCCACGGTGACCCCCGCAGGGTGGGCCTCCACCGCCACGGGCCCGGCGGTGGGCACGGTGCCGGTGCGCAGCACCCGGAGGTACCAGCCCGAGCGGCCGGTGGCCCGCATGCGGCGGCCCACCTCGGCGGTGCCGCTGTGCAGCGCCAGCTTGAAGCAGGGGGTGCGGGGCTGGCACACCTCGAGCACGGCGTCGCCCCAGTGCCAGCGGTCACCGATGCGCACGTCGTCCTCGGTCGCCCCCGCGGTGGTCAGGTTCTCGCCGAACGCGGCGGGCCCGAACGGCCGGCCGATCTCGGCCTCCCACACCGGCCAGTGCTCCGACGGGTAGGCGTAGACGGCCTTGTCGGGGCCCCCGTGCACGGCCAGGTCGGCCTGGCCGTCGCCCTCGAGGTTGGTCGTCGACAGCGCCAGGGTGGCGGCGGCGACGGGGCGTTTGCGGATCCCGGTGCGCACCCCGTGCCCGCGGTGGCGCCACCCGGCGACCTCCTCCGGCTGGGCGACGCTGACCGCCACGAGGGTCACCTCGCTCACGGTCGCCCCACCCACTGGCCCCGGGCCTCGAGCAGCTCCTTCAAGACCGCCGGCCGGTCGGTCATGATGCCGTCGACCCCCAGGTCGAGCAGGCGGTCCATCTCGCCGCGGTCGTCGATGGTCCAGACGTGCACGGCCAGGCCGGCTCGGTGGCACCAGGCGATGAAGCGGGGCTCCACGATCGGCACCGGCCCCTGCGAGGTCGGCACCTGGGCGGCGGCGCACCCCGACCACGCCGGGCGCACCAGGGCGGCCGCCACCCCGGTGCCGGGCGCAGCGCTGGCCAGGCGCAGGGCGGCGGTGCCCCTCGGCCCGGCGGCGGTGCACAGCGACGGGCCGAGCAGCCGGCGCATGCGGGCGACGCGCCTGTCGGAGAACGAGGTGATGCACACCCGCTCGATGGCGCCGGTGCGGCGCAGCACCTCGGCGAGGGGCTCGACGACGGCGTCGTGCTTGGTGTCGATGTTGAAGCGCACGTCGGGCCACTCCTCGAGCACCTCGTCGATGCGCATGACCCGCTGGTCGCCGGGCAGGCGGGCGGCCGACACCTGCGCCCAGGTCATGGCCGGCACGTGGCCGGGTCGGTCGGCGGTGCGGTCGAGGTCGGGGTCGTGGATCACCGCGACCACCCCGTCGGTCGTCACGTGCACGTCGGTCTCGATGTAGCGGTAGCCGAGCTCGTAGGCGTGGAGGAACGACGCCGCGGTGTTCTCGGGCGCTTCGAGTGACCCTCCCCGGTGCGCGAACGCGATCGGTCCGGGGTGGTCGAGGAACGCGAACGGCGCCATGGGCGGGCCAGCGTAGGGCCGGGTCGGCGCGCCTCAGCCGGGGTCGGACTCGTGCCCCGGCTCGGCCCGCAGCCCCCGATAGGCGTCGATCGGCTTCTCCTCGCCCATGACGACCCGGTAGATCTCCCGGCAGATCGGCAGGTCGACGCCCCACCGCTCGGCCAGCTGCAGCGTGGTGCGGGCGGTGCCGACCCCCTCGGCGACCATGTGCATCTCGGCGAGGATGTCGTCGAGCGCCCGGCCCTTGCCCAGCTGCTCGCCCACGGCCCGGTTGCGGCTCTGGGGGCTCATGCACGTGGCGATGAGGTCACCCATGCCCGCCAAGCCGGAGAGGGTGATGGCCTCGGCGCCCATGGCCACGCCGAGGCGGGTGAGCTCGGCCAGGCCGCGGGTGATCACCGCCGCCCGGGTGTTGTCACCCACGCCGAGGCCCTCGCCGATGCCCGCGGCGATGGCGATGACGTTCTTGAGCGCGCCGCCGATCTCGCAGCCGATCACGTCATGGTTCATGTAGACGCGGAACAGCCGGTGGCGCAGCACATCCTGCAGCGCAGCGGCCACCGACAGGTCACCGGTGGCGATCACGCTGGCCGCCGCCTGCCCGGCCATGATCTCGCGCGCCAGGTTCGGCCCGGTGAGGGTGGCCGCCGGGTGGCCGGGCATGAGCTCGGAGACGATCTCGGTCATCCGCAGCAGCGTCGTGCCCTCGATGCCCTTGGTCAGGCTCACCACCGGGATCCACGGGCGCACCCACGGGCGGGCCGCCTCCAGCACGCTCCGGAACGCCTTCGACGGGATGCCGACGACCAGCACGTCGGCGTCCCACACCGCCCGCTCCAGGTCGCAGGTGGCCTTGAGCCGCCGGGGCAGGCGCAGGCCCGGCAGGTAGCGCTCGTTGGTGTGCTGCTCGCTGATCTCGCCGGCCACCTCGGGGTCGCGCGCCCAGAGGGTGGTCTGGTTACGGGCGGTGACCAGCGAGGCGACCGTCGTGCCCCACGAACCGGCTCCGAGCACCGTGACGTTCACTTCGGCCGCTCCCGTCGGTCGCGCCCTTCGGGGGCGGCCGGTCGCGGGTGACCGGCGAGGCGGCACGTTAGGCGGGGCGCCGTAGGATCGCCCGGTGGCCCCCGCAGCGGCAGGCGACCGCCCCGGGGCGCCCGACATGCCCGGTTCGCTCCCCGCGGCCGGGCCGACCCGGGCCGGAGGGGCTGGCGAGTGGCGCATCGACGAGCTGGCGCGCCTGGCGGGCACCACCGTGCGCAACGTGCGCGCCTACCAGGACCGTGGGCTGGTGCCGCCGCCCCGGCGAGCCGGTCGGGTCGGCTGGTACTCCGAGCGCCACCTGGCCCGCCTGCGCCTGATCGGTGAGCTGCTCGGCCGGGGCTACAGCCTCGGCAACATCGCCGAGATGCTCGGCGGGTGGGAGCGCGGCCAGGACCTCGGGGAGCTGCTCGGCCTGGAGTCGGCCCTGATCGGGTCGTGGTCCGACGACCCCGCGCCTGCCCCGGCCGACCCCGACGCCCTCGCCGCCCTGCTGCAGGGCGCGGACGCCGAGGTCGTCGCCGAGGCCGAGCGCCTTGGCGTCGTGCGCACCGTCGGTGACCAGGTGCAGGTGCTGCGACCCGCGCTGCTCGAGGCGGCCGTCACCCTGGTGCAGGCGGGCATCCCGACCGCCGAGCTGCTCGCCACCCTCCGCGACGTCGCTTCCGCCATGGACCGCGTGGCCGAGGCGTTCGTCACCTTGGTCCGCGACCACCTCTTCGCGCCGTTCGGTCCGGCCATCCCGCCCGGCGAGGTCCCCCGGCTGGCCGGCCTGGTGCGCACCTTGCGGCCGCTGGCGCGCAGCGTGGTGGGCGCCGAGCTGGCCCGGGCCATGGAGGCGCGGATCGGGGCGGAGATGGGCGCACAGTTCGCCCGCGACGCCGGTCGGGGCCGGCCGACGCCCGACATGGTCACACCGCCTGGGTAGGGTCTCGCGCGTGGCTGACCCTGCGCACTTCGCCGACCAGGCGATGCAGCACATGGGGTCGCTCTACAGCGCTGCGCTGCGGATGACCCGCAACCCGGCCGACGCCGAAGACCTGGTGCAGGAGACCTACCTGAAGGCCTACCGCGCGTTCGGCGGCTTCCAGGAGGGCACGAACCTCAAGGCGTGGCTGTACAAGATCCTGACCAACACCTTCATCAACGCCTACCGCTCGAAGAAGCGCCGCCCCGAGCAGACCGAGCTCGACGAGGTGGAAGACCTCTACCTGTTCCGCCGCCTGGGCGGCCTCGAGGCGGTGGCGGCCGGGCGCAGCGCCGAAGAAGAGGTGCTCGAGTCGATCACCGACGCCGACGTCAAGGCAGCCGTCGAGGCGCTCCCGGAGAACTTCCGCCTCGCCGTGCTGCTCGCAGACGTCGAGGGGTTCTCGTACAAGGAGATCGCCGAGATCCTCGACATCCCCATCGGCACCGTGATGAGCCGGCTGCATCGCGGAAGAAAGGCGCTGCAGAAGGCGTTGCACGAGTTCGGAGCCCGACGGGGCCTCGTCCCCACGGGCGAGGTGCCCCGGTGAGCGCCACCGCCCGTAGCTGACCCCGAGACGAGCAGCGATGTCCGACGACGACGAACGCAGAGCCAGCGAGTGCCAGCAGGCGCTCGACACGCTCTACCACTTCCTCGACGGCGAGCTCACCGCCGACCGGCGCGCCGAGATCCAGCGCCACCTCGACCGGTGCTCGCCGTGCCTGGAGGCCTACGACTTCGAGGCCGAGCTCAAGCTGATCGTCGCCCGGCGCTGCCGTGACCAGGTGCCCGAGTCCCTCCGGGTCCGGGTGTCGCTCGCGCTGTTCGAGGCATCCAGGACGTTAGGCGGCGACGGAGACGGGCAGAGTAGCGTCGAGTCTTAGCGTGATTTAGTGGGAGATCAATGAGCGAGCGTTCCCTCGGAGGCCACACCCTGAGCGGCAGCGAGCGTCCCTCAAAGGCGTTCGCCAAGGACCGCACCTGCCGGGAAGCCGGCTGCACCACGAAGCTGTCCATGTACAACAACGGGAAGTACTGCTACCAGCACGAGCCGATGGCGGTGCCCCGCACCCGCGGCAAGAAGATCGCCTGACCGCAGCGGCCCCGGCCGCCGCACCGATCCTCCCCGTCAGCAGCTGGCCTCCGGGTCGGCTGCCGACGCGTCTGCTGGCTGCCTCTGTGCGGGCTCCCGGGTGGGGCCTCGCGGTTGTGCCCGGTTCGGGTGACCCCGGTGTAGCGTCGCCTCGATGGCTGACGCAGTCGACTGGGAGGTCGCCCGCAGCGTCGCCGGTCGGGCGGCGCGCCGGGGCGCCCCCACCCCGGCCTACGAGCTACGGGCCCTGGAGGCCGACTTCCGCGCCCTCACCGCTCGCGCCGAGGCGATGGTCACCGAGGAGACCGGCCTGGTGCCCGACGGGCCGGCCCGGGCGCGGGTCACCGACCGAGCCGGGTGGGTCGACGTCAACATCGCCAGCTTCCAGCGCCTCTTGCGCCCGGTGACCGAGAAGCTGGCAGAGGCGGCCACTCGGTCGTCGGGGCCGCTGTCGCTGCCCCCGGCGGTCAGCCGGCGCGTCGCGGGGACCCAGGTCGGCCTGCTGCTCGGGTGGATGTCGTCGCGCGTCCTCGGCCAGTACGACCAACTGCTCATCGAGGACGACCGCGCCGACGAGCAGGACGTGGTCGTCTTCGTCGGCCCGAACGTGCTCGACCTCGAGCGGCGCTACGGCTTCCCGCCCCACGAGTTCCGCCTGTGGCTGGCCCTCCACGAGGTCACCCACCGGGCGCAGTTCACCGGGGTGCCGTGGATGCGGGCCCACTTCCTCGGCCTCGTCGAGGGCACCCTCGCCGGCATCGACCCCGACCCCCGGCGCCTTCTCGACGCCGTCGGGCGGGCCGCCCGTGCCGTACTGGCCGGGCGGAACCCCCTCGACGACGGCGGGCTGCTCGGCCTGGTCGCCACCGAGGAGCAGCGGGGCGCCCTCGACCGCATCGGCGGCCTGATGAGCCTGCTCGAGGGGCACGGCGACGTCACCATGGACCGCGCCGGCGCCGACGCCGTGCCCAGCGCGGCCCGCTTCTCGCGCACCCTGCACGAGCGGCGCCAGCGGCGCGGCCCGGCGAGGGTCCTCACCAGCCTGATCGGCCTCGACGCCAAGCTGCGCCAGTACGAGGAGGGCGAGCGGTTCATCGACGCGGTCGAGGCCGTCGGCGGCCCCGAGCTGCTCGCTCGCGTGTGGGAGGGCCCCGACGCCCTCCCGAGCTGGCCCGAGATCCGTGACCCCGAGCGCTGGGTGCGACGCATGGCCCCCGACCACGACGGCGCGGGCGTGACCGCGCCCGCGTAGGAGCAGGCGTGGCCCGGGTCCTCGTCGTCGACGACGAGCCTGACATCCGCGACATCGTGGCCATCAACCTGCGCCTCGACGGCCACGAGGTGCTCACCGCCGCCGACGGCGACCAGGCCGTCGAGGCGGCACGTGACCACCGGCCCGACCTCATCGTGCTCGACGTGATGATGCCCGGGCGCGACGGGTTCGCCGTGCTCGAGACCCTCAAGCGCGACCGCGGCGGGATGGAGCGCATCCCGGTGGTGCTGCTCACCGCCCGCACCGACCGGATCGACCGCATCCGCGGCGGCATCGAGGGGGCCGTCGTCTACCTCACGAAGCCGTTCTCGGTGGCCGGCCTGCGCGAGTCGGTCGCCGAGGTGCTCGCCGTCGACGAGGGCGAGGCCCGCCGTTCAGCGGTGACCTCCGCCCTCTCCGAGCTGGCGCGGCTCGAGTCGGGGTCGCCGGCGGCTCCCGAGTCGGCCCGCCCCCGGCTGACCCGCTTCGAGCCCCACGGGCCCCGCACCGACCCGCCTGCGCCGCCGACGCCGGTGATCGACCGCTCGGTGCTCTCCGCCCGCCAGGCCGAGGTGCTCGACGCCGTCGTCGTCGCCCCGACGCTGATCGACGCCGCCCGGACGCTCGGGGTGAGCCGGTCGTACCTCTACGCCACGCTGGGCCGGGTCGCCCACCTCGTCGGAGCCGGCAGCGGGCCCGAGGTCGTCCGCATCGCCCGCCTCGCCGCCGGCCGCGGCGCGTCGGCCGAGCGGGCTGCGGACGGCCGGGGTGCGGCCGACGGGCCGCCGACCTGACCCCCGCCGACCTGACCCCGGCCGACCTGGCGGGTGGCGGGCTGGGGCCCTGGCTGGCGCGCTGCGCCTTCCCGGCGCCCGGTAGCCCGGCGGTCGCGGCGGTGTCGGGAGGCGCCGACTCCCTGGCCCTGTTGGTGCTCGCAGCCGCCGCCGGCCTGGAGGTCACCGCCGTCCACGTCGACCACGGGCTGCGGCCGGGCGGCCCCGCCGAGGCGGAGGCGGTGGCCCAGGCGGCCCGCCTGGTGGGCGCAGGGTTCCGGTCGGTGCGGGTGCACGTCGCCCCCGGCGGCGATCTCGAGGCCCGGGCGCGCGCCGCCCGCTACGCCGCCCTGCCCGCCGGGGTGATGACCGGCCACACCGCCGACGACCTCGCCGAGACGGTCGTGATCAACCTGCTGCGGGGCGCCGGGCTCGGTGGCCTGGCACCGATGCGCGCCGAGCCGGGGCGGCCGCAGCGGCCCCTGCTCGGCCTGCGGCGGGCCGACACCGAAGCGGTCTGTTCCCGCTGTGGGCTCGTCCCCCTCGCCGACCCGATGAACGCCGACCCGCGCTTCGTGCGGGCCCGGGTGCGCACCGAGGTGCTGCCGCTCCTGGCCGACGTCGCCGGTCGTGACGTCGTCGCCGTGCTCGCCCGTCAGGCCGCCCTGATCGGTGACGACGCCGCGCTGCTCGACGAGCTCGCCGCCGGCATCGACCCCACCGACGCCCGAATGCTCGCCACCGCACCGGCCCCCCTGGCCCGGCGGGCCGTGCGCCGCTGGCTGCGCGCCACCGGCGACGACGAGGCGCACCCCCCCTCGGCCGCCGAGGTGGCCCGGGTGCTCGGTGTGGCCGCCGGGCGGGCGGTGGCCTGCCAGGTCAGCGGCGGCCGGCGGGTGGCGCGGCGGGCGGGCCGGCTGCGCATCGAAGGCGGCGAGCTGGGGCCCGGGGGCGGCCGCTAGGGTCGGCGACCGTGGCCGGCTGGCAGGACGACCCGGCCCTCACCGGCGTCGTCGTCGACGAAGCGACCCTGCAGCGGCGGGTGCAGGAGCTCGGGGCCCAGATCACCGCCGACTACGCAGGCCGGGCACCGCTGCTCGTGGGCGTGCTGAAGGGTGCCTACGTGTTCCTCGCCGACCTGGCCCGCGCCATCGCCCTGCCCGTGCAGCTCGACTTCATGGCCATCAGCTCCTACGGCAGCGCCACCCGCACCAGCGGCGTCGTGCGCATCGTCAAAGACCTCGACGCCGACCTCACCGACCGCCATGTGCTGATCGTCGAAGACATCATCGACTCCGGCCTGACCCTCGCCTACCTCCGCCGCAACCTGGCGGCCCGCCACCCGGCCTCGCTCGGCGTGTGCGCACTGCTGGTGAAGGAGGGGCTGCAGTCGAGCGACCCCGACCTCGCCTACGAGGGGTTCCGCATCCCCGCCGAGTTCGTCGTCGGCTACGGGCTCGACGTCGACGAGCGCTACCGCAACCTCCCCTACATCGCCTCCTACCGTGCGCCCGCCGGTGGCTGACGACCTGGTAACCGACATCGACGACGGTGCCCAGGCCGTCGCCGCACCGGTCGACCTCGACCGCATCGCGCGAGCCGTGCGCGACATCCTCGAGGCCATCGGCGAGGACCCCGACCGCGACGGCCTGCTCGCCACCCCGATGCGGGTCGCCCGCATGTACGCGGAGGTGTTCGCCGGGCTGGCCGAAGACCCGGGGCGGCACCTGAAGACCACTTTCGCCGCCGGTCACGACGAGATGGTGATGGTCCGCGACATCCCGGTGTTCTCGATGTGCGAGCACCACCTGGTGCCGTGGTTCGGGCGGGCGCACGTCGCCTACATCCCGAACGTCGACGGGCGCATCACCGGGCTGTCGAAGCTCGCCCGCCTGGTGCAGGGCTACGCCCGCCGGCCGCAGGTGCAGGAGCGCCTCACCACCCAGGTGGCCGACGCCGTGGAGTCGGTCCTCCACCCTCGCGGGGTGCTCGTGGTCGTCGAGGCCGAGCACCTGTGCATGGCGATGCGTGGCGTGCGCACCCCGGGCACGGTGACGGTCACCTCTGCGGTGCGCGGCCTGTTCCGCGACAACCCGGCCAGCCGCAGCGAGGCCATGGGGCTCATCCGGGGCAGCTAGCCCTCGGGCGGCGGCCCGCCCGGGCACTACGCTGCCGCGGATGGTGGTGCTGATGGGGGTGCTGAACGTGACCCCCGACTCGTTCTCCGACGGCGGCCGGTACGTCGACCCGGCTGCGGCCGTCGCCCACGGCCGGCGCCTGGTCGCCGACGGCGCCGACATCGTCGACGTGGGTGGCGAGTCGACCCGCCCCGGTGCCAGCCCGGTGGGGGAGGCAGAAGAGCTGCGGCGCGTGCTGCCGGTGGTGGCCGCCCTCGCCGGCGAGGTCGAGGTGTCGATCGACACCCGCAAGGCCGCCGTCGCCGAGGCCGCCGTCGCCGCCGGAGCGACGCTCGTCAACGACGTGTCCGCCGACCTCGCCGGGGTGGCGGCGGCCACCGGCGCCGGCTGGATCGCCATGCACAGCCCCGCCGACCCCTCGGTGATGCAGCGCCACGCCACCTACACCGACGTCGTCCGCGAGGTGCGCGACCTCCTCGTCGCACGGGCGGAGGCGGCGCGGGCGGCTGGCGTCGGGCGCATCTACATCGACCCGGGCATCGGCTTCGGCAAGACCGCCGCCCACAACTGGCAGCTGCTGGCCAACCTCGACGAGCTGGTCGCCACCGGCTGGCCGGTCGCCGTCGGCACCAGCCGCAAGCACTTCCTCGGCCTCGCCACCGCCGGCCCCGACGGCACGCCGCCGCCCCCCGGCGACCGCGTCGAGGCCAGTGTGACCACCGCGGCGTGGGCCATCGTGCGCGGCGCCGCCCTGGTGCGGGTGCACGACGTTCGCCCGGTCGCCCAGCTGCGCGCGCTCGCCGGCGCCATCGACGCTCCCGGGGTGGCGGCGTGAAGGGCAAGTGGGCCAGAGGCATCCCGCCTCGCTTCTTCGCGTGGGTCATCAAGGAGCAGCTGGCCGTGAGCGAGCGGCCCGGCGGCTACGCCCGCAACCACCGCAAGGTGCGCCGCCAGGAGGAGATCCTGTGGCTGCGCGGGGAGGGCTTCACGCGGATCGTCTCGCTGCTGCCCTCGCCGCACAACCTCCACGCCTACGACGAGCTGGACGTGGCCTGGTCGCACCTGCCCTTCGGGCCCCTCGACGACCCCGCCACGGTGCTCGGCGACCTCTACGGGCAGCTGCTCGGGTGGCTGGGCGCCGGCGAGC
>DASTHS010000092.1:0-5359 GCA_035718085.1 Acidimicrobiales bacterium | reverse complement strand
GCCGATGGTGGCCGCCCCGCAGCCGCTGGCCCGGGTCAGGTAGGCGGGCACGCCGTTGACCACGCCGGCCGAGGCGTCTTTCTGGATGCGCGGGTCGAGGCCGGTGACGATCTTGAGGCCGCCCTCGTCGAGCGCCACCTTGCGCTGCTGGACCGTGGTGCCGAGGGGGCTGCCCGGCGCCACCAGCTCGTCGTAGACCTCGCTGACGTAGTCGTCGTAGACGGGGTTGGTGACCGTGATGGTCTCGGTGGACGCCGCCTGGGGGTCGGGCAGCGGGGCGGCGTTGGCGGCGTCGGCCTGCGCCTGGGTGATGTCGCCGTAGTGCACCATCCGCCCCAGCACCTCGCCGCGGCGGGTGCGGGCGGCGCCGGGGTCGTTCGCCGGGTCGTACCCGGTCGGGTCCTGGATGAGGCCGGCGAGCAGCGCCGACTGCGGCAGGTTCAGCTGGCTGGCGTTGATCCCGAAGTAGACGTTGGCCGCCGCCTCGACGCCGTAGGCGCTGTCGCCCAGGTAGATCACGTTGAGGTACGCCTCGAGGATCTGGTCTTTGGTGTACTTCGAGTTGAGGCGGGACGCCAGCACGGCCTCTTTGATCTTGCGGGTGACGTTGCGCGCCGGCGACAGGTAGATCTGCTTGACCAGCTGCTGGGTGATCGTCGACCCACCCTGCAGCCCGCCGCCGGAGCTGTCGTGCACCAGGGCCCGCACCGTCGAGGGGATGTCGAAGCCCCCGTGCAGGTAGAACGTCTCGTCCTCGGTGTCGAGCACGGCCTTGATGAGGGTCTTCGACACGTCCGCCAGGTGCACCGGCCGGCGGATCTCCGGCCCGCTGAAGGTGCCGAGCACGGTGGTGCCGTCGTCCGCGTACACCGTGCTGCCGGTCAGCACCGACGTGCCGAGGGGCGGCAGGTCTTCGGCCGTCGAGGTGGTGGCCGACGAGACCAGCCCGCCGGTGAGCGCGCCGACGGTCGTGGCGGTGGCAGCGACGAGCAGCGACGCCAGCGCCACCGTGAGCAGCAGTTTCAGCAGGCGGCGCACGACATCGCCACGCTACCCCGGACGCCCGTCCGCCACGCGTCGGCGGGTGGCGGGGCGCGCCGGCGGCCCGTACGCTCGATCATCCGCCGCACCGGGGGTGCGGCCGCCGTCGCAGGAGGGAACGCCCATGGCCACGACCGAGGTGTCGACCGACGAACAGCAGGTCATCGAGCGGGTCGAGCGCCTGCTGGCCGAGCACGACCCGAGCACCACCCCCGAGCGGGAGTTCTTCGGCGCCCAGTTCGACGCCGGCCTGGCGTGGGTGCACTTCCCCGAGGGCTTCGGCGGCCTGGGCCTGTCGCGCAAGCTGCAGCCCCTCGTCGCCGAGCGGCTCCGCGTCGCCGGGGCACCCAACGGCGGCGCCCGCAACGCCATCGGCTACGGCATGGCCGCCCCGACGATCCTGGCGCACGGCTCCGACGACCAGAAGCAGCGGTACCTGCGGCCGCTGTTCACCTGCGAGCACGTGTGGTGCCAGCTGTTCTCCGAGCCCGGCGCCGGCTCCGACGTGGCCAGCCTGGCCACCCGCGCCGTCCGCGACGGCGAGGAGTGGGTGGTCAACGGCCAGAAGGTCTGGACCACCCTGGCCCACACGTCCCGCTACGGCATGCTGCTGGCCCGCACCGACTCGGAGGCCGAGAAGCACAAGGGCCTCACCTACTTCGTCGTCGACATGCACGCCCCCGGCGTGGAGGTGCGCCCCCTCCGCCAGATGACCGGCGACGCCGAGTTCAACGAGGTCTACTTCACCGACGCCCGCATCCCCGACAGCGAGCGGCTCTCCGAGGTGGGCCAGGGCTGGGGCGGCGCCATCACCACCTTGATGAACGAGCGGGTGTCGATCGGCGGCGCCATCGGCGGCCGCGGCTCGGGGGCCATCGCCTCGGCCCTCGCCCTCTGGGAGAAGGGCGGCGACCACGGCCGGGTGCAGCGCGACAAGCTCGTGCGCCTGTGGGTGGAGGCCGAGGCCCTGCGCCTGACCAGCATGCGCGCCGCCGCCAACGCCCGGGCCGGCACGCCCGGCCCCGAGGGGTCGACCTCCAAGCTGCACTTCGCCGAGCTGAACAAACGGGTCTACGAGTTCTGCCTGGAGTTGCTCGGCCCCGAGGCCACCCTCTACGACTCCTACGAGATGCGCCGACCCGACGGCGCCGGCGGCTTCGGCGGGGGCCCGGTGCGCCAGTTCCTGCGCTCACGGGCCAACTCCATCGAGGGCGGCACCTCCGAGATCATGCGCAACATCCTCGGCGAGCGGGTGCTCGGCCTGCCCGGTGACGTGCGGGCCGACAAGGGCCGCCCGTGGTCGGAGGTGCCCCGCAACTGACCGGGCCCGCAATAGCCCTTTACACGGGCTGCGGCGGCGGGTAGGTTCCGTCGTCAGGCGATTGACACTTCGTCAATGCTCACCGGTGTCGCCGTGTAGGGCGCCGGCGCCCCACCCACGCCCAGAATGACCAGGTAGACCGTGCCCCATCGCGCTCATGCACCCCTCGGGCAGCGCCTCCCCGTCAGCGACGGCGCCCGCCTGGCGGTCGTGGAAGATCTCGGGATCGCCGGGCACGCCCGCATCGGCGGCCTCGACGCCGCCATCAGGCTGCTGGCGGCGTCGTGCGACGTGCCCGTGGCGGTGGTCAACGTCGTGCGGCCCGGCCGGCAGACCTACCCGGCGGAGGTGGGCGTCGGGGCCCCGTGCACCGAGGTGCCCGACGAGCTGAGCTTCTGCGCCCAGGTCGTCGAGACCGCCGGCCTGGTGCGGGTGGCCGACGCCCGCCTGCACCCGGTCTACGGCGCCAACCCGCTGGTGCAGGCGGGCCAGATCCGGGCCTACGCCGGCGTCCCCCTGAGGCACGCCGGTGTGGTGGTGGGGGCGGTGTCGATCTTCGACCGCCGTCCCCGCCGCTTCGGCCCGAAGGTGGTCGACGCCCTGGAGGCGACCGCCCGGGTCGTCGAGGAGGTGCTCGACCTCCGCCAGACGACCCGCCGCGACCCGCTCACCGGGCTGGCGAGCCGCGCCGAGGCGACCGCCCAGGGCGAGCAGCTGCTGCGGCGTGGCGCGGCGGCGGCGCTGCTGGTCGACATCGACCACTTCAGGCTCCACAACTCCCTCTACGGCGGCCCGGCCGCCGACGCCATGCTGGTCGCGCTGGCCGACCGGCTCGGCGGCGTCGCCGCCGACCTCGGGGGTGTCGTCGCCCGCTGGGGGGCCGACGAGTTCCTGCTGGCGGTGCCCGGCGCCGACGTCGCCGCCGCCGAGGCCGCCGCGCACCGGGCCGCCCACTCGGTGCTCGGAGCCGAGTGGGCCGCGGCACCGGCGTCGGTGACGATCGGCGCCAGCGCGGTCGGCCGGGGCACGCCCTGGTCGGAGCTGGTGCGCAGGGCCGCCGGCGCCTGCTCCGCCGGCAAGCACGACCGGCGCGGCCAGGTGACGGTCTGGTCCGACGGCATCGCCGCGTCGATCGAGCAGCGGGCCGACCTGCAGGTGCGGTTGGCCGCCGCCGTCCGCGACGGCGCCCTGCGGGTGGCGTTCCAGCCGATCGTCGACGCCAGCGATGGCGCCGTCACGTCGCTCGAGGCGCTGGTGCGCTGGCCCGGCGCCCCGCGAGGGGTGACCCCCCTGATGTTCATCGAGGTGGCCGAGGCCAGCGACCTGATCATCACCCTGGGCGCCGCCGTGCTCGACATGACCTGTGCGCACCTCGCCGCCTGGTGCCGGCGGTTCCCGACCGCCCGCACCGTGACGGTCTGGGTGAACGCGTCACCCATCGAGCTCGAGCACCCCGGCTACGTCGAGCGCGTCGGCGCCGCCCTCACCCGCCACGGGCTGCCGCCCGAGGCGCTCGGGGTCGAGGTGACCGAGACGGCGGCGTCGCTCGAGCGGTGGCAGACCGTCGACACCCTGGCGGCCCTGCGCGCCGCAGGGGTCAAGGTGGCGCTCGACGACTTCGGCACCGGCTACTCGAGCCTCGGCCGGCTCCAGCGCCTGCCCGTCGACCGGCTCAAGCTCGACCGCTCGTTCGTGGCTGCCCTCGACCCGAGCGACGAGCGGTCGGTGGCCTACGTCAAGGCCGTCGTCGACCTGGGCCGGGCCCTGGGCCTGGTCGTGGTGGCCGAGGGGGTCGAGACCCGGGCCGAGCAGCTGATCGTCGAGGCGCTCGGGTGCGACGCCATGCAGGGCTTCCTGTTCCACCGGCCGGCCCCGCCCGACGAGCTGCCGGCTGCCCTGGCCTGGCAGCCCGACGACGAGCGCCCGGCCCGCCGGCGCCGGGTGCTGGCGACGGCCGACGGCCGCTGAGCCGCCCCCGCCGGGCGCCGGCCGAGAGGCCCGTCAGCCGCCGGCGAGGTCGGCGACGATCCGCTCGGCGAGCGGGCCCGACGACGCCGGGTTCTGCCCGGTGTAGAGGGTGCGGTCGACGACCACGTGCGGTGCCCACGGCGCACCCTCGTCGAAGGTGGCGCCGAGCTCGACGAGCCGGTCCTGCAGCAGCCACTTCGCCTTGTCGGCCAGACCGGCCTGGGTCTCCTCCGCGTTGGTGAAGCCGGTCAGCCGGTATCCGGCGAACGGCGACGCGCCCCCCGGCGTGGCGGTGGCCAGCAGCGCCGCGGGGGCGTGGCAGACGATGCCGAGGGGCTTGCCCGACGCCAGGGTGTCGGTCAGCAGCTTCGCCGACGTGGGGTCGACGGCGAGGTCTTCCATCGGCCCGTGGCCGCCCGGGTAGAAGACGGCGGCGTAGTCGCCGAGGTCGACGTCCTCGAGGCGCAGCGGGTTCGACAGCTGCGACACGCCATCGAGCTCGGCCCGGAGGGCGTCGGAGGCCTCCTGGCCGCCGGTGGCGTCGGGCGCCAGGCTGGCCTGGTCGACGACGGGCGCGGTGCCGCCGGGCGTCGCCACGTCGACGTCGTGGCCGGCGCCGGTGAAGGCCCGGTAGGGGGCGACGAACTCCTCGGCCCAGTAGCCGGTCGGGTGCTTGGTGCCGTCGGCCAGGGTCCAGTGGTCGGAGCCGGTGACGACGAAGAGGATCTTGCTCATGTGGGGCGTCCTTCGGTGGGGGTTCACCTCCACCCTTCCCCCCGCCGGGTCCGCTACCCCGGCTGGCGCCCGCGCGCCCGCGCGCCTGCGCACCCGCGCTCCAGGGCGGTGGTCGGCGGTCAGGCGTCGAGCCAGCCGCTGACGCGCCTCTTGGCGATGCGGCGGGCGGCGCGGGCCAGGCGCTCGGCGGCGGCCCGCTCGTCGTGGCGGGCCGCGGCCAGGAGCTGGCCGGCCGCCAGGGCCTCCGCCGGGCTGGCGGCGGGCCCCTCCCGGCGGAGCCAACCGGCAGCCCGG
>DASTHS010000091.1:0-24226 GCA_035718085.1 Acidimicrobiales bacterium | reverse complement strand
CCGTCGGGCTGGTGGTCACCAGCCCGGCGGCTCCGGGAGAGACCACCGACGGTGCCGTCACCGAGCGCGGGCCGCCCGAGGCCGTCGCCGTGCCGGCACCACCGGTCGTCGCCGGCGACCGCCCGCCGCCGGCCGCGGTGGCGGGCACCACGGCGCCGGGCACCGTGGTCGACGGGGGCAGCGTGCTGACCGGCACCCTCCGGGGGCCCTGGCCGCTGGCCTCGTGGAGCAGGTCGGCAGACGGACCGACCCGCCCACCGGGGGCCAGCAGCACCGCGGTCGTCGCCGCCAGCACGAACCCCGCCGCGACCGCCCCCACCAGCCGCACCGGGCGCAGGGGGCCGCCCGTCCACGCCCGGAGCAGCTCGGTGCGCCGCCGACGCCGCAGCTCCTCGGGCAGGTCGGCCCGCAACGCAGCAACGGTGTTCAGCGGAGCCGCGAGCATCCCGGCGACGGGCAGGGCCAGCAGCGAGGGCAGCAGCCACCGGCTGCTGCCGGAGAGATCGAACCCCGCCAGGGCCATGCCCCCTGCGCCGAGCGTGGCGAGGGCCGCCTCGACCCGGTTGGTGCGCACGGCGTCGGCGAGGCTCGGGTCGCCCTTGGTCTTCGGGGTGCGCAGGAAGACCCCGGCCGGCGCCACCGCGCCGCGGAGCGACGCGCACGCCACCGTCCACCCGAGCGCCAGCCAGATGCCGAACGCCCCCAGCGCTTGGCGCCAGCCCGAGCCGGACGTTCGCCGCAACAGCACCAGCGACCGGCCCACGCCGAGCGCCGCCAACGACGGCACGGCGACGAGGAGGAAGCCGTTCATCCGCCGGAACACCACACCCGCCCCGACCGCCTGGTCGACGGTGGCGAGCAGCAGGAGGGCGGCGAACGCCAGGCCGAGCACGTCGCCGTACCACTGCAACCCGCCCACCAGGTACGCCAGGCGCTGGGCCAGCGTGAGCCGGTTGTCGGGGTCGCGCTTCCACGGCAGCAGCGACCGCCAGTGCATCCGCAGGATCTGGATGCCGCCGAAGCACCAGCGGTAGCGCTGGCGCTTGAGGGCGTCGAAGGTCAGGGGCATGATGCCCCGCCCGAAGCTGCGGTCGATGTGGCGCCCCGACCACCCGGCCCGCAGCAGCCGCAGCGACAGCTCGGCGTCCTCGGTGATGCACCACTCGTCCCACCCGCCGACCTCGGCCAACGCCCGGCGGCGGATGAGGCCCATGGTGCCGCCGAAGATGGCGCCGTCCCGCTCGTTGCGGCTCAGCTGCGACACGTCGAAGAAGTAGGCGTACGAGTCGTAGAGGCGCCGGTAGTAGGCGGCGTGCTCGTATTCGCGGTAGTCCTGCGGGGTCTGCAGGAAGCCGAGGCGCTCCTCTGCCTGGAACAGGGGAGCGCAGCGCCGCAGGTAGTCGGGGTCGGCCAGGTAGTCGGCGTCGATGACGCCGACCACCTCGGCGCTCGGGTCGGTGCGGGCCAGGGCGAAGTTCAGGGCGCCGGACTTGAAGCCTGGCCAGTCGTGGAGGTGGAAGAACCTGATCCGGTCGGGGTGTCCCTCGGCGAACTCGGCCACGGGCTCCCAGAGGCCGGGGTCGTCGGTGTTGTCGTCGATCATCAAGATCTCGAGGCGGTCGGCCGGGTAGTCGAGGGCCAGCAGGCTGCTGAGCGTGGCGATCACCATCTCTGGCGGTTCGTTGTGCGCCGGCACGTGCAGCGACACGAATGGCACCGTGGCGCCCTCGGGGGCCAGCGGCGGCTCAACGACCCGCCGCCGCCAGGCGGCCGAAGCGAGCACGTCGACCGCTTCCCAAAGGAACGCCAGGCCGAGCAGGTAGGCCGACGCCTCGAGCACCCACAGCAGCAATCCGCCGGCTGTGCCCACCACCCCCAGCCGTGACCGGAACGTCCATTCGAGGAGGTAGGCGAGGTAGAGGGCCCCGGCCCAGACCGCCGAGCCCCAGACCACCCGGCCGATCGCACCCCACCGCCGGGTCGCCGGCGTCCAGACGGCGATGGCGCACCCGGCGACGGCCGCGCCGCTGACGGCGAAGACGGGGCGGGCGCCCAGGGCGAGCGACACCCCGACCGCCACGGCGAGGGCTGCGACGGTGACGGGGACGGCGGCGAGGGCGGCCACCCCGCGGCGGGCGGCCGGGGTGAAGACGGCGAGGGAGCCCGCCGCCAGCGACCACAGCGCCACGAGCAACCAGGCGGCGAGCACTTCGACCTCCTCGGGCGATCGGAGTGGCACAGGGTACCGGTCTGCGCCCCACCGGCCGAAGCCACCGGCCGAGGCGATCGATGCTCGGTTGCGTCAGGCCGGCGGCAGCGGCCCGGTGAGCGAGGCTCGCTGGGAGACCTCCAGGGGCGCCCCGTCGGGGTCGGCCACGAACGAGATGCACGCGGTGTCGCCGAGGCGCACCGGGGCGCGCCGTTCCCGCCACCCGAGGGCGATCAGGCGGGCGTGCTCGGCCCGGACGTCGCGCACCTGCACCGTGAGGTACCGCAGGCCGCGCGCCCGCAGCTCCCCGACCGGGCCTCCCCCGTCGCGCACCGCCACGAGGGTGCGCCCGACCCGCAGCCGCCCGTCGCCGGCGTCCGTGGCGCCGAGCCCTTCCACCAGCAGCTCCGTCAGCCGCTGGGGCCGGCTGCTCGCCCAGTGCACGCAGGTGAGCGGCCCCCGGCCGACGCGCACGGCGGTGCCGTCGGGGTCGGTCAGTCGCTGGAGGTCGTCGTCGGCATCTGGGTCGACGCCGATGTCGAGGCCGACGTAGTTGGTCGCCGCCGCCGGGAGCGGGTCACGGGAGCTGTTCAGCTTCAGCACCGCGCCGTGCAGCGAAAGACGGTGCTGGTGCACCCCGCCGCCCACCTTGAGCAGCTCCTCGTAGGCCAGGCCGAGGCCGTCGACGTAGAACGCCCGCGCCTGGTCGTAGCGGTCGGTGTACATCCCGACGTCGAGGTAGGGCTTGGCCAGTTCCACCACCGTCGGACGGTAGCGGGAGGGCGAGCACGCGCCGGCTCAGCCCTCGCAGCCGCCTCCGACGGCGGGGGCGGGGGCGGGGGCGGGTCGGGCAAGCTCGCGCCGTGGGCGCCCTGAGCAGTCGACTCGAGCCGGTGGTGCGGGCAGCGGTCGGCGCCATGGCCCGGTCTGCGGCCGCGGCGAGATTGCTCGACCGGCTGGCCGTCGAGATCGAGGAAGGGGTGGGGGCGCGCCAGGGTGGCACGGGGGCAGCCCACCGGGTGACCTACCAGATGCGCCGCGCCGCGCCGCCGTCGCCGGGCGGGTCGGGGGGCGTCGACGGCGTGGTGATCGACGACCTCCGGCCGGGGGTCGACGACGCCGCCGTGGTGGGGCTCATGCAGGAGGTGTTCGCCTGGCACCGCTACGAGGAGTGGCACAGCGCCCGGCTGGCCGACGAGCGCGCCGTCGCCGGCACGCGCGTGCGGGTGGCCACCCGGGCCGGCGATGTGGTGGGCGTCGCCGTCGGGCGGGTGCACGAGGTCGGCGGCCGGCGCCGGGGTGAACTGGTGATCATCGGTGTGGCCGCGTCGGCTCGGGGCACGGGCACGGCCGCCGCCCTGGTCGACGACACGGTGACGTGGCTCGTCGGCCGCGGCGTGGACCACGTCTACCTCTACGTCGACGCCGACAACCTCCGCGCCGTGCGCTGCTACCTGCGCGCCGGGTTCTTCGTGCAGCGGGTCGAGCACCGCTACGACGAAGCCCCGCTGTCGCCGCCGTAGCCCGGCGGCCTACCCGCCGGGGCGGGCCGGGCGGGCTCGCCGCCCGGCCGACTCCACGAAGAACTGCCCGGCCGCCTGGCGGATGGCGAGGCTCCACGTGGGATAGGGCTGGACGGTCAGGGCCAGCCGGGCGGGGAACATGGCCGTCTGCAGGGCCAGGGCGGCGGCGGCGAGCATCTCGCCGGCCGGGGCGGCCACCACCGTCGCCCCGACGAGGCGGCCGCCCGCCAGGTTGCCCAGGCCCCGGCGGGGGGCGGCGATCAGCTTGAGGTACCCGTCGGTGCGGCCGGTCGTGACAGCCCGGTCGACCTCGGTCAGGGGCACGTAGGCCACCCGGGCGCCGTCGATCGCCGCCGCCTGCTGCTCGGTGCAGCCGACGCGGGCCACCTCCGGGTCGGTGTAGGTCACCGCCGGCATCCGGTCCGGGTGGAAGCGGCGGTAGGCCACCCGTGCCAGGGCGTTGCCGGCGGCGATGCGCCCCATCTCGTCGGCGGCGTGGGTGAACGGCGACAGGCCGGTGACGTCGCCGACGGCGTAGATGCCCTCCACGTTGGTGCGCAGGTGGGCGTCGGTGGCGACGTACCCCCGCTGGTCGAGGGCGACGCCCACCCGCTCGAGGTCGAGGCCGACGGTCACCGGGGTGCGGCCGACGGCGACGAGCACGCGGGCGGCGGTGACGGAGCTGCCGTCGTCGAGGGTGAGGGTGGCGCCGTCGGGGCCCGCCGAGGCGCGGGCGACCTGGCGGCCGGTCACGACCCGCACGCCGTCGGCGCGGAGGGCGGTGGTGACGATCGCCGATGCCTCCGGCTCTTCACGGGCGAGGACGCGCGGCCCCGCCTCCACCACCGTGACGGCCACCCCCAGGCGGGCGAACGCCTGGCCCAGCTCGGCGCCGATCGGGCCCCCGCCGACCACGAGCAGCGACCCCGGGCTGCGGGTCAGGTCGAAGACGTTCTCGTTGGTGAGCACCTCGACGCTGTCGAGGCCGGCGATCGGTGGGACGGCGGGGCGGCTGCCCGTCGCGACCACCACGCGCCGCGCCCGGATCACCCGGCCGTCGACCCGCAGGCGGCGACGGTCGACGAAGGCCGCCCGGCCGGTGATCACCTCGATGCCCTCGGACCGCAGCACCTCGGCGTCCTCCGCGGCCGCCACCCGGGCCACCGTCGCCCGCACCCGCTCCATTGCTGCGGGGAACGCCAGCCCGTCGGCCGCCGCCGCGATCAGGGTCTTCGACGGCACGCAGCCGACGAACGTGCAGTCACCGCCGGGCGGCCCCTCGGTCACCATGGCCACGGTGGCCCCACGGCGGCGGCTCGTGCGGGCGGCGGCGAGGCCGGCGGCGCCCCCGCCGACGACGACGAGATCGAAGTCGTGCCCCACGCGGAGTGCACCTTAGGGCGGCGCTGGACGCAAGGCCCCTAGCCGCCCTCTACACGCGTTCAGTGGCCGTTTACGACAGACTGCGGGGATGCCGCGTCTCTTCCGCCCCGACAGCCGGCCGACCTCGTGAGGCGGGCGCGCCTCGTCGACGCCCTGCGGCGGCTCGAGCGTCAGACCCGTCCGGTCGACCCCGAGACCAAGCGGCTGTTCGCCCAGCGGTGGGACGAGCTCCCCGAGCGGTCGCGCACCCCGGCGCAGACCATCGGCCGGCACGCCGTGGGGTGCGAGGGCACCCACGGGGTGTTCCCCCGGTGCAACTTCTCGTGCCAGCCCTGCTATCACTCGGCCGAGGCGAACAAGGTGCGCATCGACGGCCCGCACACACTGCGCCGGGTGCGTGAGCAGATGCAGTTGCTGCGCCAACTGCGCGGCCCGCACGGCCACGCCCAGCTCATCGGCGGCGAGGTCAGCCTGCTCGAGCCCGACGACCACGCCGAGGCGCTGCTGGCCATGCGCGAGTTCGGGCGCAACCCGATGAGCATGACCCACGGCGACTTCGACTACGACTACCTCGAGAAGGTCGTCGTCGGCGTCGACGGCGCGCCCCGCTTCGACCGGGTGTCGTTCGCCGCCCACTTCGACACCACGATGATCGGCCGCACCGGCATCCGCCGGCCAGCGTCGGAAGCCGAGCTGCACCCGTACCGCCAGCGGTTCGCCGACATGTTCGCCCGCTTGCAGCGCGAGCACGGCGTCGGGTCGTACCTGGCGCACAACATGACGATCACCCCGGCGAACGTCGACCAGATCCCCGAGGTCATCGCCGCCTGCCGGACCATGGGCTTCTCCATGTTCTCGTTCCAGCCGGCCGCGCACGTGGGCAACACCAAGCGGTGGAAGGACGACTACCGCTCGCTCGACCCCGACTACATCTGGGGGAAGATCGAGGAGGGGGCCGGCGCCCGCCTGCCGTGGAGCGTGCTGCAGGTCGGCGACGAGCGTTGCAACCGCACGGCGTGGGGCTTCTACGTCGGCGACCGGTGGCACAGCATCCTCGACGACCGCGACCCCCGCGACCTGGCGGCGCGCGACCTGTTCTTCGCCCGCTTCGGTGGCGTGCACTTCAACGCCCCCCCCAAGCTGCTCGCCGCCAGGATCGCCCGGGTGGTCGTCCGCCACCCCTCGGTGGTGCCCCAGCTGGTCGCCTGGCTGACCCGAACGGTGCGCCGGGTGGGCGGCCGCCAGCTGCTGGCCCACCGGCCTGTGCCCATGACCTTCGTGATGCACCGGTTCATGCACGCCGACGACGTCAAGCCGGCGTGGGAGCTGCTGCAGCAGGGGCAGATGAGCGACGACCCGGCGATCCGGGAGACCCAGGAGCGCTTGCAGGCCTGCTCCTATGTCATGGCCCACCCCGAAGACGGCACCCTCGTGCCCGCCTGCGCGCAGCACTCCGTGCTCGACCCCGCCGAGAACGCGGTGCTGGCCCAGCTGCTGCCGCTGCCACGGGTGAAGGCCCGGGCCGGCGAGCCGGCGACGGCGGGGTGAGCGTCGAGGCGGGGGCCGTCGGGCTGATCAGTGGCTCGGGCACGGCGGCGTGGCCCGGCCTCGACGGGCGCGCCGAGACGGTACCGACCCGGTGGGGTGACGTCGAGGTGACCGTCGGCGACCTCGGGGGGGTGGCGGTGGCCCACATCTCCCGGCACGGGGCGGGGCACCGCCGGCTGTCGAACCACGTCGCCCACCGGGCGAACATCGCCGCCCTCGCCGACCTGCGCGTCGGCTGCGTGGTCAGCCAGACGGTGTGCGGGTCGCTCGACCCCGACGCCGCCCTCGGGTCGCTGGTGGTCTTCGACGACCTGCACTTCCCGTCGAACCGGCTGCCCGACGGGTCGCTGTGCACCTTCCACGACCAGGCCGGCGGCGCCGGTCGCGGCCACTGGATCTTCGACGGCCCCTTCAGCGAGCAGCTGCGCGACCTCCTCGTCGGCGGGGCCCGGGCGGCGGGCGTGCCGGTCGTCGACGGCGGCTGCTACGGCCACGTCGACGGCCCCCGGTTCAACACCCGCAGCGAGATCGCCGCCCTGCGGGCGGTGGGGGTGACGGCGGTGAGCCAGACGGCGGCCCCCGAGGCGGTGCTCGCCGGCGAGGCCGGCCTGCCGTTCGCCCTCGTCGGCTACCTGACCGACCACGCCAACGGTGTGAGCTCGGCGACCGAGCCGGTCGAGGCGCTGCTGGCCCGCGTCGCCGCCAGCACCACCGCCTTCGCCACTGCCATCGGCGCCGCCCTCCCGGCGATCCGCGACGCGGAGCTGGCACCGGCCGGCGTGCGCCACACCTTCGAACCGTGACCCCTGCGCCCACCAGCGCCGACGCCCGCCCCGACGCCGGCATGCCCACGGTGTCGATCGTGGTGCCGACCCTGAACGAGGGCCCGGCCATCGCCGGGCACCTGACCCGCCTGCTCGGCGACTTCCGCGGCTGCGAGCTGGTGGTCGCCGACGGGGGCAGCACCGACGGCACCGTCGAGGCGGCAGGGGCGCTCGTGCCCGTCGTGCGCGCCGAGCGCGGCCGCGGCCAGCAGCTCAACGCCGGAGCGGCGGCCACCTCCGGTGAGGTGCTGTGGTTCGTGCACGCCGACACCCGCCTCGACCCCGCCGCCCTGCCCCAGCTGCGCGCCGCGCTGGCCGACCCCGCCGTGGTCGGCGGCGGGCTCACCCTGCGCTTCGACGGCACGGGCCCGGCGCTGCGCTACCTCCAGTGGTCGTCGAACCAGCGGGCCCGGCGCCTGGGCCTGGTCTTCGGGGACCAGGCCATGTTCGTGCGCCGCCGGGCCTTCGACGACCTGGGCGGCTTCCCCGCCATCCCGCTGATGGAAGACCTCGAGCTGTCGCGGCGGCTGGCCCGCTGCGGCCGCCTTGCCGTCGTCGCCGCCACCTCGACGGCGTCGACCCGGCGTTTCGACCGCCACGGCACGTGGCGGATGATCGCCTTCATGCAGTACCTCAAGGTGCTGCACCTGGCAGGCGTCGACGCCGGCGCCCTGGCGTGGCGCTACGAGGCCGGCCCTGGCCTGCGCCTGCCGCCGGGCGCCCTCCGCCGCCGGCCGGCCGCCACCCGCGCGGCAGCCGGCTCCGAACACCTCTCCGACCGAGCGACGAGCGCCCCCGCTGGGGGCCGAGCAAGGAGTACCGCATGAGCAGCAGCGCAGCGTCCCCCGCCACCGGTCCGGGGGGGTCGATCGGTGAGCGCCTCGACCGGCTGGCGTGGAGCTCGCGCCACACCACGATCCTGGTGGCGCTCGGCGCCGGGTGGCTGTTCGACTCGTTCGAGGTGCAGATGTTCTCCTCGGCGGTCGGTCCGCTCGGCGATCACTTCCACGCGTCGGTGACCGCCCGCGACGCCGTGCTGGCGGTGTGGCTCGGCGGCATCCTCGTCGGCGCCCTGGCCGGCGGCCGTCTGGCCGACCGCTTCGGCCGCCGCCGCCTCTTCGTGGCCACCCTCCTCTGGTACACGACCTTCACGGTGCTGACCGGCCTGGCCCCCGACCTGGCCGCCGTGTACGGGCTGCGGGCCCTCGCCGCGCTCGGCGTCGGCGCCGAGTACGCCATCGTGAACTCGGCGATCGCCGAGTTCATGCCCGCCCGGGTGCGGGGCAAGGCCAACGCTGCGGTCATGAACTTCTGGCCGCTCGGCGCCATCGCCGCCGGCCTGGTCGCCTACTTCGTGCTCGACACCCTCGCCCTGTCGAGCGCCACGTCGTGGCGCTACATGTTCGTGCTCGGCGGGCTGGTCGCCCTGGTGGTGCTGGTGTTCCGCCGCCGCATCCCCGAGTCGCCCCGCTGGCTGGCCGCCCAGGGCCGGATGGCCGAGGCCGAGGCCATCGTCGCCGCCCTGGAGGGCGCCCGGAGCGTGCCCGCCGGCGCCACCTTCCCGGCCGACGTCGAGACCCCGGTGCCCCTCGGCGCCGCCCTGCGCGAGCTCGTCGTGCGCTACCCCGGTCGCCTGGCCCTCGGCGCCGCGCTCGACCTGGCCGAGGCGTTCGGCTACTACGGCATCTTCGCCGTGCTGTCGGTGGTGGTGCTCGCCCAGGTGCACATCAGCGAGCAGGCCATCCCGCTGTTCTACATCGTCGGCAACGTCGGCGGCCTCGCCGGCGGGCTGGTCATGACCTCGGTGTTCGACCGCCTCGGCCGGCGCGCCACCGTCGCCATCTTCTACGCGGCGGCCGCCGGCGGGGTGGGCCTCCTCGCCGCGGCCACGGCCACCGGCAGCGCCGCCTGGGTCACCGTCGCCTTCGTCGTCGGCAACGCCGCGGCCACCGCGGCGTGGACGAGCGCCTACCCCACCTTCACCGAGCTGTTCCCCACCCACCTGCGCGGCGCAGGCGTGGGGGCGTCGGTGGCCGTCGGGCGCATCGGGGCCATCGTCGGCACCCTCGTGCTCCCGAGCATCGCCAAGAACGTCGGCGCCACCACCTCCTACCTGCTCGTCGTCGCCTTCTGGCTCGTCGGGGTGGCCGCCATGGGCATCTTCTCCCTGCGTGGCGGCCTGGAGGGCGCCCGCCGGCCCCTCGAGCTGCTCGGCCGCCCGTCGCGCACCCCGGCCCTGTCGGCGGCGGGCCGCTGATGGCCCGCCGGCGCCTCGGCATCTGCGGGGGCCCCTACTCGAACCCGTACGCCCTGCAGGCCTTCGTCGACGACGCCCGCGCCCGGGGCTGCGACGACCTGATCTGCCTCGGCGACCTGGGCGGCTTCGGGGCCGACGTCGACGGCCTGTGGCCGATCATCGACGGCAACGCCATCACCTGCGTGGCCGGCAACTACGACGTGGCCATCGCCCGGGGCGACCCCGACTGCGGCTGCGGCTACCGCGACCCCACCGACAACACCTTCGCCCAGCTCATCTACGACCACACCCGCGAGCACACCGACCCGGCGTTCGCGGCGTGGATGGGCACCCTGCCGGTCGAGCGGCGCCTCGACGTCGAGGGCTGCGACGTGCACCTGGTGCACGGGTCGACCATCGCCCTCAACGACTTCTGGTGGGATTCGCTGCCCGACGAGGAGCACCGGGCGCGCGTCGCCGCCAGCGGCGCCGACGTGATCTGCTGCACCCACAGCGGCCTGCCCTGGACCCGGCGCGTCGACGGCACCCTGGTGGTCAACGTCGGCGTGCTCGGCAAGCCGGCCAACGACGGGACCACCGACGTGTGGTACGCCATCGTCGAGGTGGGCGACGGCGAGCCCGACGCCACCTTGGTGCGCCTGCCCTACGACTGGCGGGCCCAGGCCGCCTCCATGCGCGCCGCCGGGCTGCCCGAAGCGTTCGTCGAGACCATCGAGACCGGGTGGTGGACCACCTGCATCGAGGTGCTCCCGCCGGCCGAGCGGGCGGCGGGCCGCTACCAGCTCTACCGCAGCACCCTGCCGACGGCCTTCGCCACCGCCGGCGCCAGCTGGGGTGACGCCCCCACCGCCGACGCCCACCCGACCCGGCCGGTGGTCGAGCTGTTCGGCACCGCCTACTTCCCGCCGCGGCTGTGGGTCTACACGAACTTCCACTGCAACCTGGCCTGCGACTACTGCGCCGTCGGGTCGTCGCCGCGGGCCCGTCGGCGGGCCATCCCCGCCGACACCTTCACCGCTCTGGTCGACGAGGCCGTCGCCGAGGGGTTCACCGAGATCTACGTGACCGGCGGCGAGCCGTTCCTGCACCCCGGCATCGTCGACCTGCTGGCCTACGCCGCCGACCGCCTGCCGACGGTGGTGCTGAGCAACGGCATGCTGCTCGGCGGCCGGCGCGCCGAAGGCCTCCGCCGGCTGGCGGCCACCGAGTCGCTGGTGCTGCAGACCTCCCTCGACGGCTCGGGGCCGGCGACCCACGACCCGCACCGGGGGGAGGGCTCCTGGGAGCGGGCGATGGCCGGCATCCGCACCGCGCTCGACGCGGGCATCGACGTGCGCGTGGCGCTGACCGAGACCCCCGAGAACTCCGACGACATCCCCGCGCTGGCCAAGGTGCTCGCCGACATCGGCATCGCCGGTGACAGCTTCATGGTGCGCCCGCTGCTGCGCAGGGGCCTGTCGACCGAGGGCCTCGACATCGACGGTGGCACCACGGTGCCCGAGCTCACCTACACCACCGACGGCTGGCACTGGCACCCCGCCGGCGCCGACCTCGACACCAGCCCCGACATGCTGCTCGTCGCCGGCGACGTGCCCCTGCGCCGGGCCAAGCAGCTGGTCACCGAGCGGTTCTTCGCCGCCCGGCTGGCCGACGGCAGCCTGCCCCGGCCCTACCGGTGCGCAGTGTGAGGGAGCGCCGGGTGCGGGTGCCCCTCGCCGGCATCACCCTCACCGAGGCCGCCACCGGCCGGCCGGTCGACCTCGGCGGCCTCACCGGCGTGCGGGCCGTCACCCTGGTCCGCCACCGGTTCTGACTGCCCTGTCAGGAGCACCTGGTCGAGGTGCAACGCCTGCTGGACGGCACCGGGGTCCCGCTGGTCACCGTCGGGTTCAGCCCCCCGGACGCCATGGCCGGGCTCGGCCGCTACCTGGGCCTCACCGGCGCCGTGCTCTCCGACGAGGCGCGGGCTCTCTACGGCGCGCTCGGCCTGGGCCGGGCGCCGATCTGGCGGGTCTACTCCCCCGGCACCGTGGCCTACTACGCCCGGGCCAAGCTGACCGGCGCCACCCTGCGCCAGCCGGTGGAGGACACCCGCCAGCTCGGCGGTGACGCCCTCAGCGCCGATGGCATGGTGCGGCGGCTGTGGGCGCCCCGCTCCCCCGACGACCGCGTGCCCGCCGCCACCTTCGCCGCCGCCGCCGTGGCTGCGGCGGCCGACCCGGCGTCGCTGTGACCACCGCCGTGGTGGTCATGGCCAAGGCGCCGCGCCCTGGGCTGGCCAAGACCCGCCTCCACCCGCTGCTCGGCCCCGACGGCAGCGCCGCCCTGCAGGCCGCCCTCATCGCGTCGGCCACCGCCACGGCGGCGTCGGTGCTGCCGACGTGGGTGGCGATCGCACCGGCCGGCGCGGCCGCCGAGGTCGTGCCGTTGCTGCCCGACGGCGTCGGCACCTTCGACCAGGTCGAGGGCGACCTCGGCGTGCGCATGGCCGCCGCCGTCGCCACGGTGCACGCCCGCACCGGTGGCCCGGTGCTGGTGATCGGCACCGATGCTCCGACCCTGCGGGCCGAACACCTCGAGGCCGCGGCGGCGGTCGTGGGCGGGGGGGCGGCGGCCCTCGGCCCGGCCCTCGACGGCGGCTACTGGCTGATCGGCCTGCCCGAGCCACTGCCCGCGGCGTTCGCCATCCCACCCGACCTCTGGAGCGGCCCCGAGGTGCTGACCGCCACCAGGCGGGCGCTGGAGGGTGCCGGCCGCACCGTGGAGCTGCTCGCCCCCTTGCGCGACCTCGACACGCCCGACGACGCCGCCGCCCTGCTGGCGGAGGCGGCGGAGGGGGAAGTCGCCCTCCCGCCCGAGGTCGCCGCGCTGCTCTCCCTCGCCGCGCCGGGGTAGGCCCCACCCACCCGAGACCCGGGAGGTGCCCGTGGCCCGTGTCGAGGTCGTGGTCTTCGACGTCAACGAAACCCTGTCCGACCTGGCGCCCATGGGCGACCGCTTCGTCGAGGTGGGGGCCCCGGCCTGGGCGGCCAAGGTGTGGTTCGCCTCCCTGCTGCGCGACGGCTTCGCCCTGGCCGCCGCCGGCACGGCCGCGCCCTTCGCCGAGATCGGCCGGGGCACGCTGCGCGCCGTGCTGGCCGGCACCGGCACCGACCGCGATCCCGACGCCGCGGTCGAGCACGTGATGGCCGGGTTCCTCGACCTGCCGGTGCACCCCGACGTCGTCGACGGTGTGACCCGCCTGGCCGCGACCGGCGTCCGGCTGGTCACCCTCACCAACGGCGCCGCCGAGGTGGGCGACCGCCTCCTCAGCGCCGCCGGCATCCGCGACCACTTCGAGCGGCTGATGTCGGTCGTCGACGCCGGCGTGTGGAAGCCGGCGCCGGGGTCGTACGCGTACGCGGCCCGCACGTGCGGCGTCGACCCGGAGGCCATGCTGCTCGTCGCCGTGCACCCATGGGACGTCGACGGCGCCAAGCGGGCCGGCCTGCGCGCCGCCTGGGTGGAGCGCGCCGGCGCCCCCTACCCCGGCCACTTCCTCCGTCCCGACGTCACCGTCGCCGGGATCGGCGAGGTGGCCGACGCCCTCGGCTGATCCCGCTCCCCGACGCCGCTCGGGTTCGTCGGCTTCCCGAGTGGGCATAACGTCTCGTTGGCACGACTCCGTCGTCCCGGAACTGGACACGTCCCTTGTGCGTTGAACAGAAGCGCCGCCTCGCATCCCTCACCGAGAACGTCGAGGTCGGCCGCGGGTTCGTGGTCTCGACGCTGGCGGCGTGGGGCTTCGACCGCCCCGACACCGGCGACGCGGTCGACGATGTCCTGCTCATCGCCAGCGAGCTGCTCACCAACGGCATCACCGCCAGCCCCGGCGGGGTCACCCTCGGGCTCGTCGGCCATCGCGACCACCTCGAGGTGAGCGTCACCGACGGCAGCGCGCAGGCCGCCCGGCGGGGCGACCCCGGCATCGACGCCGAGTCCGGGCGGGGGCTGATGATCGTCGGGGCCATCTCCACCGAGTGGGGCCAGGAGCCGACCCCGGAGGGCGGCAAGCGGGTCTGGAGCCGGGTCGCGGTGGCGGCCGCGCCCGGAACCCTCCGCGACAGCTGCCGGCTCGGCGCCTGGGCGCCCGCCCGGTAGCGTTCGCCCGATGGAGGTGGAAAGGCGCCACAACGTCCGGATCAGCGGGCAGCCCGGTGGGCAACCGATGCTCTTCGCCCACGGCTTCGGCTGCGACCAGCACATGTGGCGCCACGTCGCCCCCCACTTCGAGCGGACCCACCGGGTGGTGCTCTTCGACCTGATGGGTGCCGGCGGCTCCGACCTCGCCGCCTACGACCCGGCCCGCTACTCCGGCCTCGACGGCTACGCCGACGACCTCCTCGAGATCTGCGACGAGCTCGGCCTCACCGACGTGGTGCTGGTGGCCCACTCCGTCTCCGCCATGACCGCGGTGCTCGCCGCCGCCCGCCGGCCCGGGTGCTTCGCCCACCTGGTGCTCGTCTCCCCGTCGCCCCGCTACATCGACGACGGCGACTACCGCGGCGGGTTCAACGAGAGCGACATCGCCGAGCTGCTCGACTCCCTCGACAGCAACTACCTGGGGTGGTCGGCGGCCATGGCCCCCGTGATCGCCGGGCCCGCCAGCCCCGAGGTGGCCGCCGAGCTGACCGACAGCTTCTGTCGGGCCGACCCCGAGATCGCCCGCCGGTTCGCCCGGGTGACGTTCCTCTCCGACAGCCGGCCGGATCTGGGTCGCGTCACCACCCCGACCCTGGTGCTCCAGTGCCGCCACGACGCCATCGCCCCCGTCGGGGTCGGCGAGTACGTGGCCGCCGCCATCCCGGGCAGCCGCTACGTGCTGCTCGACACCACCGGGCACTGCCCGCACCTGAGCGACCCCGCCGCCACCGTCGCCGCCATCGACGCCTACCTGAGCGGCGCGCCCGTCGGATGACCCAGCCGTCCGTCGGCGACGAGGCCGCCCGCCTCGCGTTCGAGGACGCCCTGCGCGCCAACGACCCCGTCGACCTGTTCGACCGGGCGCCCTGCGGCTACGTCACCACCCTCCCCGACGGGCTGATCGTCGCGGTCAACCAGACGTTCCTCACCTGGACCGGCCACGCCCGCGGCGACCTGGTCGGGGTGCGCCGCTTCCCCGAGCTGCTCAACCCCGGCGGCCGCATCTACTACGACACCCACATCGCCCCCATGTTGGCGATGCAGGGCAGCGTCCGCGAGATCGCCGTGGAGGTCGTCCGCGCCGACCAGGGCCGCATCCCCGTGCTGGTGAACGCCGTCATGGAGACCGACGCCGCCGGCCGGCCGGCCCTCGTGCGCGCCGCGCTCTTCGGCGCCACCGAGCGGCGCTCGTACGAGCGGGAGCTGCTCCGGGCGACCGAGGCGGCCAGGGCGGCCGAGGCCAGGGCGGTGGCGCTGGCCCGCACGCTCCAGGGCACCCTCATCCCCCCGGTCCCGCCGGAGGTGCCGGGCCTCGACGTCGGCGCTGCCTACCGCCCGTCGGGCGACGGCGACGAGGTGGGCGGCGACTTCTACGACGTGTTCCAGGTGGCGCACGACGACTGGGCGGTGGTGATCGGTGACGTCGCCGGCAAGGGCGTCGAGGCCGCCGTGGTCACCGCCCTG
Organism: Acidimicrobiales bacterium; assembly: GCA_035718085.1. GTDB lineage: Bacteria > Actinomycetota > Acidimicrobiia > Acidimicrobiales > Palsa-688 > DASTHS01. Next base: position 8,836 of record DASTHS010000091.1, on the reverse strand, counting down.
GCCCGCTACACCCTGCGGGGGGCCGCGGTGCGATCCACCGCCGCGTCCGAGGCGCTGGCCGCCCTCAACGGGTTCCTGGTCAGCGAGCACGTGGAGCGGTTCTGCACGGCGGTGTTCCTGCGGATGCGCCGCCGCGGCGGCGGGTGGGGCGTCTCCCTGGCGTGCGGTGGCCACCTGCTGCCCCTGCTGCGCCGGCACGGTCGCGCGGCCGTCCCGGTCGGCGCCCCCGGGTCGCTGCTCGGCGTGCTCACCGAGCCCGATCTCGTCGACGTGGAGCTGCAGCTGGCGCCGGGTGACTGCCTGCTGCTGGTCACCGACGGGGTCACCGAGGCCCGCGGCGGCGCCGGGTTCTTCGGCGAGGACCGCCTGGCCCGGGCCTTCGACCGCCGGGCCGGGCTGGGCGCGGCGGCGCTGGCCGCCGACCTGGTGGCCGAGGTGGTCGACTTCCAGGCGGGGCGGGCACGCGACGACATCGCCGTGGTCGTCCTGGCGGTGCCGACCCCCTGACCGCACCACCACCTGACCGGGAGATCACACCGCCTTCACATCTGTGCGCTTCGCTGGTGGCATGGCCGTCGACCCGGTGCGCAGCGACATCGCCCACCTCTACCGCCGCGCCGGCTTCGGGGCGACCGCCGCCGAGCTCGACGCCCTGACCCCGGCCGGCTACGAGTCGGCGGTCGACGCCCTCGTCGCCGGCCTGGCCGGCCCCGACCCGGCCGGTGACGCCGTGCCCCGCCCGACCTTGGCCCGCCAGACCGGCCCCGCCGGCCCGGCCGGCAGCGCCGCCCGCAAGGCGCAGCAGCACGACCTCGCCGAGCAGTTCGCCGCCCTGCAGGACTGGTGGCTGGCCCGCATGATCGCCACGTCGACGCCCCTCCGCGAGCGCCTGGCACTGCACTGGCACGACCACTTCGCCACCGCGTACTCCAAGGTGCGCGACCCGGCGCTGATGGCCGAGCAGAATGACGCCTTCCGGGCGCTGGGCGGCGGCGGGTTCGAGGCCCTCACCGTGGCCGTGGCCAAGGGCGGGGCCATGGTGCGCTGGCTCGACCTCGGCACCGACCAGGCGGCCCACCCGAACGAGAACTTCGCCCGCGAGCTGCTGGAGCTGTTCACCATGGGGGTCGGCACCTACAGCCAGGACGACGTGACCGCCGCCGCCCGGGCGTTCACCGGCTGGACCGTCGACCCGGCGACCGGCGCCTGGGTGGTGCGCCCCCGCCGCCACGACGGCGGCCTCAAGACCTTCCTCGGCCAGACCGGCGACTGGGGCGGCACCGACATCATCCACATGGCCGTGACCGCCCCCGTGTCGCCGCGCTACGTGCTCGCCCGCCTCTGGAGCGCCGTGGCCTACCCCGTCACCCCCGCCGACCCCGTGGTGAGCGACCTGGTCGCGGCCTACGGCCCGGGCCTCGACCTGACCGCTGCCGTGCGGGCCGCCCTGCTGCACCCTGCGTTCCGCAGCCCGGCGTCCCGCACCGGTCTGGTGAAGGGCCCGGTCGCCTGGTTGGTCGGCGCCGCCCGCGCCCTCGGCCTGGGTGCCACGGTCACCCCGCCGCACGGCGGCCGCCCCTACCGGCTGGCCGCGGTGGTCACGTCACTCGGCCAGGCCCTGTTCGACCCGCCGAACGTGGGCGGCTGGGGCGCCAACCTCTACTGGGTCGACACCGCCAGCGCTGAGCTGCGGCTGCGCACCGCGGCGCTGCTCGCCGGGGTGGCCGACCTCTCGGCCGTGACGTCGGCCGCCGCCGCCGACCGTCCCGACGTCGTCGCCCGCATGCTCGGCGTCGACGGGTGGGGGCCGACCACGGCCGCCGCCCTCACCCACGCAGCGGGCGACCCCGTGTCCCTCGTCGCCGCCGCCCTGACCGCACCGGAGGCCGTGCTCGCATGACCAGCCCCGACCGCACTCCCCGCCCCTGGCCCACGCCCACCGGGCAGCCCCCGGCCCCGGCCGGGCCGGCGGGAGCGAGCGAGGAGGGCCGCACCAGGCCCGGGCCGCGGGTGAGCCGCCGGGCGGTGCTGGCCGCCGGGGCGGGCGCCGCCGGCCTGGCCGCCGCCGGGGGGGTGGCCGCCGCTGTCACCGGCTCGTCGACCCGCCCCCCGTCGACCGCCGGCGCCCACGCTCGCGCTGCGGGCACCGGCACGGGCATCCTCGTGCTGATCACCTGCTACGGCGGCAACGACGGCCTGAACACGGTGGTGCCCGCCGCCGACCCGGCGTACCAGGCGGCCCGGCCGACCCTCGGGTACCACCCAGCCGAGGTGCTGCCCCTCGCCGACGGGCTCGGGCTCAACCCTCGCTTGAGCGGGCTGCACACCCGGTGGGCGGCCGGCCAGCTGGCCGTGGTGCGCGGGGTCGGCTACCCCGACCCGACCCTCAGCCACTTCGCATCGATGGACGTGTGGCAGACCGGGTCCCCCGGAGGCCTCGGCACCGGCTGGCTGGGACGGTGGCTCGACAAGGCCGGGCGCGACCCCCTCCAGGCCATCAGCCTGGGCGCCACCTTGCCGCCCGAGCTGCGCGGCTCGACGGCGGCGGCCACCGCCATCACCGGCGACACGATCACGCTGCCGCAACGGCCGGCGCTGCTCGCCGGGTGGTCGGCGTGCTGCGCCCCCGGGCCCGACCGACCCGACCTGGCCGCCGCCGTCGCCGCGTCGGGGGCGGACCTGCTCAAGGTGCGCTCGAGCCTGGCCAGCCTGCTGGGCTCGGCCACCGCGTCGAGCACCCCCGGCACGGCGAAACCGGGCGTCGCGCAGGCGGCGGGGGCAGCGGCCGGTGGCCTGGCGGCCCAGATGGCGGTCGTCGCCCGCCTCATCGCCGCCGGGGCGCCGACGCGCGTCTACCAGGTGAGCATGGCCAGCTTCGACACCCACGCCGACGAGAAGGCCACCCACGAGCGCTTGCTCGGGGAGCTCGACGCCGGCATCACCGCGCTGCTCGACGGGGTGGCGGCGACGCCCCGGGCTGGCGACGTCGTGGCCGTCACCGTCTCGGAGTTCGGCCGGCGGCCCGCCCAGAACGCCAGCGGCGGCACCGACCACGGCACGGCGGCGCCGATGCTCGTGGCCGGCCACGGGGTCAAAGGCGGCCTCTACGGGGACGAGCCGTCGCTCGGCCGCCTCGACGCCGCCGGCAACCTGGTGCTCACCACCGACTTCCGGTCGGTGTACGCCACGCTGCTCGACCGGGTGGTGGGCGCCGACCCCGCCGCCGTGCTCGGGGGGACGTTCCCGCAGCTCGGGTTCGTCGCCTAACCCCCAGCGAGGTCGCGGCGGCCCTGCCGGCTGGCCTCGGCGGCGTGGTTGAGGATGTTGCGGGCCATCGACGAGTCGTAGCGCGCCGCCCGCTCGCCGTAGATCTCGGCGCGCGCCAGGTGCGCCGCCTCCGACGCCGGGTCGGCCAGCACGGCGAACTCGACGAGGTGGCACGCCAGGCGGTCGTCGCCCGCAGCGGCCAGCCGGCGGGCCTCGTCGACCACCGCGGCGGTGCCGCCGGCGAGACCCACCCAGGCCCGGGCCTGCTCGGCGCGGGGGGCGGGCAGGAGGTTGTCGGGCTCGCCGTCCCACCAGCCGCCGTAGCGGCGCCAGACGTTGCGCACGAGGAACTGCGGGTGGTCGTAGACCGGCCGCAGCCACGGCCGGTCGGCCAGCTGGGCGGGCACCTCCACGCCGTGGATCACCTCGTCGAGGGTGAGGCCCCGGTTCATGAGCACGAGGGTCTGCTCCTCGAGCGACTCGAGCAGCGCAGCCGTGTCGGAGAGGGCGGTGCGGATGCGGTCGGCCCCGAAGATGGGCAGGCCGTGGCCGGCGACCATCACCTCGGCACCGCAGGCGGCCATCTGGCGGAGCGCCACCGCCCAGTCGCTCAGGTAGCGCTGCACCTTCTGGGGGTTGCCGGCGTTGGGCACCGCCCAGATGAACAGGTCGCCGGGGTGCAGGAGGCGAAGCTCGGGCACCCAGGTCCAGGTGGCGTCGTCGGTCTCGCCCCGCCCGTGGTGCAGCTCGAAGGTCAGCCCGCCACGGGTGACGGTGAGGGCGTGGTCGTAGGTGACGTCGGGGAAGCGGTAGTCGAGGGGCCACTCGAAGCCGGCGCCGGCGATGGCGAACTGCCGCCGGTTGATCGCGGTGTTCCACCCGGCGGTGCGCTGGTAGCGGCGGAAGTGGTCGGGCACGCCGGCGTGGGCGTAGACCGTCGGGGCCGCCCACCCCTCCTCTGCGGCCTCGTGCTCGAAGCGGGCCGTGCCGAAGACGTGGTCGACGTGGTGGTGGGAGTAGACGGCGGCGGCGAGCGGCGCCGACGGCCGCCAGGCGCGCACCCGGCCGTAGACGTCGTCGCGGTCGAAGATGCCCCCGGTGTCGAGCAGCACCAGCCCGTCGCCGCTGTCGATGGCGGTGACCCCTGCGAGGCTCTTCATGTACAGCACCCCGTCGGCGATCTCTTCCGCCTGGCCGCCGGCGACCGGCGCCAAGGGGTGGTCGACGCCCCGGAGGTCGGCGTCGCCCTGCCAGGCCCGTTCTGCCAGCTCGCGGATCGAGGTCACCCGCCGATCCTGTCACCGCCGCTGGCGTGACGTACGACGCGACAGCGAGTCGTGGAAGCTAATGGGGGCACCGCTAGGCCGGCGTCACCGACCCGGCGGGCTGGTCGTCGTGGGCGACGTGGGCCAGCTGGCGCCAGATGGCGACCACGAACACCGCCGAGCCGACGAAGGCGAACCAGAACGGTGCGGTGATGCCGAAGCGGGTGGCGATGGGGCCGCCGAGCGCGGAACCCACCACGATGCCGCCGAACACACCGAGGCTGTTGATGGCGTTGACCCGGCCCCGCAGCTCGTCGGGAACCGCCAGCTGGCGCACGGTGACCGAGGTGGTGCCCCACACGAAGGCGTGGGCGCCGAACACGGTCATGATCACCACTGCCACGACCTGGCTGGTGGTCAGGGCGAAGGCCAGGTGGGTGAAGGTCTCGATGAGCAGCCCGACGCGCATCATGTTGCCGAGCGACACCCGCTTGGTGATGCGGCCGTAGGCGGCGATGCCCGCGACCCCCCCGGCGGCTGACGCGGCGGTGAGCACCCCGAAACCGAGGTCGCCCATGTGCAGGCGCTCCTGCGACCACAGCACCAGCACCGACCAGGCGGCGCCGAAGGTGACGTTGAAGATGAGGATCGTGAGCACCAGGGTCCGCACGGCAGGGCTCGACCGCACCCATCGGAAGCCCTCGGCGACCTCGGCACGCATCCGCCGCTCGGCGGGTGGGCCGCCCGGCGGAGCCGCCCGGCCGGCACCCACCCGGGCCATGAGCCCGGCCCCGGCCATGACCAGACCGGCTTGGGCGACGAAGGGCACGGCCATGCCGGCTGTGACCAGCACCGCCCCGACCGGCGGCCCCACCAGCTGGTAGACGGTGTAGAACCCGCCCTGGAGCCTGGCGTTGGCGAGGGTCAGGTCGTCGCGGTCGACCAGCGACGGCAGGATGGCGTTGGAGGCGGTGTTGGAGAACACCTCGGCCGCACCCAGCAGGAACAGGGCGGCGAGCACGACGGCGATGTCGACCACGGAGGTGACGATCGACAGGGCCAGCAGGGCGACGAGAACCCCGCGCACCGTGTCGACGACGACCACGATGCGCGCCCGGTCGTGGCGGTCGGCGATCACGCCGGCCAGCACGGCGAAGAGCAGCCAGGGCAGCCGCTGCAGCAGCGTGGCCAGGGCCACCAACGTCGGGTCGCGTGTCTCGGCGGCCACCAGCAGCGGGCCGGCCGCCAGCGCGAAGCCGTCACCGAGGTTGCTCACCCACGATGACGCCAGCAGCCACCGGAACCGCCGGCCCAGCCGTCGGGGCGCGACCGCCTCACCGACCCGACTCACCGTTGCACCGCCGGGCGACGCTACCGGCGGAGGAAGTCGACGATCACGTCCCACGCACGGCGGTCTTGGAGCATGAACAGGTGGCCGCCGTCGAACACCTCGAGGCGGGCGCCGGGGATGCGGGCAGCCAGGGCCTCGCTGTTGGCGAGTGGGGCGATGCCGTCGTAGCGGCCGGCGCAGACCAGCGTCGGGGCGTCGATCCCAGGAAGCCTGTGCCACGTGTCGTGGCCGGCGCGCGCCTCGAGCTGCCGGCGAGCCCCGACGAGTCGGCCTGGCTCGTCGGCGCCGACCGCCGTGCGCTCGGCCGCCGCCGCCGCCAGCATCTCCCGCAGCTCGTCGGGGTGGGCGCGCTGCCACTCGTCTCCGAGGCGCACGTCGGAGAGGGCCAACGACCGGCGCCCCCGTTCGTCGGCGGGGAGGTCGAACAGCTCGTGCAACGGGTACGACGAGCCGCCGTCGCCCCCCGAGGAGGTGCAGCACAGCACCAGCTTGCTGACGAGGTGCGGGTGGCGCAGTGCGAGCTCCTGGGCCACCATGCCGCCGAAGCTGACGCCGACCACCGCGCACGCCGCCCAGCCGACGTGGGCGATCAGGTCGGCCGCGTCGTCGGCGAAGTCGGCCATGGTCAGCGGCGTGTCGACGACGCTCGAGCGCCCGAGCCCCCGCTGGTCGTAGCCGAGCGTGGTGAAGTGCCGCGGCAGCGGGCCGTCGAGCAGGCCCGGGCTGTGGCGGAGGTCGCCGCCGGTGCCGCTGATCGCCAACACGGGCGGCCCGTCGCCCACCACCCGGTGGCACAACGACAGGCCAGGGAGCTCGGCGAAGGCGGCATCGGTCATGGGCTGCAGTCTGGGCCATCGGCGAGGCGGCGGGGCGGCCGGCTGCGGGCAGCGGATCGGGGCCCCCGCCCACCGAGCTACCGTGCGCGGGTGGGGCACGGGCGCGCGGCCGATGCGACGCCTCCCCGGCGGGTGACCGGGATGCGCCGCCGGGTCGCAGCCCGACTGGTCCTCCACTCGCCGGGCCCCCTCGACGGGGTGCTGCAGGTGGCCGTGGCGACCCTCGACGGCCTCGACGTCGCCGAGCACCTCGCCGTGGCCGCCGACGGGACGGCGGTCGCGACCTCCGAGGTCGATCTCGGCCACACCACCCGCGGCCACCTGCTCCGCGGGCCGCCGGGCCGCTACGTCATCGAGTACGCGGCGACGGTGACCGGTCGGGCCGCCGCCGTGCCGGTCGGCGAGGTCGACCGGCTCACCTTCCTGCGGCCGAGCCGCTACGCGGAGTCCGACCGGCTGGCGGCGACGGCGGTGGCCGAGTTCGCCGGGCTGACCGACCCTGCCGAGCTGCTCGCCGCGGTGTCGTCGTGGGTGGGGCGGCGGCTCAGCTACGTGCCGGGGTCGAGCGGCCCGACGAGCGGCGCCATCGACACGCTGCTCGAGCGGCGGGGGGTGTGCCGCGACTACGCGCACCTCGTGGTGGCGCTGCTGCGGGCGGTCGACGTGCCGGCCCGGGTGGCTGCCGTGTACGCCCCGGGGCTGACGCCGATGGATTTCCACGCCGTCGCCGAGGCCCTCGTCGACGGCACGTGGCGGGTCGTCGACGCCACCCTGCTGGCGCCGAGGCAGTCGCTGGTGCGCATCTCGACCGGCCGCGACGCTGCCGACACCGCGTTCCTGTCGACCTTCGGCGAGCCGGTCGAGCTGCTCGAGCTGGAGGTGGGTGCGGTCGTCGACGGCCCGCTGCCCTCCGACGACGTCACCGGGCTCGTCACCCTCGGGTAGGTGCTCCGGCGGTGCCCGGGGCGGCTCCCGGCGGGGGCGCCGGGGGGGTGAGGAAGGTCGTCACCGCGGCGGCGACCGCGGCGGCGATGACGTGCTGGCCGGCGGCGCTGGCGGCGATGTCGGCCTCGAAGGCGTCGGTGAGGAACAACGGCTCGATGACGGCGCCGGGCATCGACGTCGGGCTGGGGTTGAAGCTGCCCTCGCCCGGGCCCAGCTCCAGGAGGTGCGGATAGGAGCGGGCCTGCGCGGCGAGTGTCGAGGTGGCCGAGGCCACCGACGACCCGAACTCGCTGTCGGGCACGGCTCCCTCGTCGGGGATCGCCCACCCGCGTGCGTCCATGGCATCGAGCACATCGGCCTGCACCAGCCCGGCGAGCCGCTCGTTGTCGGCGGCGAACGGCCGGGCGGTGTCGTAGACGGTGACGCACCCGGCGGCGCTCGGAGCGCCGGCGTCGAGGTAGAGCCCGACGAGCGCCGACGCGCCGGCGAGGTCGGCGCAGCGGGCACGGGCGACCACGTCGGCATGCGAGGCGGTGATGGTGAGCGCCCCGCCGACCACGTCGCCCGGGCCGAGTCGCTCGACGGTGGTGTCCGCCGTGCGGGTCACGACCACGCGGAAGCCCTCACCCCGGAGCAGCTCGGCGGCGTCGAGCTCCACCGGGAGGTTCAGCTGGCCCTCGGTCACCTGGTGACCGTCGCTGGTGGCGCCGACCGCGCCCGGGTCGATGCCGCCGTGCCCGGCGTCGAGCACCACCGTGCGGTGCCGGTCACCGTGGGTCGGGGCCAGGGCCACGCACGCCCCCGGGGCGAACGATGCCGGGGCCAGCGGCGTGCGGGTCCGGGGGGCTGGCGCCGCGGCTCGGGCGGCCTGCGGCGCACTGCGGGCCCCGGCGCCGTGGGCCAGGGCCACGGTGACCAGCACGCCGACCGCCAAGGCGCCGGCGCACACGGCCCTGCGGCGGCGGGCGACGGCCGGGCTCGGTCGTCGTGCCGGCCGGCGGGGCGCCGCTGCACCGGCGGGGCGCCCGGCGCGAGTGGCCGCCTGGGGACGGGGACGGGGCCGGACCGCGGTCACGCCGCAGTACCGCCCGTCGGGCCGTGCCCGGAGCCGATGGCCATCGGGCAGACGATAGGTCCGCGCTCACCCCCGGCCCAGGCATACCCCCCGCCCG
>DASTHS010000090.1:0-19710 GCA_035718085.1 Acidimicrobiales bacterium | reverse complement strand
GCGGTGGACCCGGCGTCGCAGGTGACGATGGCCTTGGCGGGCAGCCGCTTGTTCAGCTCGAGGTAGACGCGCCGCGGGTTGACGCCGTCTTTGTAGTGGAGCATCGCCTGGGCGTGCATCTCGTTCTCCCACTGCACCATGTCCTTGGCGACGCCCTCTTGCCACGTCAGATCGGTCTTTTGATCAAGATGAGGGATCAGCGCGAGCAACGTCTCTTTGACGTCGCCCCAGATGTTCAGCTCGGTCGGGTAACGAAGGCCCATCTGCTCCGGCTTGAGGTCGACCTGGATGCCCCGCGCCTGGCCGCTCTTCGGCAGGAACTGGGAGTAGGGGTAGTTGGTGCCGAGCATCACCAGGGTGTCGCAGGCTTCCATCTGGTGCTGGCTGGCGCGTGTGCCGAGCAGCCCGAGCTGCTGGGTGTGGAACGGCACGTCAGAAGGGACGACCTGCTTGGCCCGCAAGGCGGTGATGATGCCGGCGCCGCACAACTTCGCCGCCGCGAGTATCTCGTCGGTTGCGCCATTCGAGCCGTGGCCGACGAGGAAGGTAACCTTGTTGCCGGCGTTGATGATCTGCGCCGCCTTCACGATCTCGGCTTCGGGGGGGACGATCCTGATCGATGGCGCGACCGCGCTCGAGCGCGATACGCCATTCGCCGGTCCCAGGTCAGGCATCGCCATGCCCTGGACATCGTGGGGCAGCACGATCACCGCCGGCCCGAGGTGCACCATCGCAGTGCGGAACGCGGTGTCCACGACGGCTTGGGCCTGCTGCGGCGTCACGATCGTCTGGACGTAGACCGCCACGTCCTCCATCGTGCGCTCCAGGTTGTCCTCCTGCTGCTCGAAGGTGCCGAACGAGCTGAGCCCTTGCTGACCCACGATCGCGACGACAGGTTGGTTGTCGCTCTTGGCGTCGTACAACCCGTTCAGCATGTGAAAGGCACCCGGCGAGGAGGTCGCGATGCAGACGCCGACCTCCCCGGTGAACTTGGCATGCGCCGTCGCCATGAGTGAGCAGATCTCCTCATGCGTGGGGCGGATGTAGTCCAGTCCGTTACCCTCCCGTTGCGCCGCACCGAGCGCCCCGTCGAACTCCCCGATGCCGTCACCGGGAAAGCCAAACACCCGGCTGACCCCCCACTCGCGTATGCGTTGGATGACGAAGTCGCTGACGTTGGCCATGGTGGGCTCGTTCCTTCTCAAATGCAGAACAGGCTGGTACCCCTAGCCTCCCCCGATCCTGCGCGCAGAAACCAGCCTCGAAGGCCGGGCCCCGGCCGTTGCCGGTCGCCGTCGGTTGGCGGAGGGGCCGGAGCGCCAACGGGGCTACCTCAGACCTGTGGGCGCCAGAAACCGAAGCTAGAGATGACTGACACGATCGACGTCCACGGGGTCGGCCGCACGTCCTCGGAGCCCCGTGAGCATTTCCCGAGGTGGGAGCGCGGCTTCGCTTCCCGCTATTCGCTCGCACGCTCCGCCGGGCCGGCCTCCTCGCCCTACGGTCAGCGCCAGATGCTCAAGGTGATGGTGCCGAGCTGCTCGCTGAAGCGGCCATCGTGGGCGGTGGCGGCGAGGAGCCGGCGGAGCTCCGTAGGTGTTCCAGGGCGGCGTCGGTGTCGATGCCTTGGTGGGTCGTGGCGCCGACGTGAACCAAGCGCCGCCGACGGTGACCAGGCGGCGGGCGGCGGCGGCGAACGGTGCGATCGAGGCCCAGAGTGGCAACGAGGGCGTCAGCGACGCCGGCCGGGTGGGCGGCCGTTCCCGTGGCGGAGAAGCGGGCGGCGCCGGCGTAGAGCGTCGGGTCCCAGGCCCACCCGGGGCGAGGACGCCGCGCTGATCTGCTCGGCCGGCACCTCCCCATGCCGCCTGTTGCGCGCCACCGACGAATGGGCGAGTCACACCCGGGTCATGGCCGGAGGGTTGCCGTGCTGCTCCCAGACCTTGTTCAGTTGCGACTGGTAGTACACCTGCCAGAAACCGATGCAACCGAGCAGGAGGCCAACGAGCCCGGAGCATCGGGCCGCGGCGCCGGCCGAGCGCTGAGCTTCGGAGATGCGGCCGCCGGTGCGCACGATCGAGACGATGGTGGCGATGCCGAAGGTCACCCAACCGAAGAGCAGGGCGCACAGTGACACACCGGGCTGCACCTTGATCTGGGGGTCGTACTCGCGCAGCTCCCCATTGATCGTGTAGTACCACCACAGGCCGTAGATGCCGAGGGTCACCAAGCTGAGGGCCCAGACCCCCCACGGGTTCCGGGTCTTGCCGACACGGCGCATCCCGGCTGCAGCCATGGCCCCGTACTGGTGGCCGGCGACGCCTTGAGGTGAGAACGACTGCGGAAGGGTCGTGGAAGCTCCGGCCCCCGGCATGGGCGGTGGAGGCGTCACGGACGTGCTCTGTCGCGGCTCGATGTTGCTCATTGGATGGTCCTTTCGGGTTTTCAGGTGGGCGGAACGACAGCGGGGAGGGCCTCGGTGCGAGGAATCCTCTGCCACGCCAAGAAGTTGAGGAACACGTACAGGTATTCCGGCCAGGCCACCACCAGTTTCAGTGGGGGTCGAGCATCGAGGAAGACCGCCACGCCATCATCGAGGCAGATCATCGAGCGGATGTCGGGGTAGGCGACGTCCCACCACCCGAGCATGGTCTGCAATCCCAGCCGAAGGTCTGTGACGTGCATGACGCCATGGGCTACGAGCCGCCACTGCGGAGCGGCCGCCCTGCGAGCAGCGTTGTTCCGAGCAGCGTTCAGTGCAGCGGAGGCGGCAATGCTCCCGACGAGGAACAGTGGGTTGCCGAATGCGAGGAGTGAGGAGTGACTCACCTGCACGTGCTGCTCGCTGAACTCGGCGAGTCGAAAGTCGACTGCTACCAGCAGGCTCTCGCCGGCATTCAATGCGATCGACGCCGGCATCGGATCGGGACGCCATCCGCCCTCGAGTGCCGAGGCGAGCTCGACCGCCGCTTGTTGCCCCTGTGTGTACATCGCCCCCCCGAGCGCCACGCTGCCGACGTGACCGTAGACCCTCCTGTCCGCCTGCGCAATGGGCAGGTGAGCGGGGCGCGTGTGTCCGGTTCGCCGGGCGGAATTGGCGCAGCCGCCCCGGTCGGCGGAAACGGCCCCATCCCTTGTCGCAGCCTGTCGCGGGCCGTCACATCGCACGCCGGCTCTCGAGAGGCCGCCGCCGGCCGGCTCGTTGCCTGCGGGGCCGCCCCGGCGAGCGCGGGGCCGGGTAGCGTGGCGCATGGCACGACTCCCGCTCGTTTCGAGCGACGATCCCGACGCCGACCCGCTGGCCCGGCAGGTCCTGGAGACGGTCCGGTCCGCCAGGGGACGAAGCGTGGAGCCGAACGTGTACCGAGCCGTCGCCAACCATCCCCGGGCGCTGCAGAAGATGGTCGAGTTCGGCACGGTCGTGTACTTCGACAACTCGCTGACCCCCGCCCAGCGCGAGCTCGCCTACCTGACCGCCTCGGTCACCAACGAGTGCCATTACTGAATCCCGACCCATGTGCTGCTCGGTCGAGCAGCCGGTTTGACCGAAGAGAAGCTCGCCCACCTCGGGGACGACCCGCTTCCCGAGGGGGTCTACTTACCCGACGAGGCGGCGATCGTTCGCTACTCGCAGCGGGCGACGCGCATGGACGTCATCGATGACCGGACCTTCGCCGCCCTGGCGGAGCACTTCGATCCCCAGCAGCAGATCGAGATCTGCTTCACGGTCGGGTTGTCGAACATGATCAACCGCTTCCACGCCACGTTCCTCACCGAGGTCGATCCCTCCACCCAGCAGGCCCTGGCTCCCAGCTGCCCCCTCCCGCTCCCCGACCTGCCGTCGGGGGGCTGAACCAGCGCAGCGTCCCGGCCACCCGATGACCGACGACCTCAGCATCGACGTCGACGAGGGCGTCGCCACGCTCACCCTCACCCGGCCCCGCAAGCGCAACGCCGTCACCTACGACATGTGGAACGGCATCGCCCGCGCGTGCGGCGAGCTCGGCGCCGATCCAGCCGTGCGGCTCCTCGTCGTGCGGGGGGAGGGAGCCCACTTCTGTGCCGGCGCCGACATCGCCGGCCTCGGCGCCACCAGCGCCGCCGACTACGGCGCTGCCAACGAAGCAGCCGACCACGCGCTGGCCACCTTCCCGAAGCCGACCATCGCGGTCATCAAGGGCGCCTGCATCGGGGGCGGTGCCGAGCTCGCCGTCGCCTGCGACCTCCGCATCGCAGACACGACCGGGCGCTTCGGGATCACCCCCGCCCGTCTCGGCATCGTCTACCCGGCCCCGGCGACCGCCCGGGTCGTGCGCGTGATCGGGCCCTCTGCGACCAAGCATCTGCTCTTCAGCGCCGAGATCATCGACGCCGAACGCGCTCTTCGGATCGGCCTCGTCGACGAGGTGCACCCCGCTGACGCGCTCGACACCCGCATCGCTGAGCTCACCGACCTCCTGGCCCATCGACGTTCGCTGCTCACCCAGATGGCCAGCAAGGAGATCGTCGAAGCTGCCGCGTCGGGAACGGTCGACCCGGCGATCCCGTCACGGTGGGCCGTCCACATGGCAGGGGCAGCCGATCCCGCCGAAGGAATCGCCGCCTTCCTCCAGCGCCGGTCACCGCACTTCACCTGGAGACCACCGGCTCCTTCCTGACCGGGCCGCAGGAGCGCCCGCCGTGGTGCACCGGGCCGGCGGCTCAGGGAACGACACTCCAGCGCTGCCCCTGCTGCGCGGTTCTCAACGAACAGCCGCCGGCCGATCCGACACAGGCGTCCCCGACGGCGGGGAAGATCTGTCGTGCAGCGACACCGTGCCCCCAGTCGTGGGCCGGGCGAGCGATCAGGGGATGGTGAGCTCCAGGTCCATGCCGAGCTCCTTGTGCGTGCCCACGGGGCAGAACACGTCGGTCGACCCCGACGCCAGGCGCACGGTGAAGCGGGCCGACTGGCCGGCGCCGAGGTCGGGGGTGCGTTGCGTGCCACCCGGGCCCACCACCTCGAGGGCGTGCACCGCAGCGCCGCGGTTGGTGGCGACGAAGGTGTAGAGGCCGGGCGCCGCAGGCGTCGGTGACAGGGTGATGCGGTATTCGGTGAGCGCCGCCTTGACCACGGTGCCCTGGGCGGCGCCCGACCCTCCCACCAACCGACGCGGCACGCGGCGCAGCCGGGTGCCACCATTGCCGGGTGGGTGTCGCCGTGGTGACCGGTGCGGGTCGGGGCATCGGGGCGGCGGTGGCGCGGCGTCTGGCTGCCGACGGCCTCGACCTGGTGCTCACCTTCGTCGACGACCGGGCGTCGTGCGAGCGGGTGGCGGCTGACGCGCGCGCCGCCGGCCGCCGCTGCGAGGCCGTGCAGGGCGACGTCGCCGACGAGCGCCACGTGCTCGCCGCCTTCGCCGCCGCGGACGCCCTCGGACGGCTCACGCTGCTGGTGAACAACGCCGGCATCGTGCAGACGCCCTCGCGGGTCGCCGACATGTCGGCCGACCGGGTGGCCCGCATGATGGCCGTCAACGTCGTCGGCACCATCCTCTGCGCCCGGGAGGCGGTCCGGCGCATGTCGACGAGCTCGGGTGGCAGCGGAGGGGCCATCGTCAACGTGTCGTCGGCGGCCGCCCGGCTGGGCTCGCCGGGAGAATGGGCCGACTACGCCGCCAGCAAGGGTGCCGTCGACACCTTCACCCTGGGCCTGGCGCGCGAGGTCGCAGCCGAGGGCGTGCGGGTCAACGCCGTGCGCCCCGGGCTCACGGTGACCGAGGCCCACGCCCGCTCCGGGCGGCCCGACCGCCTCGACCGGATGGCGCCGCTGATCCCGATGGGGCGCGCCGCCGAGGTGGAGGAAGTCGCCGCTGCCGTCGCATGGTTGTGCTCCGATGAAGCCAGCTACGTGACCGGCGCCCTGCTCGACGTCAGCGGCGGCCGCTAGCCGGTCCCCGAGCCGCCGCCGGCGGTCACCCAGACCCGTTCAGGCAGCCAGGGAGAAGCTCGTGCCCACGGCGTTCGGCACAAACGCCCCGGGGGCGGCGGCGGCCAAGCGGTGTTGCGCCTTCCAGCCGGTGCAGTGCGCCGGGACCAACAGCTCCGGCCCGAGGCCGGTGAGCGCATCGACGGTCGGCTCGATGATCGGCTCGAATGCCGGCCCAGTGAGGTGGAACCCGCCGATCAGCGCGGTGAGCGTCGGCACACCGGTGAGGCGCATGGCGTGCCGGCAGATGTTCACCGCCCCTGCGTGGCCGCAGCCGGTGATCACCACGAGGCCCTTGCCCCGGAGGTGCACGACGACGGCCTGCTCGTCGACGATGAGCGGATCGGGTTGCCAGCCGTCGGGGCCGAGGGCCTCGTGGAAGGGCATCCCCCGCTCGAAGTCGGTGGTGCGGTCGACCTCGCCGGTGACCAGCAGGCTGCCGTCGAGCAGCAGCGACGGCCACTGCCGCTCCACCACCTCGAAGCCCTCCGCTTCGATGCCCCGCCGCGACAGCGTCGGCATCCGCCACTCGGGCTGGCCGGGGAGGGCCAGCCGGCGGGCGGTCCACACGAGGGGGTGCAGCACCATCGGCAGGCCGGACCGGCACAGGCGGGCCAGGCCGGGGATGCCGCCGGAGTGGTCGAAGTGCCCGTGGCTGAGCACGACCGCGGTGATCGCGCCGGCGTCGAGGCCCAGCACCTCCATGTTCGCGGCCAGCCCGTCGGGTGACACCCCGGTGTCGAACAGCAGTGTGTGGGCCCGGTCGCCGCGGCGCACGGTGATGAGTGCGGAGAACCCGTGCTCGGCCCGCAGGGCGGCCGCCGTCGACCCTTCGGCGTAGTGGGCGGCGGGCACCGACCTCACTGGCAGGCGCATCGGGCTGGCCCGCCGCGCCGGGCCGACGTCGCCCACCAGCGCGTCGTAGCTGTTGTCGACCAGCGTGGTGACCACCACCTCGTCGACCGGCTGCAGCGAGATCGGGTCGGTCGCCGGCCCGTCGGCGGCCCGGGGTGCAGAGCTCAGCGCCCCGGCGTGGTCGTGGTGGTCACCCGCGCACATGCCGCATCGTCGCGCGCCGGTGCCGGGCACCGGTCGGGTCCCCGCCCCCCTCGGCGGTCACCTCGGAGCGGCGCGTGCGCTGGCGAAGTTCGCTGGCGGAGGTTCAGAGGCGGGTGCGGCTTGCCGATGGGTGGTGGCGGCGCACCCCTGGTTGCACCAGGTGGCGACGACAGCCCGACGACGACGTCACCCCCCGGTGGCCGGCAGACAACGAGAGGACCAGGACATGCGACACGAGGGGAGCCATGTCCGGACCGAGCGGGCGTCGGGCTGCAGAGCCGGTGTGCGGCTGAGAGCTGTGGCGACTGCGGCCGCTGTGGTTGCCGGGACCGTCGCCACGGTCGGCACGTGGGCGGCCGCCCCTGCCCAGGCCACGACCCCGAGCTGCTCGTCGGTCGGCGTGGGCATGACCGAGCTCGGCGGACCGAACTTCTACATCGACGGCGGCTCGACGCCGGCGTTCACGGGTGCCTACACCGGCTACTCGCTCACCAACTCGACCGGCAGCCCTCTCGACGACGTGTGGGTGAGCTTGTCCGGCTTCACCGGGGGAGCCCTCAGCCTGGCCCCCGGCCAGGCCGCCGCCGAGCAGATCCCCTCGGTGGCCAACGCGGCGTCGGCTCCGCTGTTCTGGTACCTGGCGGCTTCCGCCCAGAGCTCGAACCCGCAGGGCTACACCGCCACCGTCTACGACCACAACCCGGCCCTGCCCGGATCCACCCCCCTCTGCAGCACCACCGGTGGGTTCTCCTCCGTCGACGGCACCATCGCCGCCAGCGCCAACAAGGTCACCGGCATCAGCCTGTCGACCACCACGCCCCCGCTCGGCGGCACCTTCTCGGTCACCGTCGCCGGCAACACCGGCACCATCGGCCAGGGTCTCGCCAACGACACGCAGTCGTTCTGGATGAGCCCGACGGTCGCCGGCGACTGGCCGGCCGGTTCGTTCCGCCTCGTGCACACGGCGCTCACCATCTCGCCCGACGGCTCCGCCGCTCCCGTCACCTACCACGACATCCTCCGCCTCTCGGGGCTCGGCTCGGCCGCCCGGGACTACACCGCCGTGTACACCATCGAAGCCGTCGGCTTCACCTCCGCCCCCACCAACGTGCAGCCGGTGCAGGAGATCGCGTCGGGCACCCAGGTGAAGCACACCGGCAGCTACTCGGTGGCGATCCCGGCCATCAGCCCTCCGGCCAACACCTCCGCCATCGCGGTGACCGCCGCCCCGGGCAGGCTCGACATCGGCGGGGGCGACGTCGCCTACGCCGCCTCCCTGTCGGGCACCGCCGGCGAGAACGTCGACAGCTTCGCGGTCACCATCCCGGCGACGGCCAGCTACGTCGCAGGCAGCGCCACCTACGCCGGATCCCGCATCGCCGACCCGGTCGCCTCCGGCAGCACCCTCGACTTCACCGGCCCGTTCGACCTGGCCATCAGCCCCGAAGCGCTCGACTTCGCCGTGCACTTCGGCCCCGGGTCGGGCAACCAGGTGACCACGGTCGAAGGCCTCGTCGGCGTGGCGGTGATCGACGCAGCGGTCGGCGACACGACGGGGTCATCGCCGGCAACGGCGACGGTCAACGTCGACACGGCCCCGGTCGCCACCGCCGGCACCCTCGACGTGGCCGCCGGCTCGGGCCCGGTGACCGTCGACGTGAGCCCGTACGTGTCCGACGCCGACGACGACCCGTTGACGGTGACCTCGGCAGGGCCGGCCACCTCGGGCACGGTGAGCGTCTCAGGCGGGGTCATCAGCTACACGCCCCCGGCGTCGCCCGGTTCGGACAGCTTCGACTACGTCGTCTCCGACGGTCGGGGCGGCACTGCCACCGGGTCGATGGCGGTGACGGTCACCAACCAGGCGACACAGACGATCACCTTCCCGGCCCCCGGGGCGCTCACCGCCGGCGGCTCCGAGCAGCTGGGCGCGACGGCGAGCTCGGGGCTGCCGGTCACCTACACGACGTCGACCCCGGCGGTGTGCACGGTGTCGGCCTCGACGCTGAGCGCATCGAGCTCGGGCACCTGCAGCGTCACCGCCTCCCAGGCGGGAGACGCCACCTATGCGGCAGCGTCCGCGGTCACCGCCAGCGTGCAGGTCGCCCTGGCCTCCCAGACGATCACCGCCACCACACCGACGGGCGTGAGCGCAGCGAGCAGCGTCACCCTCACCGCGTCCGCGTCTTCCGGGCTGCCGCTCACCTCCACGACCTCCACGCCGTCGGTGTGCACCGTCGACCCGTCGGGCACGGTGACCGCCCTGACCGCCGGCACCTGCAGCATCGAGCTCACCCAGCCCGGGAACGGCACGTGGGCAGCCGCCACCCCCGTCACGGTCAGCTTCCCGGTGGCCCTCGCCGCCCAGGCGATCACCTTCCCGGCCCCCGCCGGGCTGGCCGCCGGCGGCTCCGAGCAGCTGGCCGCCACCGCCAGCTCCGGCCTGCCGGTCACCTATGCCACCTCGGCCCCGGCGGTGTGCACCGTCGACCCGTCCGGGACGGTGACCGCCCTCACCGCTGGCACCTGCGCCATCACCGCCAGCCAGGCCGGTGACAGCGCCTGGGCGCCTGCCACCCCGATGACGGCCAGCTTCGCGGTGACCGCCGCAGCCCAGACCATCACCTTCCCGGCGCCACCCGGCCTGACCGCCGGCGGCTCCGAGCAGCTGGCCGCCACCGCCAGCTCCGGCCTGCCGGTCACCTACACCACCTCGACCCCTGCGGTGTGCAGCCTGGCAGGTTCGATGGTCACCGCGGTGGGGGCCGGCACCTGCACGCTCACCGCCAGCCAGGCGGGGAACGCCACCTGGGCGCCAGCGCCGCAGGTCACCGACAGCCTCACCGTCACATCGGCTGCGGCCCTCGCCGCCCAGACGATCACCTTCCCGGCCCCTGCTGGGCTGACCGCCGGCGGCTCCGAGCAGCTGGCCGCCACCGCCACCTCTGGCCTGGCTGTGACCTACACCAGCACCACCACCTCGGTGTGCACCGTCGACCCGTCGGGGACCGTGACCGCCCTCGCCGCCGGCACCTGCACGCTCACCGCCGACCAGGCCGGCGACAGCACCTGGGCGCCCGCGGCGCCGGTCACCGAGAACCTCACCGTGGCCGCAGCGGCCCTCACCGTCAGCGGCGCCGCAGGCGAGGGCGAGGTCGGAGCCCCCTACCACGCCGGGCTTGCCCCGAGCGGTGGCCAGGGGCCGTTCGCCTGGACCGTCACCGCCGGCACCCTGCCCCCCGGCGTGACGCTCGACCCGGCCACCGGCCAGCTCGAGGGCACGGCGACCGCGCCCGGCAGCTACCCGGTCACCGTCACGGTCGCCGACGCCGCCGGCCAGAGCGCCGCGGTGGAGGAGACCATCACGGTGGCCCCCGCCCCGGCGACCACCGGCATCACGCTCACCGACGCCGCGGGCGCTCGGACCACGTCGGCCACCTCGACACCCGCAGGGGCCGACGGCGGGGCGTCGATGGTGCTGCTCGACCACGTGCCCCTCGCCTCCCAGCTGACCGTCGCCGGGGGGACCGGCCCGTTCACCTGGACCGCGAATGGCGCCATGCCCGCCGGGCTCACCCTCTCCCCCGGCGGCGTGTGGCAGGGCCGGCCGGTCGCTCCCGGCACCTACCACGTCACCGTGACGGTGACCGACGCCGCCGGGATGCGGGCATCGGAGACGGTGACCGTCACCGTCATGCCGCCCCCTCTCAACTCCCGGCTCCTGGCCGGCACCCCCGACGGCAAGGGGTACTGGTTCGTCACCCTGACCGGCCACGTCGAAGCGTTCGGTGACGCCGCCCTGTACGGCCAGCCCGCCACCGGCAGCGCCGGACGGGTCGTCGGCATCGCCGCAGCCCCCGACGGCGCCGGCTACTGGCTGGTCACCGACCACGGGCAGGTGCTCGCCTACGGCACCGCGGTCTCCTACGGCTCAGCCGCCGCTATGACCCTGCGCGCCCGGGTGGTCGGCATGGCCGTCACCCCCGATGCCCACGGCTACTGGCTCGTCGCCGCCGACGGCGGGGTGTTCGCGTTCGGGGACGCGGCGTTCTACGGCTCGATGGGCGACCAGTGGCTCGCCAGCCCGGTGGTGGGCATGGCCATCACCGACGACGGTCGGGGCTACTGGCTCACGGCCGCAGACGGGGGCGTGTTCGCCTTCGGCGACGCCGCGTTCGCAGGGTCGATGGCCGGCCACCCCCTCGCCGCCCCTGTCGAGGGCATCGCCGCCACCGCCGACGACCGTGGCTACTGGCTGATCGGAGCGGACGGTGGTCTGTTCACCTTCGGGGACGCGCCGTTCTTCGGGTCGCTCGCCGGCAAGGCGCTCAACGCCCCGATCGACGGCGTGCAGGCCACCCCCGACGGGCAGGGTCTGTGGGCGGTCGGCGCCGACGGCGGGGTGTTCAGCTACGGCAGCGCCCCCTTCTTCCTCTCCGACCCGACAGAGGCGCTGGCCATGCCCTGAGCGACTGGGCGCCGGCCGCTTGTCGGTCGGCAAGGATACGCTGCGGCGTTCATGGCGCGGACGGAGCCCAGGGCGACGGATGAGACGCGCGCCAGGATCCTCGAGGTGGCCTTGGAGCTGATGGCTGAGCACGGCTTCGCCGCCACGTCGACCAGGGAGATCTCCGAGCGCCTCGGCTTCACCAAGGCCGCGCTCTACTACCACTTCCGCACCAAGGACGACCTGCTCGAGGCCCTGCTGGCTCCTGCCGTCGGACGGCTCACCACCCTGGTGCAGGCGCCCCCGCGCACCACCGGCCCGGCGGCGCGCCGTGCGCTCCTCGCCGGCTACATCGCCGTCGTGGCCGACAACGTCCCGCTGATGCGGGTCATGGCCACCGACCCCTCGGTGGTCGGCCGGCCCGCGCTGGAGGGCGTCGCCCCGCTCTACGGGCGCCTGGGCGCCCTGCTCGCCGGTACCGACGCGGCCGGGGTCGCCGCCCGTGCTCGGGTGCGGGCTGCGCTGGGCGGCATCCACAGCGTCTTTCGGGGCAGCGACCCCGACGACGACCCGGCGCTGCTGCGCGAAGCGGCCCTGGCCGCGGCGTGCGGCGCACTCGGCCTCCCCGCCGTCCGCCGGTAGGGCGGACCGGGGGCTGCCTTGCCCAACGGTGCCCGACCTCCTTACCATTCGACAAGTAAGCCGTTCTTCCCCCCGGCGGTTGAGCGAAGGGTCTCCCAACATGCGAGCTGTCGCCCGCTGGTGCTTCGTGCACCGCCGCATCGTCGTCCTGGCGTGGATGCTCGCGCTGGTGCTCTCCGCCGGCGCCGCCAAGTCGGCCGGCAGCCACTTCACGACCAAGTTCCAGCTCGGCGGCACACCGTCGGCGCACGCGCTGTCGCTGCTCGAGCGTGACTTCCCGGCAGCCTCGGGGAGCTCCGACCAGATCGTGCTCCAGGCCCGGTCGGGCCAGGTGCGCTCGTCGGCGGTCGAGGCGCAGGCAGCCGCCATGCTCGGCCGGGTGGCCGCGCTGCCCCACGTCCGGTCGGTCGCCAGCCCCTTCAGCCCCGCTGGCGCCCACCAGGTCAGCCCCGACGGCACCATCGCCTACGCCACCGTGGTCTTCGACGGCCAGTCCGGCAGCATCCCCAAGTCGGCCGTCCGCGCCGTGATCCAGACGGCCGAGTCGGCCCGCAGCCCGCTGCTGTCGGTCGATCTCGGCGGTCAGGACATCGAGCAGGCCAACCAGCAGAGCGGGTCGTCGAGCACGCTGCTGGGGGTCGTCTTCGCCCTGATCGTCCTGGGCATCGCCTTCGGTGCCCTGTTCGTCACCCCGCTGCCGATCGTGACCGCCCTGCTGTCGATCGGCATCGGGATCTCGCTCACCGAGCTGATCAGCCACGTCATGTCGGTGGCCAGCTTCGGCACCATCCTCGACGCCCTCATCGGGCTCGGCGTGGGCGTCGACTACGCCCTGTTCATCGTGACCCGGCACCGGGCTGCCCTCAAGGCCGGCGCAGCCGTCGAGGACGCCGTGGTCGGTGCGGTCAACACGGCCGGCCGCGCGGTGTTCTTCGCCGGGATCACGGTGTGCATCGCCCTGCTCGGGCAGTTCGTCCTGGGCCTGCCGTTCCTCTACGGCATCGCCGTGTCGGCGTCGCTCACCGTCATCCTCACGATGCTGTCGTCGATCACGCTCCTGCCAGCCCTGCTGGGCTTCATCGGGATGCGGGCGCTCAGCCGGGGCCAACGCCGCTCCCTCGAGCAGGAGGGCCCCCACGACGAGGCGATGACCGGGCTGTGGTTCCGGTGGGCCCGGTTCCTGGAAGGCCGCCCGTTGGTGCCCCTCCTCGGCGCCCTGGTGGCCGTCGTGGTCATCGCCCTGCCCGTCACGACCCTGCGTCTCGGGCTCGACGACGCCGGCACCGACGCGCCCGGCACCACCACCCTGGCCGCCTACCAGGAGCTGGCCCGCGGCTTCGGGCCGGGCTCGTCAGGCCCGCTGCAGCTGGTGGCGATCCTGCCGGCCACCCATGACGACGCCGCGTTCACCCACATCCTCGGCGAGCTCCGGGGTCAGCGCGGGATCTCTGCGACCAGCCCGGCGATCATGAGCCCCAACGGCGAGGTGGCCATCGCCAACGTCATCCCGTCTTCCAGCCCGCAGTCGTCCGCGACCACCGCCCTGGTGCACCGGCTGCGCGACCAGATCCTCCCGGCTGCGACGGCGGGGAGCGGCACCACCGTCCTGGTGGGTGGGGCCACGGCCATCGGGGTCGACTTCGCCCACGTGCTGTCCGGCAAGCTCGTCTACTTCATCGGCGTGGTGGTGCTGCTCGGGTTCCTCCTGCTGATGGCCGTGTTCCGCAGCCTGGTCATCCCCACCATCGCCTCGGTGATGAACCTGCTGTCGGTCGGCGCGTCGCTCGGCATCATGAACGCAGTGTTCGAGTGGGGGTACGGCCACTCGCTCTTCAAGATCTCCGAGAAGGCGCCCGTGCAGGTGTTCATCCCCGTGATCATCCTGTCGATCCTGTTCGGGCTGTCCATGGACTACGAGGTGTTCCTCGTCAGCCGCATCCACGAAGAGTGGGTGCGGCGCCGGGACAACACGGAGGCGGTGACGATCGGGCAGGGCGCCACCGGCCGTGTCATCACCGCCGCCGCCTCCATCATGATCCTGGTGTTCGCCGGGTTCGCCCTCGGCGACAACGTGATCATCAAGCAGTTCGGCATCGGCTTGGCCGGTGCCATCGTGGTCGACGCCTTCCTCGTGCGCACCGTGATCGTCCCGGCATCGATGCAGCTGATCGGCCGGGCCAACTGGTGGCTCCCCTCGGGTCTCGAGCGGGCCCTCCCGCAGTTGAACGTGGAAGGCAGTGACGGGGCCACCGGCCCGGGCGACCGGGGGCTGGCAACCGTCTGACCGGCTCGGGGCCGACGGCGGCCTGCGCCCGAGAGGCTGCTCGACCCGGCAGCCAGGGAGGTCGGTACTCTCCTGATATGGGGCGGTCGGCTGGAGGGGAGCGAGCCGATCCGGCGCCGGCGCGTGCGGCCGGGCGCGCGCCGCAGGCGGCCCCCGTGTCTCCGCCGGTGGCGCAGCCGGGGGACCACGTCCTGTCGCTCCAGAGGGCGGTCGGCAACCGGGCGACCGTGAGCATGCTGAGCGGGGAGCGGGTGGCCCGCAACCCCCAGGCGGTCGTCAGCGACCCGGTGCGGATGCGGGTGTTCGGCGGTCAGGCCGTCACCCTCGACGAGCTGCTCGCCTACCTCGACCGCGCCGGTGAGGGTGACCGGGCCCGCATCGCCGCGCTCCCGGCCGACTCGCCGGTGCTGCGCAGCGTGCTCCAGGGGCCGCTGGCGCAGAGCTGGGTGCTGGCCAAGGATGCGCTCGCCTACGCCAAGACCGGCCTGCGCAACGACCTGATGCGCAAGCTGCTCGAGTACCGCGCCTGGCACCACGACCACATCCTCGTGCGCACCAAGCAGCGTGTGCAGGAGCTCACGGGCGACGACTCGCTCAAATGGGGCGCCGAGGGCAGCGCGTCGCTGACCAGCGACATCGACGTGAACCTCAAGGGCAACCAGACCGAGACTGCGGTGCGGGTGTTCAACCAGCTGTTCCGGGCCGACGGGTGGGCGCGCGAGGCGGGGGTCGTCTACGACGTCAACGTCTACGCAAAGGACTTCATGTTCAGCCCCAAGGGCTTCGACGCCGCGGGGGCCAGCGGGCCGGTCACGCTGGTCAAGAAGGAAGGGGGCCGCGCCGGCGCCGAGCAGGGCGGGGCGGCCACCCCGGAGATGTACTCCGAAGACCAGAAGCAGCAACAGTCGTGGGCGCTGGTGAAGGCTCGTCTGCACATGTCGGAGGCGCAGTGGAAGAAGTACGTCGACGACACGGACGTGCCCGTCGACGTGCAGAGGTTGGCGCTCTCCCGGTACGCCACCTACATGGCCGAGCTGCAGGCGCGGATGCAGCTCGACGGCAAGGGAGCGGCGCCCGCCATGGGGGACGGGACGCTCGAGGGGCCCGGCACGGGCCGCATCGAGGCGACTGCGGCGGGGATCCTCGGCCCGGGCAGTTCCGAGCTCGGCGTCGAGTCACTCAAGATGGAGTCGTCCAACCGCGTCTACGAGCGCAAGCTCGACGTCATCAAGGAGCAGCGCCGCAGGCTGGAGGCCGCCATCGCTGCCGTCAACGGGGCGCCCGGCGACCTGGAGCGTGCCGCCGACGTCGACGCGTCGATCGTCCGCCTGCGCACCGTCGTGTCAGAGGCAGCCCTGTGGTCGAACGAGGCGTACGTCACCGACGCAGCCGTCAACCACGCAGTGGTCGGGTTGCAGATCGGGGCGACGATCAGCCAGACCATCGACGACCTCATGGTGGCGGTCACCGAGAACATGGCCGATGCCATCAAGGAGTCGCGCCGTCACAGCTCGCACGCATGGGAGGCGGCGGCCAAGTCGGGCAAGTACGTGTGGCGGATGACCGACGCCGCCAAGAATGCCGGCCTCGGGGACACGCCCGGCCTCGAGCGGCTGTATCGGGCGGCGTTCGAGCTGGCCCCGGTGATCAAGAGCGGGTCGTCGCCCGCGACGGTCGACGGCCGGGCGGCACTAGTCCCGCAGGCCGGCGCCGACGACAAGGAGAAGGTCGAGGGGGTGCTGCGCGGCCTCGGCGTGTTGCGGTCCGCTCCCGACGTGACCCGCGGAGGTGGCACCGTCGACGACGAGGCCACCGTCGACGGCTGGCAGGAGCTGATCGTCAAGACCGCCACAGACGTCCAGAGGGCAGCGAAGCGCTACGACGCCGTCGAACGGGGCTACGCGGCCATCCCGGTGACCGCCCAGGAGAGTCGCGCCACGGGCGTCCCGGGGAAGACGACCCGCCACGCCCGCTACAACACCAACTAGGGGACGCAGCACCTCGTCAGCCGACGGGCTCGGGCGGCGGCGGGGTGAGGTCCGACCAGAGCGCTTCAAGGGCGGCCATGGCGGCGAGCACCCCCCAGTCGTCGCCGTGGCGCCCGGCCACCTGCATGCCCACGGGCAGGCCACCCGGCAACGTGCCGCACGGCACCACGCCCACCGGGTGGCGGCTCATGTTGTAGGCCTGGGTGTAGGGGAACCACAGCGGCGTCTCCTCGCCGTCGACGGTGCCCTGTCCGCCGCAGCGGGCGGTCTGGCCGGCGACCGCCGGGGTGAGCACCACCTCGCCCTGCGCCAGGGCGGCTTCGACCTCCAGGTTCACCCGGTGGCAGGCGTCGAAGGCCCGCAGGAGGCCGGTGGGGGTGACCGACGCCTCGGCGTGGTCCATCAGGGCGCGCAGACCCGGGTCGATCTGCTCCCAGGCGGGGGTGCCGCGGAGGTGGCCCTGGCCGCGGTTGCGGTAGGCGGTCCAGAGCGTCCACCAGTCGGCGACGGGTGGCTGCTCGTGCAGCTCGTCGACGACGACCACCTCGGTGCCCGCCGCCTCGAGGTGGCGCACGGCCCGGTCGTAGGCCTCACGCACCGCCGTGTCGACGGGGAAGCCGCCCGGCGACGCGCACCACACGACCCGGCGGGGCAGCGGCGGCTCGGCGGCCAGGTGCCACACCCCGGGCGGGGGCGCCGGCAGCGAGAACGGGTCGGAGCCGTGCGGGCCGGCGGCGACGGCCAACGCGTAGGCCGTGTCGCGGGCGGTGCGGGCCATCGGGGCCCGCACGGCGAGCACCCCGGCGCCCGGCGCCCGGGCACCGCCCATCGGCACGCGCCCCGCCGAGGGCTTCAGCGCGCAGAGGCCGCAGATCGAACCAGGCCCGCGGATGCTGCCGCCGCCGTCGCTGCCGGTGGCCAGCGGCACCACCCCGGCGGCGAGGGCGGCTGCGCTGCCGCCGCTCGAGCCGCCCGGCGACCGCTCGGGGTCGTAGGGGTTGCGACTCACCCCGGTGAGGGGGCTGACGGTGTCGCCGGTGTAGCCGTGCTCGGGGGTGGTGGTCTTGCCGATCACTATCGCCCCCGCCGCCCGCAGCCGAGCGGTGAGCACCGAGTCGGTGGCGGCCGGCGGGTCGGCGGCGTGCAGCAGCGAGCCGTACGCGGTGCGGAAGCCGGCCGCGTCGTCCAGGTCTTTGACCCCGATCGGCACGCCCGCCAGGGGGCCGGCCTGCTCGCCCCGGGCGATGGCCTCGTCGAGGGCGGCCGCCTCGGCCAGGGCCCGGTCACCGTCGACGACCACCCAGGCGTTGAGCCCGGCCCAGCGGTCGGCGTCGCGGAGCGACCGGTCGACCAGCTCCCGGGCCGAGATCCTCCGGGTGGCGACGTCGGCGGCCAGGTCGGCGAGCGAGGTCGTGCGCAGGTCGGTCATCGCCGCCGACGGTATTGCAGGGCGGTCGGCCCGCGCCGACCTCCGCCCCCGGGCGGTCAGGCCTGCGGCGACAGCTCGTCCGCCAGGCTGGCGAAGACGGCGTCGACCTGGTCGTAGCCGACACGGAGGAGGAAGGTGCTGGTGCGGCCGTAGGACTTGCTGCCCAACACGAAGAACTGCGGCTCGGGGTTGCGCAGGCTGTCGACGCCGGGGCTCACCTGGGCCAGGCAGTCGCCACCGGCGCTGCCCAGCAGCGTGGCCGCCAGGCTCATCGGCCCCTCGGTCGCGTAGCACTCGTGCACCTGCAGCTGACGGTAGATGCCTGCGTCCGGCGAGGCACCGACCAGCGACACCACCCTGTCCACGACGATCCGGGTGGTCGCACCGTCGGCGCCCGCCAGGTCGACCTGCACGCCCTCGCCGACGGCGGCCAGCGCCTGCACGGTGACGCCCTTGCGCACGTGCCCGGCCCGGTCGATCGCCTGCGACGACGTGACCAGCGCCGCACGGTCGGGCAATGGGTCGTCGTCGACCGCACCCCACGTCGGCGCCAGCGACCGCACGGCCCAGGTCAGGTCGGCGCCGGCCCCGGCGAGGGCCCGGGCGGCCGTCTGGGCGCTCTTGCCGGCACCGGCGAGCAGCACCCGGCGGCCGGCCCACGACCCGTCGACCTCGGGGATGCGCCGCACCACGTCACAGCTGCGCTCGCCGGGCGCCGGGATGCCGGCGGCACCGAGCGGCGCCGGGTTGTGCCAGGTGCCGCTGCAGTCGACCACGACGTCGGCGTGCTCGATGACCTCGGCACCGTCACCGGCGCGCACCAGCAAGCGGAAGCACCGGCGGTCGCGTTCGCCCGTGCCGATCTCGTCGCTCTTGAGCAACCCTTCGCGCCCCACCGCCTCGACGGTGGTGCCCAGCCGCACGGCGCCGGCGGGCAGCCGGCCGGCGACCCGGTCCAGGTAGTCGGCGAAGTCGGCGCCGGAGGGGCAGCCACCGGGAGGCGCGGCCACCGCGGCGACCATCCGTGGGGAGACGTCGATCGCCCAGGGCGTGAACATCCGCACGTGCGCCCAGTCGCGCACGTTGCCCGCAACGCGCGACGCACGCTCGTAGACGACGACGTCCCATCCCCGCTCGTGGGCGGCGAGGGCGGCGTCGATGCCGACCGGCCCTGCGCCGATGACCGCGACGTGCACCATGGGCTGCAAGCGTAGGGACGCTCGCCGCCCTCGGCGCGGCGTCGATCGAGCGGCGGGGACGCCGAGCGGGCAGACTCGCCCGATGATCCGACTGAGCGTCTACTACCCGAGCGGCGAGGGCACGACCTTCGACCACGACTACTACCGCGATCACCATGTGCCGCTCGCCGTGAAGACCTGGGGCCTGAGCGGGGCGGAGATCGACAAGGGCGTCGACGGCCCGTACGTGGCGGCCGTGCACATGCGCTTCGACTCGCTCGAGGCCATGCAGTCGGCGATGGGGGCGCCCGGCACCGCCGACGTGATGGCCGACGTGGCCAACTACACCAACATCCAGCCCGTGATGCAGACCAGCGAGATCGTCGGCTGAACCGGTCGCCGGGCCGAGCGGGGTATGCCTGGGCCGGGGGTGAGCGCAGACCTATCGTCTGCCCGATGGCCACCGGCTCCGGGCACGGCCCGACGGGCGGTATTGCGGCGTGACCGCGGTCCGGCCCCGTCCCCGCCCTCAGCCGGCCCCTCGCGCCGGGCGCCCCGCCGGTGCGGCCGCGCCCCGCCGGCCGGCACGACGACCGAGCCCGGCCGTCGCCCGCCGCCGCCGGGCCGTGTGCGCCGGTGCCTTGGCGGTCGGCGTGCTGGTCACCGTGGCCCTGGCCCACGGCGCCGGGGCCCGCAGTGCGCCGCAGGCCGCCCG
>DASTHS010000089.1:0-4722 GCA_035718085.1 Acidimicrobiales bacterium | reverse complement strand
CGAGGGCCTTGGCCACCTCGGGCGACCGGTGCACACCCTTGGGCCGGCCGGTGGTGCCGGAGGTGTAGAGCATCTGGGTGCCGAGCACCGGGTCGGGCACGTCGGCGCCGTCCTCCCGGGCGACGACGTTCGCGTAGGGCTCGAACGCCTCGCGGCTTCCTCCCACCAGCAGCTTCACCGGGGCGGGCGCCACCGCGATGGCGTCGAGCAGCGTCGCCGGCAGGTCGGCGTCGGCGACGACGGCCTTGGCCCCGCAGTCGGTGACGATGTAGCTGGCCTCGTCGCCGGTCAGGTGCCAGTTGATCGGCGTCAGGCGGAACCCCGCCCGCTGGCAGGCGAAGAGGGTCTCGGCGAACTCCGGCCGGTTGGTGCAGACCAGCGCCACGGGGTCGCCCTCGCCGAGGCCGCGGGCGCGCAGGGCCCGCGCCAGGCGGTTGGCGCCGGCGTTGAGCTCGGCGAAGGTCCGCGTGCCGTGGTCGGAGGTGACCGCCGGGCGGTCGGGGTGGCGGCCGGCCCACCACGCCAGGCCCATGCCCACCAGGGCCCGCTCGCGATGTGCGGCCTCGAGCTCCTCGGTGGTCTCGGTGACGGTCATTTGGCGGGCTCCTTCGGGAGGCCGAGCACACGCTCGCCGACGATGTTGCGCTGCACCTGGGCGGTGCCCCCCCAGATGGTGACGCTGCGGGTGCTGAGGAAGGCGGTCTGCCAGGGATCGGGCCGGTAGGTGCCGTCGTCGCCGTCGGGCAGCACGGTCGACTCGGCGCCGCGCACGTCGGTGACGATCTCGGCGAACTTCTGGGCGTACTCCGACCAGAACATCTTGTTCAGGGCCGAGGCGGGCCCCGGCTCCTTGCGGGCGACGACGTCGGAGAGGATGCGCAGGCCCTGGAACCGCATGATCTCGACGTGGGCGTAGGCCCAGGCCAGCTGCTGGCGCACGATCGGGTCCCGGTCGCGCCCGAGCTTGCGCACCAGGTCGACCGCCTCCCAGAACTGCTTGGTGTACTGCACGTGCTGGGTGGTGGCGTTGCCGCCGCGCTCGTTGCCGAGGGTGGTCATGGTGACCCGCCAGCCGTTGTTCAGGCCGCCGATCACGTTGGTGATGGGGGCGCGGGCCTCGGTGATGAAGGTCTGGGTGAAGTGCGCCTGCCCCGTCATCTGCTTGATGGGTGACAGCTCGAAGCCGTTGGAGCTGCCGTCCTCGCGCACCATGGGGGTCAGCACGTAGCTGATGCCCCTGTGCTTGGGGGCGTCGGGGTCGGTGCGGCACAGGCAGAACATCATGTTCGCCCGGGTGGCCCCGGAGGTCCACACCTTCTGGCCGGTGATGACGACCTCGTCACCGTCGACGACGCCGCGCGTCGCCAGGCTGGCCAGGTCCGAGCCGGCCTCCGGCTCGGAGAACCCCTGGCAGTAGACGTCGGTGCCGTCGACGATGCGGGGCAGGAAGCGGGCCTTCTGCTCGTCGTCGCCCCACACGATGATCGAGGGGCCCACCAGCCACTCGCCCATGCCCCGCGTCACCCGCGGCACGCCGGCGCGGGCGAACTCCTCGTTCATCACCGCCACCTCGACGCCGGTCAGGCCACGCCCGCCGAACTCCTTGGGCCAGGCCACGCAGAGGTAGCCGGCGTCTTTGAGCTTGTCGGTCCAGGCGGCCAGGCCGGGGACGTCGCCGAAGGCGGCGCGCTCGGCCTCGACGCCGACCAGCTCCTCCGGGCGGTTGGCTTCCAGCCACTGGCGCAGCTCGTCGCGGAATGCCCGGGCGCCAGGCCCGAGGTCCAGGTCCATCACCATCGGTAGTCCCCCGTTGGTCTCGGTGTTGCGGTCGGTGGGTGCTGCGGTGGGGTGTCAGGCACCGGCGGGGCGCCACAGCGGCAGGTTGCGCCCGTCGTCGAGCGGCGCCCAGGTCAGCTCGACGGGCATGCCGACGCGCACCTGACCCGGGTCGACGTCGACCAGGTTGGTCATGACCCGGATGCCCTCGTCGAGGGCGACGAGGGCGACGACGTAGGGCTCGGCGCCGAACGCGGGCGCCGGCCGGTGCTCGACGGTGAAGGTGTAGACCGTGCCGGCGCCGGTGGAGGGCCGCCACTGCATCGCGGTGCCCCCGCAGTGCGGGCAGACGGTGCGCGGGTAGAACACGGCCCGGCCGCAGTCGGTGGAGAACTGCACCAGGTAGCGGCGGTCGCGCGTCGCCTCCCAGAACGGCCCGCTGGCCGGGTTGGCGGTCGGCTGCGGCCGCTTGGGTGCGGGTGCCTCGGTGGTGCTCATCGGGTCGCCTCCGTGCTCATCGGGTCGCCTCCCGTGCTCACAGGGTCGCCTCGGTGCCGAGCACGAGCGTCGACATGCACGACAGCACCATGCCCGAGCCGTGGGCCACCGCGATCTCGGCGCCGGCGACCTGCCGGGGCCCGCACTCGCCGCGGAGCTGGCGCACCGCCTCCACGATGAGGAACATGCCGTACATGCCCGGGTGGGTGTAGCTGAGGCCGCCGCCGTTGGTGTTCATCGGCAGCGACCCGCCGGGGGCCGTCTTGCCGTCGGCGACGAACGGGCCGCCCTCGCCCTTCGCGCAGAACCCGAGGTCTTCGAGGTGCAGCAGGGCGGTGATGGTGAAGCTGTCGTAGCCCATCAGCACGTCGACGTCGTCGGGCTCGACGCCGGCCTGGGCGAAGGCACGGGGGCCGCTGACCGCCCCGGGCGTGGTGGTCAGGTCGGGCATCTGGCTGATCATCAGGTGGTCGTGGCAGGTCGCGGCCCCGAGCACGGCCACGGGCGCCTTGGCCAGGTGGCGGGCCCGTTCCATGCTGGTCATGACGAAGGCGCCGGCCCCGTCGGTCACCAGGCAGCAGTCGAGCAGGTGCAGCGGCGAGGTCTGCATCGGCGAGGCCAGCACCTCCTCGACGGTGAGCGGGTCCTGGTAGCGGGCGCGGG
Source organism: Acidimicrobiales bacterium (assembly GCA_035718085.1). Lineage (GTDB taxonomy): Bacteria > Actinomycetota > Acidimicrobiia > Acidimicrobiales > Palsa-688 > DASTHS01. Next base: position 1,785 of record DASTHS010000089.1, on the reverse strand, counting down.
GGTTCATCGTCGCCCACTGCCGGGTCGACACGGCGATCTGCGCCAGCTGCTCGGGGGTGGTGCCGTAGTCAGCCATGTGGCGGGTGGCGGCCATTGCATAGGGGCCCATCGGCGTGCGCAGCCCGTAGGGCGCCTCCCACTCCGCCTGCGGGTTCTCCGACAGCTGGCGCCAGACGCGCTGGCGGCCGCGCTTGCGGTCACTTCGGGGGGTGGCGGCGTAGACCCCCACCACCACCTCGCACAGCCCGGCGGCGATCGCCGCGGCGGCGTGCTCGACGTGCACCTCGTAGCTCGACCCTCCGGTGTTGGTGCTGTCGGTCCAGGTCGGGTGCACGCCCAGGTGCTCGGCGAGGGCCATCGAGCTCTCGGCGTGGGCCACCCCGTCGACGTCGGCGAGGGTGAGGCCGGCGTCGGCGAGCGCCTGGCGCACCATCTCGACCTCGAGGGTGCGCCCGTAGGTGTCGAGCTCGCCCGTCGGCGATGCCGCGTCGGCGACGCCGACGATGGCGGCAGCTCCTCGAAGACCCACGGATCCCCCACTTCCCGCGCCGGACCCCCCGGGCGTGTGCAAACGGTTGCACGGCGGGGCGGCGGGTGTCAAGGCGCCGCCTGGTGGCGGCGTCAGGAGGCCACGGTCGAGCGGCGCACCTCGAGGCGGGGTTGGAGCTCGAGGGCGGCGGGCGGGGGGTGATCGCCACCCAGCCGGGCGACCAGGCGGTCGACGGCGGCGGCGGCGATCTCCTCCACCGGCGAGTGCACGGTGGTGAGGGGCGGGTCGCACAGCTCGGCGAAGAGCATCCCGTCGAAGCCGGTGACCTTGACCTCCTCGGGTACCCGGTGCCCCGTGTCGGCCAGCTCGCGCACCACCCCGAGGGCGATCAGGTCGGACGCGCACACCAGCCCGTCGGGCAGCGGGCCGCGCTCGAGCAGCTGCTGCACGGCACGGGCGCCGGCCTGCCAGGTGAAGATCTCGACGATGGGTTCGTGGGGCCGCACCCCGGGGTGGGCGGCCATGGCCACGTGCCAGGCGTCGAGGCGGCTGCGCCCGGTCGACGACGACACCGGGCCGGTCACCACGCCGATCGAGCGACAGCCCTCGCCCACCAGGTGGTCGACGGCCAGGCGGATCCCCGCGGCGTTGTCGACGCCGACGTAGTCGGCTTCCAGGCCGTCGACCCGACGCTCGATCTGCACGACCGGCACGCTGGCGAGGGCGCGGCGGAGGGCGCCCGCCGAGCGGGTGCGGTCGCACGGGATCACCAGCAGCCCGTCGGCCTGCCGCTCGACGAGGGTGTCGATGCGGTGCGCCTCCTCGTCGGCGTCGCCGTGGGCCTGGGCCACGAACAGCTCCAGGCCGGCGACGGCCAGCCGGGCCTCGACCGCCTCCATCAGCTCGCCGTAGAAGGGGTTGCGGATCCACGGGAGGGTCATGGCGACCGAGCCGGTGGCCTGCACCCGCAGCGCCCGGGCCACCCGGTTCGGGCGGTAGCCCAGCCGTTCGCTGGCCGCCCGGACGGCCTCCTCGGCCGCCGGCGACACCCGCCCGGCCCCCGAGAGCACCCGCGACGCGGTGGAGATCGACACGCCCGCCTCGCGCGCCACGTCACGCAACTGCACGGGCCGTGCCGCTGCTCCGGTCGCCATCGGTCGCCAAGCATGGCAGGTCGCCCGCCGCCGGCAGTCGCCACCGCCCTTCGGCGCCCCGGCAGGGGCCCCCGCACGCGGCCGGGCCCGCCGCATCGCTGCGGCGGGCCCGGCACTGCCCCTCGATGCGGGCGGGCGTTC
>DASTHS010000088.1:0-12251 GCA_035718085.1 Acidimicrobiales bacterium | reverse complement strand
CCACACCCTGGCGGCGCACGCCGGAAGCGACCGCCACCCGCACGTGGCCGCCGTCGTCGTCGCGCCACGCCACCGCGGCGCCGACGGTCGTGCCGTCGCGCCGGGCGGTGACGACCAGGCGGTCGACCGCCGGGCGGCCGATCGGGCCCAGCAGGGCCGACGCCACGGGCGACAGCACCGTGCCGGTCGCCAGCTGCACGTCGAGGCCGCCACGCCCGACGGTGGCCACCCCGCCGAGCAGCGCGTCGGCCAGCGGCTCCCATCGGCGCCGGCCGTCGACGCCCCGCCGCTCCTCCAGCAGGGCCACGGTGCCCGCGTCGGCCACGACCTCGAAGGCGCCGAGGGCAGCGGCCGCCGCGTCGATGCGCTCGGCACCCAGGCCGTCGGCGAGGGTGACGTGGGGCACCCATGGCCAGGCGGGGGGCCGCTCGAGCGGCGGCCCGAAGGCGGCGGCGCGCACGGCCCGCAGGCCGTCGAGGTCGCCGCCGACCTCCAGCACCAGCACCGGGTTGGCCGGCAAGAAGCTCCCCGGCGGCCCCACCGTCAGGTGCAGCGGGCCGTCGACGGCCGCAGCGGCGGCGTGCAGCCGGTCGAGGGCGCAGTCCAGGTCGGCGTCGCGCACGTTGACCGGCGCCACCAGGGTGACGTGCGGGGCGATCCGGTCGATCGCCGGGTCGCCGACCGCCCGGCGCAGCCCGTCGACCCACCCGGCGACGGGCGGCTCGAGTGGGCAGACCACCCCCACCCGCCGGCGGGGGCGCACCGGGCCGCTAGGCGGAGACGGCGCCGGCCACCTCGAGGCGCACCTGCGCCCAGCGGAGGTCGGCGGCGGCCTCCTCGTCGTCGCGGTCACGCCCGAGGCGCCCCTCGGCGTCGGCCTGGTCGGCCCGGGCCCGATCGGTGTCGACCTGGTCGGGCAGCTCGGCGATGTCGGAGAGCACGCTCACCTGGTTGTCGCGCACCTCGACGAACCCGCCGTGCACGGCCGCCGACACCGGCGCTCCTCCGGCGGACGGGTACACGCGCACGGTGCCGATGCCGAGCAACCCGATGAACGGCGCGTGGCCGGTCTGGAAGGCGATCTCGCCCTCGGTGGTGCGGCAGACCACCATCGAGGCCTCCTGGTCGAAGACCAGGCGCTCGGGTGAGACGACCTTGACGGCGAGGGTCACTCGCCGCCCTGCTTGGCCAGCTCGTCGGCGCGCTTGAGCACGTCGTCGATGCCGCCGACGGCGACGAACGCCTGCTCGGAGACGTCGTCGAAGTCGCCCTTGCAGAGCTTGTCGAACGCCTCGATGGTCTCCGAGAGCGGCACGGTGGTGCCGGGCTGGCCGGTGAAGGTCTCGGCCACGTACATGGGCTGGCCGAGGAACTTCTCGATCTTGCGGGCCCGGGAGACCAGCACCTTGTCTTCCTCGGCGAGCTCGTCGATGCCGAGGATGGCGATGATGTCCTGCAGCTCCTTGTAGCGCTGCAGCACCTGCACGACCCGGCCGGCGACCCGGTAGTGGTCGGGGCCGACCACATCGGGCTGGAGGATGGTCGACGTCGACGCCAGCGGGTCGACCGCCGGGAAGATGCCCTTGGCGAACACGTCACGGCTGAGGTTGGTGGTGGCGTCGAGGTGGGTGAAGGTGGTGAACGGCGCCGGGTCGGTGTAGTCGTCGGCGGGCACGTACACGGCCTGCACCGAGGTGATCGACCGGCCGCGCGTCGAGGTGATGCGCTCCTGCAGCTGGCCCATCTCGTCGGCGAGGGTGGGCTGGTAGCCCACGGCCGAGGGCATGCGGCCCAGCAGCGTCGACACCTCGGATCCCGCCTGGACGAAGCGGAAGATGTTGTCGACGAAGAGCAGCACATCCTGGTTCATCTCGTCGCGGAAGTACTCGGCCATGGTCAGGGCCGACAGGGCGACGCGCAGGCGGACGCCGGGCGGCTCGTCCATCTGGCCGTAGACGAGGGCGCAGCGCTCGAGCACCCCCGACTCCTGCATCTCCAGCCACAGGTCGTTGCCCTCGCGGGTGCGCTCGCCGACCCCGGCGAACACCGAAGCCCCGCCGTGCTCGCGGGCCACTCGGGTGATCATCTCGAGGATCAGCACGGTCTTGCCCACCCCGGCGCCGCCGAACAGGCCAATCTTGCCGCCCTGGGCGTACGGCTCGAGCAGGTCGACCACCTTCAGGCCGGTCTCGAACATCTTGCGCTGCGGCTCGAGGGCGTCGAAGAGGGGCGGCGGCCGGTGGATGTCCCAGCGCTCCTCGATGCCCTCGATGGGGGCACCGCGGGTGTCGAGCGGCTCGCCGATCACGTTGAAGACGTGGCCGAGGGTGGCCTTGCCGACCGGCACCGAGATGCCGTGCCCGGTCTGCTTGACCACTGCGCCACGCCGGAGCCCGTCGGTCGGCTTGAGGGCGATGGCCCGCACCCGGTCGCGGCCGATGTGCTGGGCGACCTCGGCGGTGATGAGGTTCTTGGTGCCCTCGACCTCGGTCTCGAAGGTGACCGCGTCGTCGAGCTCGGGCAGGCCGTCGGGCGGGAACTCGATGTCGACGACGGGGCCGACGATGGCGACGATGCGCCCGTCGCGGAGCTGGCGCTCCTCGGTCTGGCTCGGGGTGTCGGTGGCGGTCACTGCGGTCCTCTCGGTCACGAGGTGGGGGAAGGGTGTCGGGTGGCGCGGCGCCCGGCGGTGCTCAGCCGGCGCCGGCGGCGAGGGCGGCGGCGGCGCCGGTGACCTCGACCAGTTCGGTGGTGATCGCCTCCTGGCGCACCCGGTTGGCGCGTCGCTGGTAGATGGCGATGAGCTCGCTGGCGTTGTCGGTCGCCGACTTCATGGCCCGCTGGCGGGCGGCGTGCTCGGAGGCGGCGGCCTCCAGCAGGGCGGCGTAGACCCGCGCCTCGAGGTAGAGGGGCAGCAGCCGCTCGAGGATGCCGTCGGGCTCGGGCTCGAACTCGTACTCGGCCTGGGCTCCGCCGCCGTGGTCACCGCCCCCGAGCTCGGCGAGGGCCTCGCGGTCGAGGGGCAGCATCCGCCGGGTGGAGACCCGCTGGTTGCCGAGCGACAGGAACTGGGTGGAGATGAGCTCGACCTGGTCGACCTCGCCGGCCTCGAACGCCTGGCGCACGGTGCGGGCGATGTCGCGGGCGTCGTCGATCGTGGGCAGCTCCGAGAAGCCCGACCAGCTGGCCTCGACGGGCACCTGGCGGAACCGGAAGTAGTTCAGGCCCTTCTTGCCGGCGACGTAGACCTTGGCGTCGCGGCCGTCCCGGCGGGCGGCGGCCAGCGCCTGGTCGGCCGCCCGGGTGACGTTCGCGTTGTAGCCGCCGGCCAGGCCCTTGTCGGCGGTGACGACGACCAGGCCGACGGCGCGCACCGTGTCGCGCACGGCGAGCAGCGGCTGGTCGAGGTTGCCGCCGACCTTGGTGAGGTGGGCGACGACGGTGGTCATCAGCTCGGCGTAGGGGCGGGCGGCGGCCACGCGCTGCTGATCCTTCGCGATGCGGCTCGCAGCGATCAGCTCCATGGCGTGGGTGATCTTCTTGATGTTCTGGTTGCTGCGGACCCGTCGCCGCAGCGCCCGCTCCTGCCCACCGGCCACCCGATCAGCCCTCCGCGATCTCGGTCTTCTGGAAGCGGCCCTTGAAGTCGGTGATGACCCGCTCGAGCTGCTCCTCAGGGAGGGCGCCGCCCTCACGGATGCCGGCCAGCAACTCCTTCTGGCGGCTGCGGACGTCTTCGAGCAACTCCGCCTCGAAGCGGCGGATGTCGACGATCGGCAGGTCGTCGAGGTGGCCGCGGGTGCCAGCGTAGAGCGACACGACCTGCTCGTCGACGGGCAGCGGCGCGCCGTTGGCCTGCTTGAGCAGCTCCATCAACCGCCGGCCACGGTCGATGAGGGCCTGGCTGGCCTTGTCGAGCTCGGCGCCGAAGCTGGCGAAGCTCTCCAGCTCGCGGAAGTTGGCCAGGTCGAGCTTCAGACCACCCGATACGGCCTTCATGGCCTTGATCTGCGCCGATCCACCCACTCGCGACACCGACGTGCCGACGTTCATGGCCGGGCGCTGGCCCGAGTTGAACAGGTCGAGCTCGAGGAAGATCTGCCCGTCGGTGATCGAGATCACGTTGGTCGGGATGTACGCGGAGATGTCGCCCTCCTTGGTCTCGATGATCGGCAGCGCGGTGAGGCTGCCGGCACCGAGCTCGTCGGAGAGCTTGGCGGCCCGCTCGAGCAGGCGGCTGTGGAGGTAGAACACGTCACCGGGGTAGGCCTCACGGCCCGGCGGGCGGCGCAGCAGCAGCGACATCTGGCGGTAGGCCTCGGCCTGCTTCGACAGGTCGTCGTAGACGACCAGGGCGTGCTCGCCGTTGTCCATCCAGTGCTGCCCCATGGCGCAGCCGGTGTAGGGGGCGAGGTACTTGAGCGGCGAGGGGTCCGAGGCCGGGGCGTCGACCACGACGGTGTAGTCGAGGGCGCCGGCCTGGCGCAGGGTCGACACGATCTGGGCGACGGTCGAGTTCTTCTGGCCGATCGCCACGTAGATGCACTTCACCCCCAGGCCCTTCTGGTTGATGATCGTGTCGAGGGCGATCGAGCTCTTGCCGGTCTTGCGGTCGCCGATGATCAGCTCCCGCTGGCCGCGGCCGACCGGGGTCATGGCGTCGATGACCTTGATGCCGGTCTGCAGCGGCTGCTTGACCGGCTGGCGGTCGACGACGCCGGGCGCCTGGATCTCGATGCGCCGGGGTGCCACGTTGGCCAGCGGGCCGGCCCCGTCGATCGGCTCGCCCAGGGCGTTGACCACCCGGCCGAGCAGCCCGTCGCCGACGGGCACCGAGATGATGCGGCCGGTGGCCTTGACCGCCTGCCCCTCCTCGATGTGGTCGGTCTCGCCGAGCAGCACCGCGCCGATGCTGTCCTCGTCGAGGTTCATGGCCAAGCCGAGCACGCCGCCCTCGAACTCGAGCAGCTCGTTGACCTCGGCGTCGGGCAGGCCCGACACGGTGGCGATGCCGTCGCCGACGCGCACGATGCGCCCGACGGTCTCGGCCTCCGCGGTGGGGGTGTAGCGCTCGAGGCTCTGGCGGAGGGCGGCGGCGATCTCGTCGGGGTTGAAGGTGATGTCGGTCATCGGGTCCTCGGTCTCGGTGGGTGCGGCGACGGGCTCAGGGGGTGGGGGTCGGCGCTGCCGCCCCGGGGGTGCCGGGGGTGGCGCGCAGCGACCGGCGGAGCTGGTCGAGGCGGTGCCCGATCGTACCGTCGATGACCGTGTCGCCGACCCGGGCGACGATGCCGCCGAGCACCGTCGGGTCGACCACCTGGCGCACCTCGACCTCACGCCCGAGGGTGCGGGCCAGGCCGGTGCGGAGGCGTTCGAGGCGCCCCTCGTCGAGCGGCTCGGCGACGTGCACCTCGGCCACGTACTGGTTGCGCTCGTCGGCCACCTTGGCGACGAGGCGATCGATGATGTCGGGCAGCTCGCGCGCCGCGCCCTCCCCCACCACGAACGCGGCGAGGGTGGCCGTCAGGGGCGACACCTTGGCGTCGAGCAGCTGCTGGAGGGTGGCCTGGCGCACTTCGACGGGCACGCTCTGGTCCGACAGGGTCCAGTGCAGGTCGTCACTGGCCTCGAGGGTCCGCGCCACGCGGAACAGCTCCTCCTCGACCGTGTCGAGCGCCCCCTGGCGCTTGGCCACGTCGAAGAGGGCCTGGGCGTACTCGTCGACGGTCGTCATGCGCCGGCGGTGGTGCTGGTGCCGTTGAGCTCGTCGAGGAAGCGGTCGATCAGCGCCAGGTTGGTGGTCCGGTCGAGGTTGGCACCGACCACCTTCTCGGCCAGCTCGAGGGACACCTCGCGGATCTGGCCCTCGAGCTCGCCGCGCACCCGCTCCTGCGCCGCCTGTAGGGCGGCGTCGTTGCGGGCGCGCAGGTCGGCGGCCTCCGCCTCGGCGCGCGCCACCAGGTCGGCGCGCACCTGCTCGGCCGCCGAGCGGGCCTCGTCGATGATGCGTCCGGCCTCGGTGCGGGCCTCGGCCAACTCCCGCTTGTACTGCTCGAGGGTCTCGGTGGCCTCGCGCTTGGCCCGCTCCGCGGTGTCGAGGTCGTTGGCGATGCGCTCGGTGCGGTCTCGCATCAGCTTGAGCAGCGGCGGCAGCGCGAACTGGCGCAGCAGCACGAACAGCACGAGGAACGCGGCCGTGCCCCACACCAGCTCCGGCACCGACGGCAGGATCGGGTTCTTCGAGGTGGGGTTGGTGCAGGTGTAGGCGGTGGACGAGCAGTCGATCTTCTGCGCCGCCACCAAGACGGCGTCGAGCACCACGCCCCCTACTGCACGAAGAGGATGAGGATGGCGACCACGAAGCCGATCAGGGCGAGCGCCTCGGTGAAGGCGATGCCGAGGAACATCGTGGTGCGGGCCACGCCGGCCGCCTCGGGCTGGCGGGCGATGGCGGTGATGGCGTTGCCCACCACGATGCCGATGCCCACGCCGGGGCCGACGGCGGCGGCGCCGTAGGCGATGCCGGCGCCGATGTTCTGACCGGCGAGCTTGACCTCGTTGCCGTTGATCGTGACTGCGCTGGTGAGGGCGTCGATCACCCTGTCTCCTTTGGGGTTGGGGTCTTAGTGCTCGGGATGGAGCGAGGGGCCGAGGTACACGCCGGTGAGGATGGCGAAGATGAACGCCTGCAAGACGGCGATCAGCACCTCGAAGAGCATGATCACCAGCTCCATGAGCGCGGGGAGCACGCCGATGGGCTTGGTGATGGTGACCGTGTTGTGGAAGAACAGCGCGTCGGTCATCAGCGCGAACGTGACGAGCAGCAGGTGGCCGGCGAGCATGTTGGCGAACAGCCGGATGGCCAGGGTGATGGGGTTGAGCAGGAAGCGCTGGGCGCCCTCGATCAGGGCGACGAGCGGCACCAGGTAGCCGGGGACGCCCGGCGGCACGGTGCTGTTCTTCACGTAGGTGGCGAACCCCTGCCGCTTGATGCCGGTGAAGTTGTAGACGCCCCAGACGATCAGGGCCAGCATCAGCGGGTTCGCCATGCGGCTGTCGGCCGGGAACTGGAAGACCGGGATGATCTCGGTGATGTTGCAGACGAACACGAAGCAGAAGATGGCCAGGATGAACGGCAGGTAGCCCAGGCCGTCTTCGCCCATCGTCTCCATGATGATCGAGCCGTTGACGAAGTCGATCAGCGACTCGGCGACGTTCTGCGCGCCGGTGGGCACCATCTTGCGCTTGCGGGCGCCCACGACGAACAGCCCGACGGTGAGCACCACGGCGAGCACGTCGATCAGGGCGGTCTTGTTGAACCCGCCCGGGGCGATGTTCTTCCAGTTGAGCAGCTCGCCGATCGGCGGGAACTCGAGCCCGGCGACGAGGTGGGGGGTCACGGCTGCACCTTCCTGCGGCGGAGGCTGAACTCGGCACCCGGCTTGAGGCCGGGGTGGGCCAGCGTCGCCGACACGTAGCGCACCTCCCAGAACAGCAACCCGAGGTGGGTCACGAGCAGGGTGATGCAGAGGGGGACGACCGGGAAGTGCCAGAAGGGGTGCACGGCGAGCACCGCCACTCCCAGCAGGGCGAGGCGCAGCACGAACCCGCCGAGGGCGGCGGCGCCGAGGGCAGCCATGGAGTGGCGCCCGGCCCAGGAGACGAGGGCGGCGCTGAGCAGGAGGTTGCCCACCGCCAAGGCGATGCCGTAGGCGGCGGCGAGGGCCCCGCCGACGCCCCAAAGGAAACCGACGAGCACCAGCACCGGGGCCACGGGCACGGCACGGCGGGCCATGTCGCGCGCGAGTTGCCGCTCCACCGGCGGGGTGTCGGCGCCGGTGGTGAGGAGGTCGGTCATCGCCGGCGGCTCCCCGACCGCCCGGGGGTGGCGGCGGCCTCCGCGTCGAACGCGGCTTTGAACTTGTAGTAGTTGCTCACGAGCAGCCCGACGATGCTGAGCACGGTGAGGCCGAGCAGGAACACCGGGGCGGTGCCTGCGACCCGGTCGATGCCGTAGCCGATGGCGGCGAAGAGCACAGGGGTCAGGCCGATGTTGAACCCGTGGGCGACCCGCCGTCCCGGCAGGTCGCGATCGAGGTTGCGCGGCGTCGCCACCCGCGCCACCTTTCGGGTGGCGTTTGCGACGCGGTCGCCACCGTCCGGCCTGTCCACCAGCACGGGTTACTAGGCTAGGGAACGCGCTCCGGAGCGTGCAAATCCGCCTCGGCCTGCTCGCGGGCCGCCCGCCCCCGAGGTGCGAACAGGGTGTAGAGCGCCACCCCGAGCCCGGCGACCGCGGCGGGGATGAACGCCGTGCCGCTGCCGGTGAGCGCCGGGACCAGCACCAGGCCCGACAGCAGCGCCGTCCACGCCCAGAGGATGAGCACGGCGCGGGTCTGGCCGTGCCCCAAGCGCATGAGCCGGTGGTGCAGGTGGTTCTTGTCGGCGGTCGCCACCCCGCTGCGGCGGCCGGCGCGGCGCACGATGGCGAACGCCGTGTCGAGGATGGGGATCCCCAGGATGAAGAACGGGATGAAGATCGGCGCGTAGAAGAAGTAGGTGCGCCCGGAGTACCCGCTCCCCGACTGGCCGACCACCGACATGGTGCTGGCCGCCATCATCAGCCCGAGGAGCATGGCGCCGGCGTCGCCCATGAAGATGCGCGCCGGGTGCACGTTGTGGGGCAGGAACCCGACGCAGCACCCGAAGACGACTGCGGCGATGAGCGGCCCGGAGTTCTCCGGTGTCACGGCGCCGGTGTGCACCAGCTGGGTGCTGTAGAGGTAGAACGCGGCCGAGGCGATGGCGACGATGCCGGCGGCGAGGCCGTCGAGGCCGTCGACGAGGTTGACCGCGTTGGCCATGCCGACGACCCACATGACCGTCATCACCGCCACCAGGTCGGGCGACAGCGACAAGGTGGTGCCGAGGAGGGGCACCTTGAAGAAGAGCATGGAGATGCCGGCGAAGTAGAGCACCGTCCCTGCGAGCACCTGGCCCGACACCTTCGCCGGCGGCGACATCTCCCGGAGGTCGTCGAAGCTGCCGACGGCGAAGATGACCGTGGCGGCGACGACCAGGCCGATCGGCTCGGAGCTGCCGCGGAACACCGGTGCGAGGGCCGGCAGCTGCGAGGCGGTGGCCACGGCGACGAGCACGCCCAGGTACATGGCCGCCCCTCCGAGAGTGGGGGTGGCCTGCTCGTGCACCCGCCGCTCGTCGGGCACGACGACCATCGAGTAGCGCCAGGCCAGGCGGCGCACGGCGAAGGTGGCCGCCCAGGTCACCGCGGCGGCGACGCCGGCGACCACCAGGTAGGCGGACGACCCGAGGATCTCGGCCTACCCCTGCGTCGAGGGGTACGGGGTGAACTTCGAGCAGAGGGTGGCCACGTCGTCGCGCACCGAGGCGATGGTGGCCCCGTCGCCGGGCGAGCGCAGCACCCGGGCGATGGCGGCGGCGATGACGGGCATCTCCGCTTCGACCATGCCCTGGGTGGTCACCGCCGGGGTGCCGATGCGCAGGCCGCTGGTGACGAACGGCGAGCGGGGGTCGCCGGGGATCTGGTTCTTGTTCAGGGTGATCCCGGCCCGGTCGAGTGCCTCCTGGGCCACCTTGCCGGTCAGGTCGACGTCGAAGGGGCGGAGGTCGACCAGCAGCAGGTGGTTGTGGGTGCCGCCGGAGACGATGCGGAACCCCTCGCCGGCCAGCGCCTCGGCCAGGGCCCGGGCGTTGGCGACCACCTGGGCGGCGTAGGCCTTGAACTCGGGGCGCAGCGCCTCGCCGAACGCGACGGCCTTGGCGGCGACCACGTGCTCGAGGGGGCCGCCCTGCAGGCCGGGGAAGATGGCCTTGTCGATGGCGGGGCCGAGCTCGGCGGTGGAGAGGATGCAGCCGCCCCGCGGCCCGCGCAGGGTCTTGTGGGTGGTGAAGGTCACCACGTCGGCGATGCCGACGGGGTTGGGGTGGACGCCCCCGGCGATCAGGCCGGCGATGTGGGCGGCGTCGAACATGAACCGGGCACCCACCGAGTCGGCGATGGTCCGGTACGGCTGCGGGTCGATGATCCGCGGGTAGGCGGTGGCGCCGGCGACGATCAACTTCGGGCGGTGCTGCTCGGCCATGGCTGCCAGGGCGTCGAGGTCGATGCGCTCGTCGCTGTCGGTGACCCCGTAGCTGACGAAGTTGAAGTAGCGGCCCGAGATGTTGACCGGGGAGCCGTGGGTGAGGTGGCCGCCCTGGTCGAGTCGGAGGCCCAGCACGGTGTCACCCGGTTCGAGCAGCGCCAGGTAGACGCCGAGGTTGGCGTTCGCCCCCGAGTGGGGCTGGACGTTGGCGTGCTCGGCGCCGAACAGCTCGCACACGCGGCGGCGGGCCAGGTCTTCGACCTCGTCGACCACGGAGTTGCCGCCGTAGTAGCGCTTGCCCGGGTAGCCCTCGGAATACTTGTTGGTGAGCACCGACCCGGTGGCTGCCATCACGGCGGGCGAGGTGAAGTTCTCGGAGGCGATGAGCTGCAGGCCGGTGTTCTGCCGGTCGAGCTCCCGGTCGAGGATGTCGGCGACCTCGGGGTCGGCCTGGTGCAGGGCGTCGCTCACGGGGGGAGTCTACGGCGGGGGGGGCCACCAGCGCCCCTGCGGGGCGCATCGCGTCAGAGGGCCAGGGCGTCCCACGGGATGCGACCGGCGCGCAGCAGGCGCGGCTCGGCGCCCGTGCAGTCGAGCACCGTCGACGGCGCGCCCTCGCAGGTGCCGGCGTCGAGCACGAGGTCGACGCCGGGGAGGCCGGCCACCGCCGCCGCCGTGGTCGCCGGCGGGTCGCCGTGGCGGTTGGCGCTGGTGGTGGCCACCGGGCCGAGGGCCCGGGTGATGGCGAGGGGCACCGGGTGGTCGGGGCAGCGGATGCCGATGGTGGCGTCGTCCTCACCGAGGTCGGCGGCCAGGTCGGGCCGCCGCGGCAGCACGATGGTCAGGGCGCCGGGCCAGTGCGCCTCCATGAGCCGCCGGGCGCGCTCGGGGACCTCGGCGACCAGGGTGAGCGCCTGGGCGACGTCGGCGACGAGCACGGGGAGCTCGACGTTGCGAGGACGGCCCTTGGCCCGGAAGATGCGGTCGGAGGCGCCGGTGCGGAAGGGGTCGGCGGCCAGCCCGTAGACGGTGTCGGTGGGCACCCCGACGATGTCGCCGGCCCGGAGGGCGGCGACGGCCTGCACGATGCTGGCCGGGTCGTTGGCGTCGAGGGTCGGCACCACCGCGACGCTACCGGTGCGCCACCAGGGCACGGGGGCGGCCGGCCAGGTCGGAGGCGACCCGCACGGCGGCGAGGCCGGCGGCCGTGGCGGCGTCGGCGGCGGGGTCCGCCTGGTGGGGAGCCACCTCGACGACCAGCACGCCACCGGGCGCCAGCCACCGGGGGGCGCCGGTGACGACCGCCTCCACGTCTTCCAGCCCGGTGGGACCGGAGAACAGGGCGTCGTGCGGTTCGTGGTCGGCCACCACAGGGTCGAGGTCGGCGAGCTCGGCCAGGCTGATGTAGGGCGGGTTCGCCACGAGCAGGTCGAGGCGCCCGGCGAGGGTCGGCGGCAGCGCCTCGAACCACGACCCGCGGCAGAGGCGCACCCGGGGGGCGGCCCACCCGCCCAGGCCGGCGAGGTTGGCGGCCGCCACCTCGAGCGCAGCGGCCGACGCGTCGGTGGCCCACACCTCCAGGCCGGGGCGCTCCTTGGCCAGCGACAGGGCGATGGCGCCCGAGCCGGTGCCGAGGTCGGCCGCCCGCCCTCCTCGCCCCCCTGGCCGGGCCGCCTCCAGCTCGGCGAGGGCGACGCCGACCACCACCTCGGTCTCGGGCCGGGGGATCAGCACCCGGGGGTCGACGAGGAGGTCGAGCTCGCGGAACGGCCAGTGGCCGAGCACGTACTGCAACGGCTCGCCGGCGGCTCGGCGCTCGAGCATGCCGCTGAAGTAGGCGTGCGCCCGCTCGGTGACGGGGCGGTCGAGCGCCGCCGGCCACGGCTCGGGGGCGGCCTCCTCGACCAGCCAGCGCGCCTCCTGGGCCGACTCGAGCCGCTCGGTGGCCTCGCGGTGGAGGTCGCGCCAGGTGACGGTGCCAGGTGCGCCGGCCACCGCCACGGCGACCTTCCTACCCCTCCGCCAGCTGCCGGGCCCGCTCGTCGGCAGCCAGCGCCTCGACCACCTCGTCGAGCTCGCCCATGAGCACCTTGTCGAGCTTGTAGAGCGTCAGCCCGATGCGGT
>DASTHS010000087.1:0-6176 GCA_035718085.1 Acidimicrobiales bacterium | reverse complement strand
GTCGGCGACACCTGCGTGCAGGTGCGCCACGTCGGAGGGCCGGCCCACACGGTGGGCGACGCCTACGTCTGGCTCCCCGACCACGGCGTGGTCTTCACCGGCGACCTGGTGTTCAACGGCGGCACGCCCTTCGTGCTCATGGGGTCGGTGACCGGGGCGCTCGCCGCCGTGGAGGTGCTCCGGGCCCTCGGTGCCACCACCCTGGTGCCCGGTCACGGTCCGGTGTGCGGGCCCGACGCCCTCGACACCGTCGCCTCGTACCTCGCCTTCGTGCTGGAGGTGGCCACCCGGGCACGGGCCGACGGCGTGGCGCCCCTGGAGGCGGCCCGGTCGACCGACCTGGGGGAGTGGGGCGGGCTCACCGACCGCGAGCGCATCGTCGGCAACCTGCACCGGGCGGCGGCCGACCTCGACGCCGCCGAGCGCGGGCTGCCGGTCGGCGCCCCGATCGACGTGGTCGCCGCCATCGGGGACATGGTCGCCTACAACGACGGCCGACCGCTCAGCTGCTGGGCCTGACGCCGGGGTAGCCGGCGACCACGGCGGTGCAGGCGTCTTCGACGTAGTCGATGCCCGCCGCCTCGACCACCCGGCGGGCCTCGGCCGAGCGGATGCCGAGCTGCAGCCAGACGGCCCGGGCGCCCACGGCCACCGCGTCGGCGGCGACCCGAGCCGCGGCGGCCGGAGGGCGGAACACGTCGACCAGGTCGAGCGGGCCGCCGTTGGCCTCGGTCGCCGCCGCCAGATCGGGGTGGCAGGGCAGCCCGTAGAGCTGGTCGTAGGCGGGGTTGACCGGCACCACCTGCCAGCCGTCGGCCAGCAGCCGCTGCGGCACCTCCCACGCCGCCTTGCCGGGCGTGCCCGAGGCCCCGACGACGGCGATGGTTCGAGAGCGGCGCAGCACGTCGGCGGGGTCGGTCATCGACGGGGCCCTACCCGGCTGGCGCCGCGCCTCGACGCGCGGGGCGGGCGCGCCCCATGATCGCCGGGTGCAGCCCTACGACGCCTTCCCCGGCCTGACCTTCGACCGACCGGCGGAGGGGGTGCTGCGGATCACCCTGGACGCCCCCGGCCTCAACGCCGTGACCCCCGAGGTGCACCGCCAGCTCGCCGACGTGTGGCTCACCGTCGACCGAGACCCCGAGACGCGGGTGGCCCTGCTCCGCGGCGCCGGCCGGGCGTTCTCCGCCGGGGGGAGCTTCGAGCTGCTCGACGGGATGGTCGGTGACCACGCCACCCGCCTGCGGGTGCTGCGTGAGGCGCGCGACCTAGTCTACAACGTGATCGGCTGCTCGAAGCCGATCGTGTCGGCCATCCACGGGCCGGCCGTCGGCGCCGGCCTGGTCGCCGGCCTGCTCGCCGACGTGTCGGTGGTGGGACGGCGGGCCCGGCTCATCGACGGCCACACCCGCCTCGGCGTGGCCGCCGGCGACCACGCGGCGATCTGCTGGCCGCTGCTGTGCGGCATGGCCAAGGCGAAGTACTACCTGCTCACCTGCGACGAGCTGGATGGGGAGGAGGCCGAGCGCATCGGCTTGGTGTCGATCTGCGTCGACGACGAACAGGTCGGCGACCGGGCGCTGGCGGTGGCCGAGCAGCTGGCCGGCGGGGCGCAGCAGGCCATCCGGTGGACGAAGATGGCCCTCAACCACTGGTACCGGTCGGCGTCGGCGATCTTCGACGCCAGCCTGGCCTACGAGTTCATCGGCTTCGAGGGCCCCGACGCCCGGGAGGGCCTGGCCAGCCACCGGGACAAGCGTGCCCCGCGCTTCACCGGGCCGACGAGCGAGTAGCCGGAGGCCCTTGTCGACCGGTGCCGGGGCAGCTAGACCGTTCGCAACCGGGGCCACCACGAGGGGGATCCATGCCATGAGCGCACGCGCCGACCGTCAGGTGGCCGAACGCGGCCCGACGCCCGCCCCCGTCCTGGCGGGCCAGGCGAAGTCCCCCGACGAGGCCGCATCGGCGCTGCAGCGCGCCGTCGGCAACAGGATCGCCCGCCAGCTGCTGGCCATGGGCCAGCCGAGCCTGACGGTCGGCCCCGCCGACGACCCGGCCGAACGGGAGGCCGACGCCGTGGCCGACGCAGTGGTGCGCCAGGTGCGCGCCGGCGGGGGTCGCGCGCCGAGCAGTGCCGGCGCCACCCCCAGCCCCCTCGCCGGCGTGCCCGCGGTCGCCCGGTTGCGGCGCAGCGCCACCGAAGTCGGTGCTGCGGGCGGCGAGGTCGGATCGCAGACAGAGGGCCTGATCGACCGGGCACGCTCGGGCGGTGGTGCGCCGCTCGACGCCGTCGAGCAGCGCAGGTTCGGGGATGCGTTCGGTGCCGACCTCTCGGTGGTCCGGATCCACCGGAACGAGCGGGCCGCCGACCTGAACGACCGGGTCATGGCCCGGGCGTTCACCGTGGGCAACGACATCTTCATGGGGCGGGGGGCGCCGGTGGCGGGCACCGAGGCGGGAGACCACCTGCTCGCCCACGAGCTCACCCACACCCTCCAGCAGGGCGGCAGAGCGGCGCGCACCCTCAGGCGCGACTTCGACCAGCTGGCGCTCGACCGCAAGAAGGCGGAGCTCGAGAAGGTGATCAAGGAGCACACGACCGAGAAGCAGAAGCACGACGACTTCATGTCGAAGAAGCAGAACAAGTCGAAGCTGACCAAGAACCAGAGGGGCGTCGCCTCCCGGGTCGCCGAGCTCGAGAAGAAGCGCAAGAAGCTCGAGGGGGAGATCGTCGCACTCGAGAAGCAGCGGCCGAAGGCGGTCGGCGGGCAGCTCGGCAAGGGGGAGGGGGAGAGCAGCTACGACCTCGCCGGCTACTTCTGGAAGGTGCTGGGCTACAGGACCGACGAGAAGCCCTCCGAGAACACCTTCAACAAGACCGACGAGGGCTACGAGTACAGCTCCAAGCGCGACACGGAGGGCACGTGGGAGAAGACGACGCCCACGAAGGAGCCCGACAAGTCGATGGCCCAGCAGGCTGCCGACAAGGTGCTCGACCTGAGCCTCGTCGAGGTGCAGCTGACCGACGAGCAACTCCAGAAGCTCGGGCTGTCGACCGAGAACGTGCAGGGCAGCGTCGGCGTCCTCGCCAAAGGCGCGGTCAAGGGTGCCGGCAAGCTCGAGGTCAAGGCGCCGCTGATCGAGGGCAAGAAGGTCGTCGACTTCCCGAAGTTCGCCCTCGGCAACGACCGGTCCATCGACGCCGCGACGACGTTCGAGGGGTTCGTCGGTGGCAAGGCGGCCGCCACCGGCGACTACGAGCTCGGCTGGCAGAAGGCCGTGCTCAAAGGCGACCTCCAGGCGTTCAGCGGGATCGAGCTCACCAAGAAGACCACCGTGGTGTACAAGCACGGCGGCAAGACCTACGGCACCTTCACCGGGAACCTGGGGGTGACCTTCGGGGTCGGGGGGGCGCTCGGTGGCACGATGACGTGGGAGAACGGCGAGCTCGAGGTCAAAGCCACCGTCAAGGGGTCGCTCGGCCTCGGCTTCGCCTGGGATGTCGATCTCAAGATCCCGACGTCGACCTGGTTGTCGTGGGGCTGGTCGGTGCTGCCCTCCTGGTCGTCGATGGGGAGCGTGCTGTCGACGCTGAGCTTCCTCGGGTGACCGAGCGCGTCATCACCGAGCCGTCGCTCGGGGTGTCGGTGCGGTTGCCGCCCGGCTGGGACTGGCAGCGCAGCGACGTGTTCCCGCTGCAGCTGCTCGGCCCCGCCGGCGGCTCGTACCGGCCGTCGATCAGCTTCTCCGACGAGCCGCTCGACCCGCCGACCGGCGACGGGTTGCGCGACTGGGTCGGCAACGTGGTCACCGGCCGGGCAGCCGCTGCGGAGGGGTTCGAGCTGCTCGAGCAGGACGTCGTGCCCTTCGCCGGCCGCCACGCGTACCTCGTGCGCTACCGGCGCTGGTTCCCGCCGATCGAGGCGACGATCGAGCAGCTCCTCGCGCTCGTCGCCGTCGAGCCCGGCCGCCTGCTGGAGGTCGACGCCAGCGTCCTCGCCGACCGGCCCGACGCGATGCGGCCGGTGCTCGACGTGCTCGACTCCGTGGCGCTCACCGGCTGACCGGGCCGGCCGGTCGGCCGGTCGGCCGGTCGGCCGGGCCGCCCGCGTGACCGGGCGTGGCTCCGGGAGGGGTCAGTGCACCCGCACGATGCGGATCGTGTCGGTCACCGGCTCGGGTTCGGTCGGTGACCCGGCCAGCACCACCACCAGGTCGCCCGCGGCGGCGTGGCCGGCCTCCACCGCCGCCTTGACGGCGAACCACACGATGTCGTCGGTGTGGTCGGACACCGGCACCCCGACGGTGGTCACGCCCCACGACAGCGCCAGCTGGCGCACCGTCCGCGTCGAGGGTGTGGCGGCCACGATCGGTGCCGATGGGCGGAACCGGGAGATGACCCGGGCGGTGGTGCCGGTCTTGGTGCAGGCGATGATCGCCGCCGCACCGACCTCGTGCGCCGCCCGCCACGCCGCCGAGGTGGTGGTGGCGGTGATGCGCTCCGCCGGGCCGCCGGCCACCGACTGCACGCCCAGGCCTGCGCCCCAGCCGGCGTGGTCGAAGTCGGCCTCGGCTCGCTCGGCGATGGCGGCCATGGTGGCCACGGCCGCCACCGGGTGGGCGCCGATCGCCGTCTCGCCCGAGAGCATCACCGCGCTCGTGCCGTCGAACACGGCGTTGGCCACGTCGGTCACCTCGGCCCGGGTGGGTGCCGGGGAGGAGATCATCGACTCGAGCATCTGCGTGGCGGTCACCACCGGCCGGCCGAAGCGGACGGCCGCCTTGATGACCTCCTTCTGCACGTGGGGCACGTCCTCGAGCGGGATCCGCACGCCGAGGTCGCCTCGGGCGACCATGACTGCGTCGGACACGGCGAGGATGTGGTCGAGGTCGTCGACGGCCTCGCCGGTCTCGATCTTCGCCATCAGCAGCGGGCGGTCGCCGTCGACGCCCGCGCCGGCGGCGGCGGCCCGCACCGCCTCCATGTCGGCGGCCTTGCGCACGAACGACACCGCGACCATGTCGACCCCCTCGTCGAGCAGCACGGCGAGGCGGTCGAGGTCGTCGGCGGTCGGGGTCACCAGGCGCGCCCGCCCGGCGGGGGCCGTGACCCCCGGGCGGCCCTGCAGGAGGCCGGCCGAGAGCACCGTCGCGGTCACCCGGTCGCCGTCGCGCCCCTCGACCCGCAGGGCGACGAGCCCGTCGCCGAGCACCACGCGGTCGCCGGGGATCAGGTGCTCGACGAGCTCGTCGTGGGCGACGGCGATGCGGGCGGAGCTGCTGGTGTCGCCCGGACCGGCCGTGACCAGTTCGATCGGGTCGCCGGCGGCCACGGCGGCGCCCCCGTCGGGGAACGACGCGGCGCGGACCTTCGGGCCCGGCAGGTCGGCGAGGATGCCGACCTCGGGGGCGGCGGCACGCACCAGCCGGAAGCGGGCCACGGCCTCGTCGATGCTGCCGTGGGCGAGGGGGAGTCGGGCGACGTCCATGCCGGCCGCGACCATGGCCGCCAGCGTCGCCGGGTCCGAGCTGGCCGGGCCGACGGTGGCGACGACCTTCGTGCGCCGCCTCGCTCGGGATCGGGGGGTGGGGGGCATGGCCGCCGAGTGTCGCAGGTCGCCGTGGCTGCACCGATCGCGCGAAGGTTCTCATCGCCGCCTCAGTGGGCATTCATGTTCCCGAGCCAGGCTCGCACCGTGGCTTCCGACGATGCAGTGTGGCCGTCGGCCCCGGGGCACCGTAGCCTCGGTGACCGGAGGAGAACCCCTTTCACCATGAGCGACGAGCGCAACGACCAACCCGGCCAGAGCGGCGCCTGGCAGACCCCCGCGTCGTCGGGGCCCGCTGCCGGCTGGTACCCCGACCCGTGGGACGACCGACGGCGCCGCTACTGGGACGGCCAGGCCTGGACCGGTGACGTGGCCATCGACCCGCCCGGCGCCTGGTCGGGTGCGCCCGGCGGTGCCGCGGCCAGCGGTGGGTGGCCCCCGGCCGCCCCCGCCGCGACCGGTTGGGGCTCGGGCGGCGGATGGGGTGGCCCGCCGGTGGCGCCGGCCACGCCCGGGTGGTGGGGTGCCCCCCAGGGCGCCACGCCCACCCGGGCGCCCGGCGGCCGGGTGCACGTCGCCATCGTCGCCCTGATCGCCGCGATCGCCGTGCTCGCCGGCATCGGCATC
>DASTHS010000086.1:0-4752 GCA_035718085.1 Acidimicrobiales bacterium | reverse complement strand
CCAGCGGTCGCTGTCGGCCGCCGACGCCCGGCGCAGGTTCGGCTTCGCCGAGGCGTCCACCGACGCCGGCGAGGTCCTCGACGACCCGTCCCTCGACGCCGTGTTCGTCGTCACCCGCCACAGCTCGCACGCCGCCCTGGTCTGCCGGGCGCTGGAGGCCGGCAAGGCGGTGTTCGTCGAGAAGCCCCTGTGCCTCGACGAGCGCCAGCTCGAAGCGGTGCTGGCGACGATCCGCCGGAGCGGTAACGACCGGCTCGTGGTCGGCTTCAACCGGCGGTTCGCCCCGCTGCTCACCGAGATGCGCGCCCGCTTCGGCGACCCCGCCGGCCCGGTCCTCGCCCGGTACCACGTCAACGCCGGCGCCCTCGCCGCCACCAGCTGGTACCGGCGGGAGGACCTCGAGGGCAGCCGGTTCGTGGGGGAGGGCGGCCACTTCGTCGACACCGTCAGCTGGTGGGTCGGCGCCGACCCCGTCGAGGTCACCGCCACCCCCGCCGGTGGCGACGGCGACCTGCAGCTCGACCTGCGCTACCCCGACGGCTCCCTCGGCGTGGTCACCTACCTCACCCACGGCCACCCCCGCGCCCCCAAGGAGACCTTCGACGTCACCGGCGGGCGGCGCAGCGCCCGCCTCGACAACTTCGCGCGGACCACCGTGTGGACCGGCCGGCGCCGGCTGGTGCGTCGCGCGCTCGGCGCCCCCGACAAGGGTCAGCAGGCGGAGCTCGAGGCCTTTCTCCGGGCGGTGCGCACCGGCGGCCCCATGCCGATCCCCCTCGCCTCGCTGGTCGCCACGACCAGCGCCACCTTCGCCGCCGGTACGCCCACCCGCCCCGGGGCGGCACCGGCGTCGTGAGCGCCCCCGACGTCGGCTGGTATGCCCGGCGCCTGTCCCGGATGACGCCCGCCGAGGTCGGGTGGCGCGGCACGCAGTACGCCCGCCGCCGCCGCTGGCGGGGCAGCTGGCCGGCGCTGCTCGCCGCCCCCGAAGCGCATTGGCTGCCCGGCGACGCCCGCCGCTTCACCGCCACCCTCCCCACCCCCGCCGCCGGCCTGCTCGACGACCGGTGCCGCGCCGCCGTGCTGCGCGGCGCCGGCGACGTGCTCACCGGGCGCTGGGAGGTGCTCGGCGTCCCCCGCCGCGACAGCGCCGACCCCGACTGGTTCGCGGACCCGGTCACCGGCCGGCGCGCCCCGAGCGCGGCGTTCGCCTTCGCCGTCGACCACCGCCGCGAGGAGGTCACCGGCAACGTCAAGCAGCTGTGGGAGCTGTCCCGCCTGCACCACCTGACCGTCCTCGCCGCCGCCTGGGCCGTCACCGGCGACGCCCGCTACGCCGACGCCGTCGACCGCCAGCTGCGCTCGTGGTGGGCGCGCAACCCGCTGCTCGCCGGGGTGCACTGGACCAGCGGCATCGAGGTCGGGATGCGCCTGGTCGCCTGGGTGTGGATCCGCCGGCTGCTCGACGGCTGGGCCGGGGCGCCCGCCCTGTTCGAGGCCAACCCCGCCGCCCTCGACCAGCTGTGGTGGCACCAGCACTACCTCGAGTCCTTCCCGAGCCGCGGCTCGTCGGCCAACAACCACCTGATCGCCGAGACCGCCGGCCAGCTCGTCGCCGCCCTGGCGCTGCCGTGGCTCGACTGCAGCCCGCAGTGGGCGGAGCGCGCCGCAGACCGCCTGGCCGGCGCCCTGGAGGCCAACACCTTCGCCAGCGGCCTCAACCGGGAGCTGGCCTCGGAGTACCACGTGTTCGTCGCCGACCTGGCGCTGCTCGCCGCCGTCGAGGCCGACGCCGCCGGCCGGCCGCTGCCGCCCTCGACCTGGGCGTTGCTGGCGGGGATGCTCGACGCCCTCGCCGCCGTGGTCGACGCGACCGGCCGGCCGCCCCGCCAGGGCGACGGCGACGGCGCCCACGGCCTGGTTGTCGCCCCCGGCGAGGATCCCGTCGCCGTGGTGCTCGACGCCGGCCGCCGCCTCGTCGGGGCGGCGGGCTGGTGGCCGGCCACCCCGCCGACCGCGGCGGGGGCGCTCATCGCCGCCGTCGGCTCCGCCCACCCGGCGGCTGCCCGCGCGGCGGGGCCGCAGCCGGGCACGCCGGCGGCCGCCTGCACGCCAGCGCCGGCGCCGCAGCCGGGCACGCCGGCGGCCGCCTGCACGCCAGCGCCCGGGCCGCAGCCGCGCACGCCGCCGGCCCGCCGCCCGGCGCACTTCGCCGACGCCGGCCTCACGATCCTGCGTACCCCGGCGGGGACCGGCCCGGAGATCTGGTGCCGCTGCGACGCCGGCCCCCACGGCTTCCTGTCCATCGCCGCCCACGCCCACGCCGACGCCCTCGCCGTCGAGGTCCGCCACGGCGGCGTCGACGTCCTCGCCGACCCGGGCACCTACTGCTACCACGGCGAGGCCGCCTGGCGGGCGTACTTCCGCTCCACCCTCGCCCACAACACGCTCGAGCTGGCCGGGACGGACCAGGCGACGAGCGGGGGCCCGTTCCTCTGGACCCGCCACCCCCGCAGCCGGGTGCTCGGCCAGTCGGCCGGCGACGGCGCCCGCCAGTCCTGGCAGGCCGAGCACGACGGCTACCTGGCGCTCGTGCCGCCCGCCCTCCACCGCCGGCGGGTGGACCTCGACGCCGGCGAGCGGACACTGCGGGTCGTCGACGCGGTCGACACCGCCGGCCCGCACCCGCTGCGCCTGGCGTGGCACCTCGGGCCCGACGTCGACGCCGACCTCGACGGCGACGGCGCCGGCGCCGGCGCCGGCGCTCGGCTGTGGTGGCGGGACCGTGGCGGCGCCCCGGTCGGCGCCCACCTGTCGCTGCCGGCGGCGCTGCGCTGGTCGGCGGTGCGGGGAGCGACGGCGCCGGTGCTCGGGTGGTACTCCCCGAGCTTCGGCACCCGGGTGCCGGCGACGACGCTGGTCGGCACCGGGGTCGCCGGGCCCGGCACCGGGGAGCTGGTCACCCTGCTGCGCTTCGTCGAAGCCGGCCCGGTGCGGTCGGAGGGGCCGGCCGCCGGCGGTCAGTTGGCGTAGGAGGAGCCCCGGTCCTGGGCGGGGAACACCAGGCCGCCGGCCTGGTGGGTGGTGAACCCCGTCGACCAGCCGCCGCCCGGGCCGTGCCAGGACTGGTAGTCGCCGAGGGCCAGCCCGTCGAACAGCCACGGGCCCCGGTAGCGGTTGTCCAGGAAGTGGTTGTCCTGGTGGGCGCTGATGTCCTCGGGCACGACCCAGCCCCGGTAGGGGGCGACCGAGCCGAACTCGGAGAACACGCCGTTGATCCCGCACTTGCTGGCCTGGGAGCAGCCCGATCCCACCCGCTGCGGGGAGAGCTGGAAGCTGTTGCGGGCGACAAGGACGTTCTGGGTGCGCCACCGGCAGTTGGCGAAGTAGTCCGGCGTCTGCCCCGGCCGGGCCGTGGGCAGGTGCTGGCGGCACGAGGCGAGGGTGTAGACGGCCGGGTCGACCAGCGTGCACACGTTGTCGTAGCGGCCGCCGCAGAAGCGGTTGCTGTTCTCCCACAGCACCACCCCGCCCCAGTTGTCGACGAGCACGTTGCCCTCGATGTCGAAGATCCCCCGGTAGCGGCCGGGGACCCGGGCGTCGCCGCCCGACTCGGAGATGTAGATCGCCGGCATCCAGGTCTGGTCCTGCGAGCCGTCCACGATGCCGTTGCGGACCAGGGTGTTGCTGTCGATCACGGCGTTGTAGCTGATCTCGTAGGTGATGCCGCTGCGCTGGTTGCCGGAGATGTAGTTGCCGGTGATGCGGAACCCGGTGTTGTCGGTGTCGGCCCACAGCCCGACCCAGCGGTTGCCGTGGATGTAGTTGTCCTCGATGGTCGCCCCGTCGACCCGCCAGAACTTGGCGCCCCCCGAGCAGCCGCAGCCGGGGTCGCGGATCTCCCAGCCGTAGGTGTCGTTGCCAGCGATCTCGTCGTGGACGACGGTCACGTCCTGGGGGCCGCCGGTGAGGGGGGAGCGGTCGAAGGTGCTGAAGGCCTGGAAGCCGTACTGGCCGTTGTCGGCCAGGCAGGACCACGACAGCACGTCGTGGCTGCCGAGCATGGCGCCGGCGCCGGGGGTGTTGTCGACGATGCTGACGTCGTGGATGGACCAGCCGGGCTGGCCGCCCTGGTTGACGGCGGCCTCCTGGCCGGGCGGGGCGAAGTGCTCGATGGTGAGGTAGGCGACGGTCACGTCCGGGGCGGTGCCGGCGATGGCGGAGGGGTGCAGTCCCTGCCCGTCGAGGACCGCCCCCGGCGCGCCGAGGTAGGTGTCGCCGGAGGCGGGGCGGAACGCCGAGTACCGGGCCGGGGGCAGGGTGTGCACCCCCGGCGCGAACCAGTAGGTGGTGTGCGGCTGGCCGAGCTGCGACAGGTCGGTCCCGGCCGGGACGACGACGGCCCCGGCCGGCGGGTGGGCCGGACCGCGGAGCAGCCGGGTGTTGCCGCAGACGTGGACCGGCGGGCGGCTGGGGGCGGGTGCCAGGGAGCCGGCGACCGCCGGGGTGGGCGGCGGGTTGGGGGGCGGGTTGGTCCCGCCGCCGCCATGGCCGCCATGGCCGCCGTGGCCGCCGCCTCCCGGGCCGGCGCCGGTCGGGTGGTGGGGGCTCCCCGGCCCGACGAGGCTGGCCACGCCGAGGCCGGCGAAGGCGACCAGGGCGGCGACGACGACCCCGACGGCGACGCGGCGGGCGCGCCGCCCGGGCCGGCGCTGGTCGGGTGGTGGGGGGTCCCCGGCCCGACGAGGCTGG
>DASTHS010000085.1:0-3587 GCA_035718085.1 Acidimicrobiales bacterium | reverse complement strand
GCGGTGGTCAGCTGGGCAAGCCGTCCCACAGCGGCGGCGGCGTCGGGGCGCACCTCGTCTGCGATGCCGAGCACACCCAGCGGCCGACCGTCGGCGGTGACCACGACCGCCGTCCGTCCGAGTGCCTCCACGTCGGCGACTGCTGACGCCACGGCGTCGGCCGCACCGTCGCCGGGCTCGGGCCGGGTGACGCGGACCCGCCGGCCGTCGACGGTGGCCGCCACGCCCCGCCCGGGCTCGGACACGAACCCGGTGGCTGGCGGCACGACGAGACTGCGGGCGGAGGCACCGGCCACGACGGCCCGGCCGAGGGGGTGCTCGCTGGAAGCCTCGGCGGCGGCGGCCCACGCGACGAGCCGGTCGTCGGTGACGGCGGGCTCGAGGGTGTGGACGCTGTCGAGCCGGGGGGTGCCCCGGGTGAGCGTGCCCGTCTTGTCGAACGCGACCTGGGTCGTCTCCCCCAGCTGCTCCATGGCCACGGCCGACTTGACCAGCACCCCGTGGCGTCCGGCGTTGGCGATGGCCGCCAGGTACGGGGGCATGGTGGCCAGCACCACCGCGCACGGCGACGCCACGATCATGAAGGTCATGGCCCGCAGCAGGGTCGGCTGCAGCGCCGCGCCCGTCAGCAGGGGCACGACGAACAGCGCCAGGGTGACGGTCACCATGCCGAGGGAGTAGCGCTGCTCGACCCGGTCGATGAACAGCTGCGTGCGGGCCTTGGTCTCGCTGGCCTCTTCCACGAGGGCGGCGATGCGGGCCACCACCGACTCCGCCACCGGGCGGCGCACCTCCACGACCAGCGCGCCGGCCCCGTTGAGCGTCCCGGCGAACACCTGGTCGCCGGGTCCCTTGGAAGCCGGCAGGGGCTCCCCGGTGATGGTGGCCTGGTCGACGTCGCTGGCACCGGAGACGACCCGGCCGTCGGCCGCCACCCGCTCGCCGGGGCGGACCCGGATGCGGTCGCCGGGCACCAAGGCCGCTGCGTCGACGACCGTCTCGCCGTCGGGGGTGATCCGGCTGGCCACCTCGGGAGCCAACGCCAGCAGCGAGCCGACCGCCTCCCGGGTGCGGCGGGTCGAGACCGCCTCCAGCGCCCCGGAGGTGGAGAAGATGACGATCAGCAGCGCCCCGTCGAGCACCTGGCCGATGGCCGCAGCCACCACGGCGGCCACCACCATCAGCAGGTCGACGTCGAGCGTGCGCTCCCACAGCGCCCGCAGCCCGGCTGCCCCCGGCTCCCAGCCGCCCGCCACGTAGCAGCCGGCGAAGGCCACGTCAGCAGCGACACCGCCAGACGCGCCGCGCAGCGCAAGGCCGACGAGGAACAGCCCGAGGGAGATGGCCGCCCACCGCACCTCCGGCTGGGCGAGCAGCGACAGTCGCCCGGCCGCCGGCCGCGGCGCGGCCGCCGGCCGCACCGGCGACGGCGGTAGCCCCTCGACCGTCGCCTCGTCGGCGTGCGGGTGGTCGTGCTCGCACGTGGCGGTGTGGCTCACCGCACCGACCCTACCGTCATTCAGATCGTCGTCGGACTATCGTGACCTCCGTGCCGGGGCCTGCATCCGCCGACGACCGGTCGCCGCACCCCGGCCTCCCTAGCGAGCACCAGGTCAAGGCTGCGGTCACCGCCTTCGCGATGCTGGCCGAACCGACCCGGCTGCGGCTGCTGTGGCTGGTGGCCGCCGAGGAGCTCGACGTCACCAGCCTCGCCGTGCGCCTCGGGACGACCGTGTCGATCGTGTCGTCGCACCTGGCCAAGCTGCGCCTGGCCGGCCTGGTCGACACCCGCCGAGCCGGCCGGCACGTCCACTACCGGGCGCGCGACGCCCACGTCCGCTCGGTCATCGCCGAGGCGCTGTACCACGCCGACCACCAGATGAACGGCATCGCCGACCACGACTGACCGGGCGGCCCTCCTGCGGACCGTCGCCCGTTGGTCGCCAGGCTCCTGGACGGCCTGGGGCGACCCGCCACGGGGCAGCCCCCCGTCCGATGGCCCCTCGTCGGCACTGCCGGTTCAGCGAGTGGAGGTGACCATCGGTGAACCTGCGAGCGTCGACGGGCTGAAGGTGACCTTCGACGGCGGTGGTCTGGTGGCCAACGCCGGGCTGATCGTGGTCGCCACCCTCGCCTCCCACCTGGGCATCGAGACGCTGGAGGACGCGATGGTCCGCCTCGGCGATCGGCCCGGCGCCCACCGGTCGGGCCGCAAGCTCCTCACGCCCTTGCATGCGATGGTTGCCCGCACCAGCCACATCGGCCATATCGACATGCTCCGCGCCGGCGCCACCGGGACGGTGGTCGACCATCGGGTGATGGCTCTCTCCAGTGTTACGGCACGGGCACGCACCGGTGACGGGGCCGCTGCGTTTCCCAAGGCGTGACACGGGCTTCACAGTGGTGAAACCGATCGGACGCGTCGGCGCAACAGTCGCTCCGTACCGTCGGCAGCGACCTCCGGGAGACAACGGGGGGCGCGCCTAGGGTTCCGCCGGCTCGGCGCCGGGACTGGTCCGAGAGGCGAGGCGTCGGTGGCTCCCGCCCTCGACGTTCCACGGCGGGACAAAAACCCGGGAGGCGTCCGACACCCCCTGGAGGAGCCCATGTCCCTGCACCACCACCGCCCCGGCGAAGCCGACCTGCACGACCGCTACGGCCCGGAGGCGCGCTACGCCGTGGCTGCCGAAGCCGAGCTGCCCACCACCCGATGGGAGGAGGAGGTGCGCCGCGGCCTGGAGCTCGGCCTGCCGGGTGCCGACTCCATCGTCGACAAGCGCATCCCCACCTTCAGCCGGGGCGAGCTGCCGCACTTCGCCGGCATCAACACCTTCCTCAAGGCGCCCTACGTCGAGGACGTGCGCACCTGCGGCGCCTACGACGTCGCCGTGCTCGGTGCCCCCTTCGACGGGGGCACCACCTACCGGTCGGGCACCCGGTTCGGACCGCAGGGCATCCGGAAGATCTCGGCCCTCTACGGCCCGTACAGCTTCGAGCTCGGGGTCGACCTCCGCGAGTCGATCACCATCGGCGACCTCGGCGACATCTTCACCATCCCGGGCAACATCGAGAAGACCTTCGACCAGATCTCCAAGGCCGTGGGCCACGTGTTCGCGTCGGGTGCGTTCCCCGTCGTGCTCGGCGGCGATCATTCCATCGGCTACCCGACGACGCGGGGGGTGGCGGAGCACCTCGACGGCAAGCTCGGGATCATCCACTTCGACCGCCACGTCGACACCCAGGAGACCGACCTCGACGAGCGGATGCACACCACGCCGTGGTTCCACGCCACGGACATCCCGAACGTGCCGCCGGAGAACCTGGTGCAGATCGGGATCGGCGGCTGGCAGGCGCCCCGCCCGGGCGTGGCCGTGGGCCGCGAGCGCGGCACCACGGTGATGACGGTGACCGATTGCGTCGAGATGGGGATCGAGGCCGCCGCCGAGCGGGCGCTCGAGGTGGCGTGGGATGGCACCGACGCCGTGTGGCTCAGCTTCGACGTCGACTGCCTCGACGCTGCATTCGTGCCTGGCACCGGCTGGCCGGAGCCGGGCGGTCTGCTGCCGAGGGAAGCGCTCAACCTCGTG
>DASTHS010000084.1:0-3370 GCA_035718085.1 Acidimicrobiales bacterium | reverse complement strand
TGACCATGACCCCGGACACCGCCGGTTACTGGCTGGTGGCCGCCGACGGCGGCATCTTCAGCTTCGGCGACGCCCGGTTCTTCGGCTCGACCGGCGCCCTCCGCCTGGCCCGGCCGATCACGGCGATGACCCCGACGCCCGACGGCGGCGGCTACTGGCTGGTCGGGTCCGACGGCGGGGTGTTCGCCTTCGGCGACGCGCCCTTCGACGGGTCGGTGGCGCTGCCCGCGGGCACCCCGGGCGCGGTCACCGGCCAGAGCGTGCAGCGCATCGTCGCCGCGCCCCACGGCGGCTACTGGGAGATCACCCACGACGGCGACGTGCACCCCTTCGATGTGGCCCCGACCGACGCGCCGCCGGTGCTCGCGTTCGTGCACACCGACGAGTCATCCGGCGACCGGGCGATCGACTGGGCCATGGCGCAGCTCGGCAAGCCCTACATCTGGGGCGGCACCGGGCCCACCGGCTTCGACTGCTCCGGGCTGGTGCAGCAGGCGTGGGCCGCCCAAGGGGTCGCCCTGCCGCGAGTCGCCGCCGACCAGTACGCCGCCGGGGCGAAGCTGACGATGGACCAGCTTCAGCCCGGTGACCTCGTCTACTGGGCCACCGACCCGTCGACGCCCTCGACGGTCGAGCACGTCGCCATGTACCTCGGCGGCGGCCACATGGTGAACGCCCCCTCGACCGGCGAGGTGATCCGCACCGGCTGGATCGGCGGCACCGGGTTCATGGCCCTCGCCACCCGGCCGTAGGGCTCGGGCGTGGGGTTGCTGGTCGGCTTCGACCTCGACGGCACGCTCGTCGACTCGCGCCCGCAGATCCTCGCCGCCTTCGCCGCCGTCGCCGCCGAGACCGGCACGCGGATCGACCCCGCCGTCGTCGGCGGCCGGATGGGCCTCAAGCTGGAAGACGAGCTCGGCCACTGGTTCGCTCCCGCTGACGTGGCCGCCGCCGCCGCGGCCTACCGGCGCCACTACCGGGAGCTGGCCACCCGGACCGCTCCCCTGCCCGGCGCCCTCGCGGCGCTGGCCGCGGTCAAGGCGGCGGGCGGCGACACTGCGATCGTGACCGCCAAGCACGCCAGCACCGTCGGCGCCTGCCTGGATGCGGCGGGCGTCGCCGCCGACACCGTGGTCAGCTACGTCCACGGGCCCGAGAAGGCGGCGGTGCTGCGCCGCCTCGGCGCGGTGGCCTACGTGGGCGACACGCCCCCCGACATGGCCGCGGCGGTGACCGCAGGGGCCGTCGGCGTCGGGGTGGCCACCGGTTCGTTCACCGAGGTCGAGCTGCGGGCCGCCGGGGCGCAGGTGACCCTCGCCGCCCTGGGAGGGTTCGCCGCCTGCCTGGCGGTGCTCGGAGCGCCCCGTCAGTCGTAGTAGCCGGAGTGGATGTAGACGCAGGGCACGCCTTCGGCACGGAACATCTCCACGTTGCGCCGGTCGTCCTCGAAGCTGAGGCGCAGCTCGAAGCCGAGCTGGCGCAGCTCGTGCACCGAGCGCCGCTTGAACTCCCGCGCCGACTCGTAGTCGCCGAAGTCACGCATGACCAGCAGATCCCACCGCAGGCCGTAGCGGTGCAGCCAGGCGAGGGTCTGGGGCCGGACCCGGGCCGGCCGAGCGGTGAGCAGCACCACGGTCAGGGCGGGGTCGAGCAACGCCAGCAGGTGGGCGACGTCCTCGATGACCTCGTCGTCGCCGCAGGCCTCGAAGAAGGCGTCCCAGTCGCGGAAACGGCCCTCGAGGTAGTGCTGGCGGGAGGCGGCGTCGGAGAGCACGCCGTCGAGGTCGAAGACCACGGCGGGACCGGGCCCGACCGGCCGGTCACGCCACCGGTAGTTGTCCCACGGCACCTCGATCGACCCGGCCACCGGGCCAGGGTGCCATCGAACACCCGTCGGGGGCACACCGGCAGGCCGGGCGTTTCACCGGCCGCCTGGTGGGCAGCGCTGCGGCGTGACCCGCACGACCGCCATCACCGGGCGCAGCCTCGGCGCGGTGAGCGCCGCACTGGGACTGCCCGCGGTGCTCGCCCCCGACCGCGTCGCCAAGGCCATCGGCCTGCAGGGCGGCACGGCCACCGCCCTGCTGCGCGCCGTGGGCGCAGCGGAGCTGGCCGCCGCCTCGGGGCTGCTGACGGCACCGAGACCCTGGCAGCTCTGGGCCCGGGTGGCCGGCCACACCCTCGACCTCGGGCTGCTGGGCGTGGCCCTGACCGGCCGGGGCAGCCACGACCGCGGCCGCCTGGCGGCGGTGACCGGGGCCATCGCCGCCATCACCGCCACCGACATCGTCGCCGCCCTGGCGGCCAGCGGTGACGGCAAGGTCGTCGAGGCCCGGTCGGCGACGACGATCAACAAGCCGGCGGCCGAGGTCTACGCGGCGTGGCGGCGATTCGACGACTTCCCCCGCTTCATGGCCCACATGGAGGAAGTCGCCGTCACCGGCGCAGACGGCCGCACCAGCCACTGGCGGGCCGCCGGGCCGGCCGGCACGTCGGTGGAGTGGGACGCCACCATCACCGACGACCGGCCCGGCGAGCGCATCGCCTGGCGCTCCGACGACGGAGCAGCGGTGCCCAACTCCGGCGAGGTGCGCTTCGGCCCGGCGCCCGGCGGGCGGGGCACCGAGGTGCACGTCACGCTGCGCCACGAGCTGCCGGGCGGCGAGGTCGGCCGAGCGGTGGCCCGCTGCTTCGGCGAGGACCCCCGCCAGCAGCTCGACGACGACCTGCGCCGCTTCAAGCAGATCGTGGAGACCGGCGAGGTCGTCGTCTCCGACGGCGCCCCCTGGGGCAAGAGGGCCCGCCACGAGTTCCCGCAGCGGCCGGCACAGCCGATGGCCGCGACCGACACGATCGCCCCCTCCTCGGCGGTCGGCATGGAGGCACGAGCATGAAGGCCACCTGCTGGACCGGGCGCAACTCCGTCGAGGTGCTCGACGTGCCCGAACCCCGCATCCTCAACCCCCGCGACTGCATCGTGCGGGTCACCTCCACGGCGATCTGCGGCTCCGACCTGCACCTGCTCGACGGCTACATCCCTTCCATGCAGAAGGGCGACGTGCTCGGCCACGAGTTCATGGGCGAGGTCGTCGAGGTCGGCGGCGGCGTCCCCGCCGGCAAGGTGAAGGTGGGCGACCGGGTGGTCGTGCCGTTCCCGATCGCGTGCGGCGCCTGCGGCGCCTGCACCAGCGGCCTGTGGTCGTGCTGCGAGAACTCCAACCCGAACGCCGGCATCGCCGAGAAGCTCTTCGGCCACCCGGTCAGCGGCATCTTCGGCTACTCGCACCTCACCGGCGGCTACGCCGGCGGCCAGGCCGAGTACGTGCGGGTGCCCTTCGCCGATGTCGGGCCGTTCAAGGTGCCTGATCAC
>DASTHS010000083.1:0-19849 GCA_035718085.1 Acidimicrobiales bacterium | reverse complement strand
GGGGTTGCGCCGGGCCCCCGACGAGACGCTCGTCGAGTTCGCCCATCGCGCCGGCCGCCGCGCCGGCGAGCTGCTCGGCGACCGACAGGTGGCCTCCGGGCTCGACGAGGTGGCCGCGGCCGCCACCGAAGCCGCCTTCCGCGCCGGTCCGCTCGATCCCGCCCGGGCCGGCGCCGCTGTGCAGCTGGCCGAGCGCATCGACGGCGCGCTGCACCACGCCGCCCCAGCCAGCCAACGGCTGCGCCGCATGGTCGACCTGCGCGCCGCCTGGAGACCGGCCGAGCTCTGAGGGTGACGGGCCGGGGCGGCGGTCAGCTGTCGTCGCCGAAGCGGCGCCGGAGCCGGCGACGGGTGGCGTCGAGCGACCCGCTCACGTCGCGAGCCCGCGCCTGGGCGCGCAGCTGCTCCATCCCGTGGCGTCCCATGCGCCGCATGTTCTGGGTGAACGCCACGGCGCTGGCGAGCATGACGGCGAACCCGCACACCGCAAGCACCCAGCTGGTCGCGAAGGACGCGAGCAGCACGGCCAGGCCGGCGACGAACCCCAGGGCCGACCAGCGGATGTTGCTGCCCAGGTAGCGCGCCACCGTCGTCGAACGGATGCGGCGAGCCGACTCCGGGTCGGAGGCGTAGTACCGCCGCTCCATCTCGTGGAGGATGCGCTGTTCGTCCTCGGAAAGCGGCACGGTCCGACCCCTCTTCTCCTGCTGCGGCAGTCTCGCGCTGGTCCCAGCGTAGGGCAACGCGCCGCTCACCCGACCGGTGGTTCGTCGTCGGTGGGCCCCCACTGGGTGTCGCCCTGGCGCTTGACCCGCAGGCCGGCGGGGCCGAGCAGCGTCGCGGTGGCGATGCTGGCGGCGCCGAAGCGGCGGCGCACCGAGTCGACGGCCTCCGCGGCCGCCCCCCACCCCTCGGAGAGGGTGCGGGCACCGGCGGCGGCCGGGACGGGGTCGAGCAGGCTGAGCTGCTCGTCGCGCCGCTCGACCGGCGCGAGGTTGGCCACCGAGACCCCGAGCAGCCGCACGCCCGGGCCGACGTCGACGCCGGCGAGCAGCTCGGCGGCCACCTGCCCGATGGCCCGGCCCGTGTCGACGGGCCCGGCCAGCGTCCGGCTGCGGGTGATGGTCGTGAAGTCGCCGAAGCGGACCTTGAGGGTGACCGTGCGACCGCCGGTGCCGCCGGCACGGAGGCGGTCGGCCACGGCGTCGGCCATGCGGAGCACCTCCCGGCGGCAGGGCTCCTGCTCGTGGTGGTCGCGAGCGTAGGTCTCCTCGTGGCCGACCGACTTCGCCGCCCGGTCGGCCACGACGGGCCGCTCGTCGATCCCGTGGGCGAGGCGGTGCAGGTGGGCGCCCGCCGCCCGGCCCACCGCGCGTTCGAGCACGTCGACCGAGACGCTCGCCAGCTCGCCGACCGTGCCAAGCCCGATCCGGCGCAGACGGGCGGCCGTGGCCGGGCCGACGCCCCAGAGCGCCTCCACCGGCAGCGGGTGCAGGAACTGCTGCTCCCGCTCGGGGTCGACGACCACGATCCCCGGCCCGGCCCGCACGCCGCCCGGCCCGGCGGTCGGCTTGGCCGCCTCCGACGCCAGCTTGGCGAGGAACTTGGTGCGGGCCACCCCGACCGAGCAGGTGAGCCCCGTCGCCGCCGCGATGCGATCGCGCAGCGCCGCCCCGATGGCCGGAGCCGGGCCGAGCAGCCGTTCGGCGCCCCCGACGTCGAGGAACGCCTCGTCGAGGGCGATGCCCTCGACCAGCGGGGTGACCTCGTGGAAGACGGCGTGGATCGCCGCGCTGGCCTCTCGGTAGCGCTCGAAGCGCCCGGGCAGGAACACGGCGTGCGGGCAGAGGGCTCGCGCCCGGGCCGACGGCATCGCCGAGCGCACCCCGAAGGCGCGGGCCTCGTAGGAGCACGACGCGACCACCCCGCGGCTCCCGGCACCCCCGACGACGAGGGGCCGGCCGGCGAGCGAGGGGTCGTCACGGACCTCGACCGCGGCGTAGAAGGCGTCCATGTCGACGTGGACGATGGGTGTGGGGCCGGCCACGGCGACCAGTGTGCCAGCGGTCGGTGCCTGCGGCCCGGCCGCCAGCCTCGCAGCCGACGGCGGGGCTCAGCCCAGCGCCACCCGGCGGAACGCCTCCGCGTACGCCACGCCGACGGCCCGGCCGGCGTCTTCCGCCCGCTGGTGCACCACGGTGCGCAGCCACTCCCCAGGCGTGCCCGTCTGGCTCACGTGGCAGCCGATGGCGGTCGCCTTGCGGTCGATGGTCGCCGACACGTCGACCCACACGTTGGCCTCGAGGGTGCCCGACAGCCACAGGGCACCGACGGGGTGGGGGGCCCCACGGTCGGGGAAGTAGTGGGGGTTGGCGGCGGCTGGGGCGACGGCGTCGAGCACCGCCCACCCGACGGCCCGGTGGTCGCCGTGGTTCACGTAGCTCGACCCGAAGAACACCGCCGTCGGGTCTGGCCCGAGCACCACGTCGGGCCGGACGTGGCGCACCGTCCCGACGATGGCGGCCCGCAGGGCGGCGGCGTCGTCGAGCTCGCCGTCCCGGAAGCCGAGCCAGTGGTGGGCGGCGACCCCCAGCACCTCCCCTGCGGCGGCGACCTCGGCCCGCCGGCGGGCGACCAGGTCGTCGGCGGCGGTGGCCGGGTCGGTGGCACCCTTGTCGCCGTCGGCGCAGATGCAGACCTCGACGTGGGCGCCGGCGGCCGACCAGGCGGCCAGCGTGCCGCCCGCCCCGACGTCGGGGTCGTCGGGGTGGGCGTAGACGGCCAGCACCCGCTGGGGCACCGCCCGCTCGACGCCCGTCACGGTCGGCCATGGTAGGGGCCGCGGTCAGCGCAGCGATCGGGTAGGCACCCGGCGTGCCGCCCTCCGACGCCTCCCCGCCCCCGACCGCTGAGGAGGTGGTGGCGGCGTTCGGCCCGGCGGCCGACCACGAAGACCCGCTGCTCGCCGATCTCGCCGCCACGGCGCTGCAGGCCGCCCGGGCGGCAGCGGCCGTGTTGGTGGTGGGTGCGGCCGCCGGCGCGCGCCACGTCGACACGAAGACCTCCGGCACCGACATGGTGTCGGAGGTCGACCGGGGGGCCGAAGCCGCCGTCGCCGCCGTGCTGGCCGAGCGCCGCCCCGACGACGCCCTCCTCGCCGAGGAGGGCACGGCATCGGCGGGCGCCAGCGGGGTGCGATGGGTGGTCGACCCCCTCGACGGCACCACCAACTTCCTCTTCGGCGTGCCGCAGTGGTCGGTGTCGATCGCCGCCGAGGTCGACGGCGCCGCCGTGGCCGGCGTGGTGCTCGACCCCACCCGCGGCGAGCTGTGGGCGGCGGCCCGTGGCCGCCGGGCGCGCCGCAACGGGGTCGCCTGCCAGGTCGCCGCCGGGCGCTCGTCGCTCGCCACGGCCCTGGTGGCCACCGGCTTCGGTTACCGCAGCGACCGCAGGGCGTGGCAGGGGTCGCTGCTGTCGGTGGTGCTGCCGGCCGTGCGTGACCTGCGCCGCTTCGGCTCGGCGGCCCTCGACCTGTGCTGGGTGGCGGGCGGGCGCGTCGACGCCTACTACGAGTGGGGGCTCAACCCCTGGGATCTGGCCGCCGGCCGCCTGATCTGCGAGGAGGCCGGCGGGCGGGTGGGTTTGCTCGGGGAGCGCACCGTCGTGGCCGCACCACCTGACCTCTACGGCCCGCTGGTCGAGCTGCTCGAACGGGCGGGGGCCGCCGACGCGCCGCCCGGCCCCGAGCCCCGGCACTGGGCATAGGCGCACCGCCCACCGGGTGCGCACCCCGGCGCCGGCACTACTCGACGGGGCGGCCGTCGGCGCTCAGCGCGTCGACCTCCCGCTCGAAGTCGGCGGCGCCGTCGAACCCCTTGTAGACGCTGGCGAAGCGGAGGTACGCCACCTCGTCGACCACCCGGAGCGCGTCGAGCACGGCCCGGCCCACCCGGTCGCTGGCCACCTCGCCGCCCTCGATGCGGGCCAGCTCCTCGACGTCGGCGGCGATGGCCTGCATCCGGGCGGGGTCG
The DNA here is from genome assembly GCA_035718085.1 of Acidimicrobiales bacterium. Classification (GTDB taxonomy): domain Bacteria; phylum Actinomycetota; class Acidimicrobiia; order Acidimicrobiales; family Palsa-688; genus DASTHS01. Next base: position 15,818 of record DASTHS010000083.1, on the reverse strand, counting down.
ACCGGCCGGTTCTTCGCCGCAGAGGCGATGCCGGCCACCAGCTTCCGGCGGTCGAACGGCTCCCGGCCACCCGACCGCTTCACGACCACCAGGGGCACCTCTTCGACCCGTTCGTAGGTGGTGAACCGCCGACCGCAGGCCAGGCACTCGCGCCGGCGGCGGATGGCCGCACCGTCGTCACCGGCGCGCGAGTCGACGACCTTGTCGTCGAGATCGCCACAGTGCGGGCAGCGCACGCTGCCGAGGCTACCGGCGCCGCCCGTCGGGGCCGTGCCTCCACCGGCCGACCACAGGTCAGGGCAGCGAGATCCGCTCCCCCACCACCAGCGGGCCGCCGCCCACCTGTGCCTCGATGGCGTCGACCACCGGGCGGATGTCACCGGTCGCGCCCGACGCCAGGGCGATGCCCCACGCCGTGTCGCCGGGCCGCACCACCCAGGTGTGGGCGGCCACGGGCCTCGGGGCGGCGCCGGCGCTGCCGGCCAGCACGCCGGCGAGCCCGTGCACCACGAGCCACAGGCCGGCGCCTGCCAGCACGGCGAGGCCCAGCGCGGCGAGCCGCCGGCGACGGTAGGTGGCGGCTGACGGGCGCCGACCGGCCCGCTGCCACCGCACCGACCCGAGCGGCGCGACGGCACGACGGGCGCCCGTGGGGCCGGCGGCGGGACGGATCACGGCGGTGCTCGACATGTCGACCTCCTCGAGGTGACCGCCGGGCCCTCCGGCGGGGAACGTCTGTTCGTGTGTGCCCACCATCCCACCAGAACATGCGTTCGCCGTCAAGGCCGGCGTCGAACGGGTGTTTGCCCCCGCCGCACCCGGGCGCTACCGTGAGATCGCATGAAGAGCAGCGCGGAGCGGCCCACCCGGTGCCGCTCCGGCACGAGGCCCGAGCGGGCCGGGACGGGAGCGCACCGATGACCGACACCGAGCTGACCGGCAAGCGCCGCGAGATCCTCGACTTCATCGCCGCGCAGATCCGCGAGCGGGGGTTCCCCCCCTCGGTGCGGGAGATCGGCGAGGCGGTGGGCCTGACCTCCTCGTCGACGGTGCACAGCCACCTGACCACCCTGCAGCGCCAGGGCTTCCTGCGCCGCGACCCGACCAAGCCGCGTGCCATCGAGGTGCGCTACGACACCACGACCGGTGCGGCGCTCGAGCGGCGGCCCACCCGCCACGTGCCGTTGGTCGGCGACGTCGCCGCCGGCACCGACGTGCTCGCGTCACAGAACGTCGAGGAGCTCCTGCCCCTGCCCGAGGACTTCACCGGTGACGGGCAGCTCTTCATGCTCCGAGTCCGCGGCGACTCGATGATCGAGGCCGGCATCCTCGACGGCGACTTCGTCGTGGTGCGCCAGCAGGCGGAGGTGGCCAAGGGTGACGTGGTCGTCGCCGGCATCCCCGGCGAGGAGGCGACCGTCAAGACCTACAGCCGCAAGGGTGCGAAGGTGGTGCTGGTGCCGGCCAACGCCCGCCTCGAGCCGATGGTGTTCGACCCCGACCAGGTGACCGTCTACGGCAAGGTGGTCACGGTGCTGCGGCGGCTGTGACGCCCAGCACGTCGGCCAGTGCCGCCCGCACGGCCACCAACTCCGCCCGCTCGACGCGCTCGTCGGCCCGATGGGCGAGCTCCGGGTCGCCTGGGCCGAAGTTGACCGCCGGCACCCCCCGCTCGGCGAAGAAGGCCACATCGGTCCAGCCCAGCTTGGCGCGCGGCGGCGCCCCGGTCGCGGCCAGCAGGCGGGCGAGCACCGGGTGGCCGAGCCCGGGGGCGGCCGAGGGGGCGCGGTCGACCACCTCGAGGTGGTCGCCGAGGTCGGCGTCGAGGTGCGGGGCCAGCAGCGAGCGCAGCCACCCCTCGGCGGCGGCCGCGTCGCGGTCGGGGGCGAAGCGGTGGCTCAAGGTCACCTCGGCGCGGTCGGGCACCACGTTGCCGGCGACGCCGCCGCCGACGGCGACGGCGGCGAGCGCCTCCCGGTAGCGGCACCCGTCGATCTCGGGTCGACGCTCGTCGGCCGACGCCAGCGCCGCCAGCACGGGTGCCAGGCGGTGCACGGCGTTGACGCCCATCCACGGCCGGGCGCTGTGAGCGCGCCGGCCGCAGACGGTGACGACCGCCTTGAGGACGCCTTGGCAGCCCGCCTCGATCACCGCGCCGCTCGGCTCCCCGACCACGGCGACGTCGGCAGCGAGCAGGTCCGGCCGGGCGGCGGCCACCTCGAGCAGCCCGTTCTGGCTGCGCGCCACCTCTTCGCGTGCGTAGAACACCCAGGTGGCGGGCACGCCCGTGGGGCCGGCCGTCGCCAGGTCGAGCATGACGGCGAGACCGCCCTTCATGTCGGCCGCCCCCAGCCCCCACAGCGTGTCGCCGTCGATGCGGGGAGCTCCGTTGCCGTTGGCCGGCACCGTGTCGAGGTGGCCGGCGAGCAGCACCCTCGGGTGGGCGGGGTCGCCGACGCCCTCACGGGTGCGGGCGACGACGTTGTCGCCGATCCGGTCGACCTCCAACCACGGCGCCGCCCGCAGGGCCGCCTCGACCCGGCCGGCGAGAGCCGCCTCGTCGCCGCTCTCGCTGGCCACGGCGATCAGGGAGGCGGTCGCCTCCAGGAGGTCGGCGGCCATCTCAGATGCTCACGCCGTGGTCACGCAGCATGTCGTTCAACGTGGCCGTGTCGTGGCGCTGCCCCTCGGTGAGGCGGCGGATGACCAGGATGCACGGCAAGCCGAAGGTGCCCCCCGGGAACGGCCTCGGCCGGGTGGCCTGCACCCCGACGCACCAGTCGGGCACGTGGCCGCGCGCCAGCTCCTGGCCGGTGTCCGCGTCGATGACGGGGATGCCGGGGTTGAGCACGCAGCCCTCGCCGAGCACGGCGCCGCGCCCGACGCGGGCGCCCTGGGTGATCATGCACCGGCTGCCGATCAGGGCCTCGTCTTCCACCACCACCGGCGCGGCCTGGGGTGGCTCGAGCACACCACCGATCCCGACGCCGCCCGAGAGGTGCACGTTGCGGCCGATCTGGGCGCAGCTGCCCACCGTCGCCCAGGTGTCGACCATGGTGCCGGCACCGACGCGTGCGCCGATGTTGACGTAGCTCGGCATCATCACGACGCCCGGCTCGAGGTACGAGCCCCAACGGGCCGAGGCGCCCGGCACCGCCCGCACGCCGGCGGCGGCCAGGCCGCGCTTGAGCGGCAGCTTGTCGTGGTACTCGAACGGCGGCGCCTCGATCGTCGCCATCTCCGACACGCGGAACAGCAGCAGGATGGCCCGCTTCAGCCACTCGTGCACCACCACCCGGCCGTCCGCACCGACCTCGGCCACGCGGGCGGCCCCCGTGTCGAGCAGCTCGACGGCGGCGTGCACGGTGGCGGCGGCGTCGGTGTCGGCAGGGCCGAGATCGGCGCGCCGCTCCCAGAGGTCGTCGATGGCACCCTCGAGATCAGCCATCCGGCGAACCTACCGCCCGGTAGCGTCGGCTCGGCGCGGCGCCACCGCCCGCCCGGGGAGAGAGGTCGAGCCCGTGAAGGTGCGCATCGGTGTGGGCATGGCGGGCAGCGTGGCCCGGGGCACCAAGGGCACGCCCCCGCCGGGGCTCGGCGACCAGGTCGACGCCATCGCCGACCTGCGGTTCGACTCACTGTGGTTGCCCGAGGTGCTCACCGCGGCGGCACCCGACCCGCTCGTGACCCTGGCGTGGGTCGCAGGGCGCACGCCGAAGCTGAAGGTGGGCACGACCTGCCTGCTGCCCGGGCGCAACGTGCTGCGGCTGGCCAAGCAGCTCGCCACCCTCGACGTCGTGTCGGGCGGCCGGCTCCTGCTGTGCTTGGTGCCGGGGCTCACCCACGAGCCCGAACGGTCGGCCATCGGGGTGCCGACGGCAGGGCGGGGCGCAGCCATCGACACCGCGCTGCCGCTGCTCCGGCGCCTGTGGTCGGGCGCCGAGGTCACCGCCGAACTGCCCGGCGCCACCCTCCAGGCGGTCACGCTCGACCCGCTGCCGGTGCAGCAGCCGCTCGAACCCTGGCTCGGCGGCAACGGGCCCGCCGCGCTCGAGCGCTGCGGACGGCTGTCGGACGGGTGGCTGCCGGCGCTCACCACCCCGGAGGAGGCCGCCGCCGGGCGGCAGGTCATCGAAGCGGCGGCCGCCGCTGCCGGCCGGTCGATCGACCCCGAGCACTTCGGGGTGAGCATCGGCTGGAGCGAGACGCCGATCTCCGACCGGGCCCGTGCCTCGGTCGCCGCCCGCAGCCGGGGCGGCGACCCCGACGTGCTGGTCCCCGTCGGGCTCGACGCGCTGCGCTCGGTGCTCGAGGGGTTCATCGCCGTGGGGTTCTCGAAGTTCGTGGTGCGGCCCATCTCCCCCCCGCCACCCGACCGGGCCCTCGCCGCCCTCGAAGACCTGGCGGCGGCGGTGCTCGACCTGCAGACCTGACCGGTCGGGGCGACGGGGCCGCCGGGCCGGTCAGACCCCGAGCCGGCGGGCCACCACCTCGATCCGCTCGGAGGGAGCCACCACGGCCAGGCGCACGTGACCGCCGCCCGCGGGCCCGTAGAACTCACCGGGGGAAGCGATGACCCCGGCACGATCGGCCAGCGCCGCGCTCAGGGCCCAGGCGTCCCCGTCGGGGGCGGCCACCCACAGGTAGAAGCCGCCGGCCGGCAGCCCGACCTCCAGGCCCATGCCCGCCCGGAGCACCTCGGCGAGGCGCTCGAGGCGGCTGCGGTAGCGCTGCCGCTGCTCGTCGACGTGGGCCCGGTCGGTCAGGGCGGCGGCGGCGGCGGCCTGGGCCGGCCCGGGCACCATCAGCCCGGCGTGCTTGCGCACCTCGCCGAGGTAGCCGACGATCTCGGGGTCGCCGCTGTACCAGCCCACCCGGAGGCCGGCGAGGTTCGACCGCTTGGAGAGCGAGTGGAGGGCCACCACCCCCTCGACGCTGCCGCCGGCGAGCACGCTGCGCGGCGGGCCGTCCCAGGTGAACTCGCAGTAGCACTCGTCGGAGAAGACGGGGATGCCACGGTGGCGGCCCCACGCGGCGACGGCCTGGAGGTCGTCGAGGCCGCCAGCGGGGTTGCCCGGCGTGTTCGACCAGAGCAGCAGCGCTCGTTCGGCGTCGCTGTCGGCCACGGCCGTCAGGTCGAGGCGCCAGTGGGCATCGAGGGGCACGGGCACGGCCCGCAGCCCGGCCAGCTCGGCGCCCATCGCGTAGGTGGGGTAGGACACCGCCGGGTAGAGCACCGTGTCGCGACCGGGGTCGCGCTTGGCCATCCAGGCCGGCGTCGTGGCCACGAACTCCTTCGTGCCGACGCACGCGGCCACCGCTGCGGGCCCGACGAGCCCGGCGGCCAGCCCGAAGGTGTCGGTGAGCCAGGTGGCGATGGCCCGACGCAGCGGCGCCGAGCCGAGCGACGTCGGGTAGCCGCGCAGCGCGCCCGCCCGGTCGGGGTCGCCGAGCGCCTCGACGGCCGCCGGCGGCGGCGGGTCGGTCGGCGTGCCGATCGACAGGTCGACGGCGCCACCCTCGAAGCGGGCCGCCACCTCGCGCAGGCCCTCGAGGCGGTCGTAGGGGTAGGCGGGCGGCACCCAGCCGGCCGGGGCGCCGCTCACCGGGCGTCCTCGGGCGCCGCGGCGGGGGCGGCCACCGCGAACTCCCGGAAGCGGGCAGCTCCGGCCTGGTCGACGCGCACCGACACCTCCGTCGCCCCCTCACCGTGGTGCTCGACGAGCACCTCCCCCTCCCGGTGCACGGCGGCGAGCACGTCGCCGCGGTCGTAGGGGATCACCAGCTCGACCACCGAGGCCAGGGCCCGCAGGCGGTCGCCGACCGACTCGAGCAGGGCGGGGACGCCTTCGCCGGTGCGGGCCGACAGCTGCACCGACCCGGGGTGCCGGCGGGTGAGGCGGGCGGCGGCCTCGGGGGCGACGTCGGCCTTGTTGACCGCGAGCAGCTCGGGCAGGCCGGCGGCGCCGATCTCGTCGAGCACGGCGCGCACGGCGTCGATCTGCCCCCCGGGGTCGGGGGCGGCGGCGTCGACGAGGTGCACGAGCAGGTCCGACTCGGTCACCACCTCGAGGGTCGACCGGAACGCCTCCACCAGCTGGTGGGGCAGCTTGCGCACGAACCCCACGGTGTCCGAGCACAGCACCGTCTCGCCGCCCGGCAGGTCGAGTCGGCGGGTGCGGGGGTCGAGGGTGGCGAAGAGGCGGTCCTCCACCAGCACCCCGGCGTCGGTCAGCCGGTTGAGCAGCGTCGACTTGCCGGCGTTGGTGTACCCGACGATCGACACCGTGGCCAGGCGGCTGCGCCGGCGGCTCTTGCGCTGCAGCCGCCGGGTCTCGGTCAGCTCCCGCAGCTCCGACTCGAGCTTGGTCATGCGCCGCACCAGCCGCCGCCGGTCGACCTCCAGCTGCGTCTCGCCGGGACCTCTGGTGCCGATGCCGCCGCCCTGCTGCGACAGGGCCGTGCCGCGCCCGCGGAGGCGGGGCAGCCGGTAGCGCAGCTGCGCCAGCTCGACCTGCGCCTTGCCCTCCTGGGTGCGGGCGTTCTGGGCGAAGATGTCGAGGATGACCGCCGTGCGGTCGATGGCGGTGCGGCCGAGGATCTTCTCGAGGTTGCGCGACTGCGCCGGCGACAGCTCGTCGTCGAACACCACGGTGTCGGCGTCGACCGCTTCGGAGATCTGGCGGAGCTCGTCGGCCTTCCCGCGACCGACGTAGGTGGCGGGGTCGGGGTGGTCGCGCCGCTGCACGACCCGGGCGACCGGGTCGGCGCCGGCGGTGCCGACCAGCAGGGCCAGCTCGTCGAGGTGGGCCTCGGTCTCCTCCTCGCCCCCGGGTGGGCTGGTCACCCCGACCAGCACGATCTTCTCCCGGAAGCTGCGTTCGATCAGGCTCACGACGCCCCCCACCTGCAGGTGCCGATGCGCCTGCTCGGCCCGGAGAGCACCACGGTGTCGTCGGCGGCCCACTCGACGGCGACCGACCCGCCGGGTTGGTGCACGGTGACCGCCCGGCCGACCCTGCCCCACGTCGCGAACGCGACGGCGGCCGCGCAGCTCCCGGTGCCGCAGGCCAGCGTCTCACCCACCCCCCGCTCCCACACGCGCATGGTCAGCTCGTCGGGCCCCGGGCCGAGCGTCACGAACTCGACGTTGCAGCCGCCCGGCACCGACGCCTCGAGCTGCGGCCCGAGGCGGCCCACGTCGACCGTGGCCGGGTCGGGGCCGGCGACGACGAGGTGGGGGTTGCCCATGTCGACGCGAAGCGAGCCGTGACCGACGTTGCAGCGGTCGCCGGCGCCCGACACCGTCGGGCGGCCCATGGCCACCCCCGACCACGCCGAGGACCCGTCGGCCGACCGCCGGATCGTGACCTGGCGCCGCCCGGCGGCGGTCGACACCGAGAAGGGGGCGCCCTCGGCCACCCAGCCGGCGTCGAGGGCGGCGTGGGCCAGGCAGCGCATGCCGTTGCCGCTCATCTCGGCGGTGGAGCCGTCGGCGTTCCACAGCTCGAAGCCGAGGTCGGCCCCGTCGCCGGGTCGGGTGCCGCGCACCAAGCCGTCGGCGCCGAAGCCGCGATGGCGCTCGCACGCCAGGCGGGCCAGGTCGGCCAGGTCGGGCGCGCCGGCGACGCCCGGCGCCGCCGGCGCTGGGTCGAGCAGCACGAGGAAGTCGTTGCCGGCGCCCTCGAGCTTGACCAGGTCGAGCGGCGGTGCCGGGGAGGCGGGTGCGGTCATCGTGCCCCCCAGTCTCCCAGCAGCACCGGCGTGGCGGCGAGTGGATCGGCCCCGGTGCCGACCCACGTGATCCGGGGGTCGCGCCGCCACCACATGCGCTGGCGCCGTGCGAACGCCCGGGTGCGGGTGACGGCCTCGGCCATCGCCCGGTCGAGGGGCACACCTCCCTCGAGGTGGGCGAGCACCTCCCGGTAGCCGAGCGCCTGCCGGGCGGTGCGCGACAGGGGCCCGGCATCGACCAGCCGGCGCACCTCCGCGACGAACCCGGCGTCGACCATGCCGGCGAAGCGGTCGGCGATGCGGGCGGCGGCGACGCCACGCGGCTGCCAGAGCCCGGCGATGCGCCACCGCGTCGGCGGGTAGCTGGCGACGCCCGGCCCGAACGCGGAGAACGGCCGGCCCGAGCCGATGGTGACCTCGAGGGCCCGCACCACCCGTCGCCGGTTGGTCGGCTCCATCCGACCGGCGGCGCGCGGGTCGAGCGCAGCGAGGCGGCGGTGCATGCCCGCGGTGTCGGGGTCAGCGTCGAGGGCCGCCCGCACCTCGGGCCACCTGCCGGGCGGCTCGAACCCGTCGACGAGTGCCTGCACGTAGAGGCCGGTGCCACCGACGAGCAGCGCCCGTCGCCCACGGGCCTCGATGGCGGCCACGGCTGCCCGGGCGGCGGCGGTCCAGGCCACGAGGGTCATCTCGTCGGCCGGGTCGGCGACGTCGAGCAGGTGGTGGGCCACGCCGGCCCGGTCGGCGGCCGACGGCTTGGCGGTGCCGAGGTCCATGCCCCGGTAGACCTGCATCGAGTCGGCCGTCACGATCTCCACGTCGCCGAGGGCGGCGGCGACGCCGACTGCCACGGCAGACTTCCCCGACGCCGTCGGCCCGACCAGCGCCAGGTGACGTGTGCTCAGCGGCCGCTGACCGGGATGCGGGTGCGGTGGCGCGGCGCTTCGACGACCTCGCGCAACTCGCCCTCGAGGAAGTGCGGAGCGCCGCGGGTGACCACCACGTGGGCGTAGCTGCCCGCAGGCGCGGCGCCGGGCGCGGCCCGGAAGTGCACGAGCTTGCCCTGCCGGGTCCGCCCGGTGGTGACCTCGGCCTGCCGGCGCGACGGGCCCTCGACGAGCACCTCCTCCAGCCGGCCCTCACGCATCCGGTGGCGGGCCAGGGCCGACCGCTCCACCACCACCCGGAGCCGGTCGAAGCGGTCGGCGACCACCGCCGGGTCGACGAACCGGTCGACCAGCTCGGCCGCCTCCGTGCCCGGCCGTGGCGAGTAGATGAAGGTGTAGGCGCTGTCGTAGGCGGCCTCGGCGGCCACCTCCAGGGTGGCGCGGAAATCGGCCTCGGTCTCGCCCGGGAACCCCACGATGATGTCGGTGCTCACCGCCAGGTCGTCGACCGCGGCGCGGGCCATGGCCAACTTCTGCAGGTAGCGCTCGGCGGTGTAGCCACGGTGCATCGCCGCGAGCACCGCGTCGCTCCCCGACTGCAGCGGCAGGTGCAGCTGCTCGCAGACGGCTGGGGATTCGGCCATGGCGGCGACCACGTCGTCACGCAGGTCCTTCGGGTGCGGACTGGTGAACCGCACCCGGCGGATGCCGTCGACGTCGGCGACCGCCCGCAGCAGGTCGGCGAACAGCGCTCTCGGGCGCGGCCGCACGTCGGCCGCCCAAGCGGTGCCTGCCTGGTGGCCAGCAGTGCGCCACCCGGGATCGGCGCGCAGCGCGGTGGTGATGTCGCGGCCGTAGCTGTTGACGTTCTGGCCGAGCAGGGTGACCTCCGAGGTGCCGGCCGCGGCCAGCGCCCGCACCTCGGCCACCACGTCGCCCAGCGGGCGGCTGACCTCGGGGCCCCGTACCGACGGCACGATGCAGAAGGCGCAGCTGTTGTCGCATCCGATCTGGATGGTCACCCACGCTGCCCACGCCTGGTCGCGCCGCACGGGGAGCGCGGAGGCGAACACCGGGTCGTCGCCTTCCCCCGCGGCAACGATCTCGGTCACCGGGGCCGACCGTGCCGCCTCCAGGAGGGTCGCGGCGCGGGCGACGTTGTGGGTGCCCCACACGGCGTCGACCCATGGCGCCCGTCGACGCACGAGGTCGCCGTCTTTCTGCGCCAGGCACCCGCCGACGGCGATCTGCATGCCCGGGCGCCGGTCCTTGAGGGATTTCAGGTGGCCGAGGGTCCCGTAGAGCCGGTTGTCGGCGTTCTCCCGGATGCAGCAGGTGTTGAGCACGACCACGTCGGCGTCGTCGACGGACTCGGCGCGAGTGAGCCCATCGGCCTCCAAGGCGCCGGCCAGGCGCTCGGAGTCGTGCTCGTTCATCTGGCACCCGAAGGTGCGGATGAAGTACCGGCGCCCGTCGGTGCCAGCCGGGCCCGTCACCTCGGGGCCGAGCCCTGCTCGAGGGCGACGGGGAGCTCCCGCGGGGCGTCGATGCCCAGGCGCACCTGCCGGCCGTCGACCTCGAGCACCGACACGACGGCGTCGCTGCCGATCCTGATCTGCTGGGCGACCTCACAGGCGAGGACGAGCATGGGCGCTCCTTCGGGCTCCGGGCAGGCGAGCCTACAGGGGGAGGCCGCCGCCCCTCCGGCCGTCACGCCACGAACGCGGCCAGCCTCGGGTGGGCGATGCCGACGGCCACGGCCATCGAGCCGGCGATGGTGACGCCCCTGAGCTCGCCCTGGAGGTCGGCCGCCGGCCCGGCGGCACCGAGGGCGGCTCCCCCCGGGTGGCCCGCCGCTCGCATCGCGGCCGGCGCACCGCGGGCAGCGTCCGCGGCCCTCCGGTCCGCGACGAGGGCGCGGGCGGCCGTGGTCCGGTTGGCGGCCGCCACCTCCTCGACCTCCCCGAGCAGGCGGCGCAGGCCCTCACGGTGACCGGCGAGGATGTCGGCCCAGGGCTGGTCGACCAGCGCCGCCAGCTCCTGCAGCGTCGACCCGTCGCCCGCGCCGAGGTCGGCGCCGAGTGCGGCCACTTCCACCTCCCTGGCCAGCTCGGCGACCTGGAGCCGGTCGAGCGCGTCCTCGACCTCCCTGGTCGCGGCCACCAGCCAGCGGTCGTCACCGCGCCGGAGCACCGCCTGCTGCGCGACCATCCTGAAGAGCAGCAGCTCGAGCGACCCCCGCTCCTCCCACAGTGCGTTCGAGAGAGCAGTGAGGAGCGTCTGGGTGTCCGGGGCCATCGCCCCGGAGCATCGGCATCCCCGGCGGGGAGGTGAGCCTCCCTCCCCGGGCTTCCGGCTCCGCTGCCGCCCCGCCGGATCAGGCCGGCTCGACGACCGAGCCGAGCGGCCCGCCGAGCGGCGCGGCGGCGGGGTCGATCGACTCACAGGTCACCTCCAGCCGGATGGCCGTGCGGGCCTCGCCGTCGATGCAGACGTCGGCGAAGTGCGGCTTGCACACCAGGTCGATGCCCGCCGCAGCGACGAAGCTGCGGGCGATCGCCACCGCCTTGATCGCCTGGTTGAGCGCCCCTGCCCCGACGACCTGCATCTCGACCCGGCCCTCTGCCCGCACCATACCGGCCAGCGCACCGGCGACGGCGTTCGGCGCTGACTTGCTCGACACCTTGAGCGTTGCAGCCACCGTGCCTCCCTCGGATCCGCTCCGACGCATTCTGGTCGAAATCGGCGGTTCCCGAAGGTGTTCGGCGCTGTAGGGCCAACCTCCTCCCCGACGGCGCAGCACCGACGGAAACGACCGGCGCCCCCTGGGCGCCGGTCGCTCGATCGCTGCTCCGCCCCGACCCCCGCCGAGGCCGACGTGGTCAGTCCGAGAGGGAGATCGGGTCGTCGTCGCCGGGCAGGCTGCCGAGGGGGTCGTCGATGTCGGGGGTGGCTCCGATGCCAACCTGTTGACGCACCCGCTCGGAGATCTCGATGACCAGCTCCAGGTTCTCGGCGAGGAAGTTCTTGGCGTTCTCCCGGCCCTGCCCGAGCTGCTCGCCCTCGTAGGTGTACCAGGCACCCGACTTCTTGATGATGCCGAGGTCGACGCCCACGTCGATCAGCGTGCCCTCCCGGCTGATGCCCTTGCCGTACATGATGTCGAACTCGCACTGCTTGAACGGCGGGCTGACCTTGTTCTTGACGACCTTCACCCGGGTGCGGTTGCCCACCACCTCGGCGCCGTCCTTGATCGACTCGATGCGGCGGATGTCGAGCCGGACCGACGAGTAGAACTTCAGCGCCCGACCACCGGGGGTGGTCTCCGGCGACCCGAACATCACCCCGATCTTCTCCCGCAGCTGGTTGATGAAGATGCAGATGGTGTTCGACCGGTTGAGCGTTGCGGTGAGCTTGCGCAGCGCCTGCGACATGAGGCGGGCCTGCAGGCCGACGTGGGAGTCGCCCATGTCACCCTCGATCTCCGCCCGGGGGGTCAGGGCCGCCACCGAGTCGATGACCAACACGTCGAGGGCGCCCGACCGGATCAGCATGTCGGCGATCTCGAGGGCCTGCTCCCCGGTGTCGGGCTGGGAGATCAGCAGGTCGTCGACGTTGACGCCGATGGCCTTCGCGTACACCGGGTCCATGGCGTGCTCGGCGTCCACGTAGGCGCAGATGCCGCCGTTGCGCTGCGCCTCGGCCACCACGTGCATGGCGAGGGTCGACTTGCCCGACGACTCGGGGCCGTAGATCTCGACCACCCGCCCCCGGGGCAGGCCGCCGATGCCGAGGGCGAGGTCGAGTGACAGGGCGCCGGTCGAGATGGCCTCCACCGCCATCGAGGTCTTCTCGCCCATCCGCATGATGGCGCCCTTGCCGAACTGCTTCTCGATCTGGCCCATGGCCATCTCGAGGGCCTTGTCTTTCTCCACGACGCTCGCCTTTCCGGTTGCTGTGCCCTGGTCGCCGCTGTGGCGACCGACCCGGCAGCCACCCTACGGAGGGGGTGTGACCGCCCCGACGGGCGCATCACACCGGTGTGATCAGGAGGCTAGACCCGAACGCACGTTCGGTGGTGGATGGCGCGGCCCGCATGATGCCGGCCGGCGAAGGCGCCCGTGGCGCAACAGGCCGGAAACGTCGCCGTCCTACGCTCGGCGGCATGCCGACCCGCGTGCGCCTGCGCCTGCGCATCGCCCTCGCCGACCGCCCCGGCGCGCTGGCCGCGGCCGCCGCCGCCATCGCCGGGCAGGGCGGCAACATCGAGGCGGTCGACGTGCTGCGCCGACCCGGCGCCCCTGACGGCGACCAGGCCGTCGACGACCTGACCGTCAGCTTCGCCGGCCCCGCCCCCGTGGCCGAGCTGCGCCGCGACCTGGCCGAGGGGGCGGCGGCCACGCTGCTCTCCATCCAGGCGGCTTCGCACCGCGACCCGGTGGTCGTGGTGCTCGACGCCGCCGCCCGCCTCACGGCCCTGGCTGCGGGCGGCGACCCCCGGGCGCTCGACGAGGCGTTGGCGGCCGCGGTAGCCGAGCTGTGCGCGGCGCCGGTGGCCTGGGTGGAGCGTGCCGGCGTCGCGGCGCCCCACCCGACCGCCGCCCTGGCCCGGGAGCAGGGCGGCGCAGTCGGCGCGCCGGCCACCGGGCTGCCCGGCGACGGGGCCGAGCGCCTCGGTGGGGACGGCTGGCTGGTCGCCGTGCCCGACGCCAGCGGCGGCACGACCGGCAGCGTGGTGCTGGCCGCACGCGCCGGCGATCCCTTCACGGCGGTGGAGGTCGCCCGCATCGAGGGGCTCATGGCCCTCGCCGGCGTCTGAAGGCGCCGGGCGGGGCCCCCGGCGCCGCCGCGAGCTACGCCGGGTCGGCCTTGCCGCCGGCACGGGGCGCGTCGCCCGACTCGGGCGGCAGGTCGGCGCCCGACGCCTCGGCCGCGTCGGCGGCCTCCTGCTTCTCGCGGGCCGCTTCGCCGAACGACTTGTCGCCCGGGGTCTCGTCGGGGAACTCCTGGGGGGTGGCCTGGCGGTCGCTCTGGTCGCTCACAGCCGCTACTGCTACCCAGTCGTCCAGCCGCGCAACGGCAGGCCCAGCAGCCGGCGGCGGAGGTGGTCGAGCGCGGCGCCGACGGTGAGCACGCGCACCTCGACCCGGCCACCGGGGAGGCGCAGCCGCTCGGAGGCGGCGGCCCCGTCGACGTACGAGCCGACGAACACGGTGCCCGGGGGCTCACCCTCCTGGGGGTCGGGGCCGGCGACGCCGGTGACGGCGAGCCCGCAGTCGGCACCGCAGACCATGGCGACCCCGACAGCCATCGCCTCGGCCGCGGCGGCGGTGACCACGGGCCCGTCGGGCACCCCGAGCACCCGGTGCTTGACCTCGCCGGCGTAGGCCACCACCCCGCCGCGGACCCAGGCGCTGGCCCCGGGCACGTCGACGAGCCGGGCGGCGACCATGCCGGCGGTGAGCGACTCGGCGACGGCCACTCTGCGGCCCCCGGCGCGCAGCAGCTCACCGACCACCACCTCGAGGGTGGCGTCGTCGACGCCGGTGACGAGGTCGCCGAGGCGGGCGCGCACCTGTCCCTCCTCCTCGTCGAGCAGCGCGGCAGCGGCCGCCACCGTCGGCCGCTTGGCCGACAGCCGCACCTTGACGCCCTCGGCGGCGCTGGCCAGGTAGGCGATGGCGACGCCGTCGCCGCCCTCGAGGGCGGCGACCCGGTCGGCGAGGCGCTCGGCCACCGCCGACTCGCCCGCCCCCCACGTGCGCAGCGTGCGGGTGGCGATCACCGACGGCGCGCCGGCCCGGGCGGCGAGGTCGGGCAGCACCGCCCGGGTCACCATCTCGCGCATCTCGGCGGGGACGCCGGGCACGGCGTAGACGACCTTGCCCCCGCCGACGGGGCACACCAGCCCGGGTGCCGTGCCGCGCACCTGCTCGATCACGGTGGCTCCCGTCGGCACGTCGGCCTGGTGGCGGTTCGAGTCGCCCATGGCCATGCCGACGGCGCGGAACATGCCGGCGATGCGCTCCTCGACGACCGGGTCGCGCCGGAGCTCGACGCCCATCACCGCGGCGAGCGCCTCGCGGGTCAGGTCGTCGCTGGTGGGGCCCAGGCCGCCGCAGACGATCACGGCATCGGCCCGCTGCAGGCCACCGCGGAGCGCGTCGGCGATGCGCTCGACGTTGTCGCCGACCTTGGTGGCCCGCAGGCAGTCGACCCCGGCCAGCGCAAGCTGCTCGCCGATCCAGGCCGAGTTGGTGTCGACGACGTAGCCCAGCAGCAGCTCGGTGCCGACGGCGACGACCTCAGCCCGCACGGCGGCCGCCGGGCCGGGCCGGGCGGCCGTCGCGCAGGTACTGGGCGAAGCTGGCGAGGGCGAGCACCACCGCCACCCACAGCACGGCGCGCCCGACGTCTGGGTGGTGCCGCCCGATGGCCGGCACCAGCAACAGCCCGATGGCGAGGTCTTGGGTGGCGGTCTTGACCTTGGCCAGCGGTCGGGCCGGCACCGACACCCCCCGGCGGGCCAGCTGCGAGCGCCACACGCTCATGGCCGCCTCACGCCCGGCGACGAGCACGACGGGCAGCCAGCCGACCAGGCCGGTGGCGGCCAGGGCGACGAGCGCACCGAGCACGAGGGCCTTGTCGGCCAGCGGGTCGAGGAACGCACCGGAGCTGGTGGGCCCCTCGCGGCGAGCCACCCAGCCGTCGAGGAAGTCGGTGCTGGCCAGCGCCACCCAGGTGGCCAGGCACCACCACGACGGCCCCAGGGCGGCGATCATGGCCACCATCACCGGGGCGGCGAGCATGCGGGTCATGGTGATGGCGTTGGCCGGGGTGACCCGGGCGGTCCGGGCGTAGCGGTGGCTGACGGGCACCGGCACCTCCACCCCCCCACTCCCCGCCGCCACGGTCAGACCCCCGCCGGGGCGGCGACGGGGACGGCCTCCAGGTCGGGCCCGGTGCTGGCCGTCACGACCACGTCGGCCCAGCTGCCCACCGGCAGGTCGACCGGCACCGCGATGACCCCGTCGATCTCGGGCGCCTCGCGGTGGCTACGCGCCACGCCGGGGGCGTCGACCAGCACCCGCTCGACCCGGCCGACCAGGTCGGCGCGCCGGCGGGCGGTGATGCCGTCCTGCAGCTCGCCGACCTCGGCCAGGCGCTCGGCGACGAGGCCGGGGTCGACGGCGCCGT
>DASTHS010000082.1:0-14881 GCA_035718085.1 Acidimicrobiales bacterium | reverse complement strand
CGCTGACGACCGCTGCCACCCAGGTGTACTTCGCCGCGTCGGCCCGCAGCGCCCCGGTGACCGCCGCGCTGACCGTCGTGCCGCCGAGGATGCCCCCGAGGCCTCCGGCCCCGCCCCGCGCACCACCTCCGCCGAGGCCGGCGCCCGGGAAGCCGGCCGCACCCGGGGAACCGCCCGCACCGGGGAAGCCGCCCGCGCCCGGGAAGCCGCCCGCACCCGGGAAGCGACCGCCGAGCGGGCCGCCCGGCCCGAAGCCGGCCTGCCCACCGGCGCCGGGGCGACCGCCGACACCTCCCGGGCCGCCCGGGCCGCCGAGGCCCCCCTGGCCGGCGGGCCCGGCCGACGGCAGCGCGCCCGACGCCGGGTGGGCGGCGGTGCTCAAGCTGTAGGCCGCCGGGCCGGCCAGGCCGACCGCGCACGACGCCAGCACAGCGACCGCCGCTGCTGCCCGCCGGGTGGCGGCGGTGTGGCCCCACACCAGCAGCCCCACCGCCGCGCAGGCGGCGACGACGAGCACGGCCGCGCGCAGCCACGGAGCCCACGTTGGGGTCCGGTCGAGCAGCTCGAACGACCAGACGCCGGCCACCACCACCGATGCGGCCAGCACCACCCGGGCAGCCAGTGACGCCCGGCGCCGCCACAGCACCGTCGCACCGATCGCCGTCGTCGCCCCGATCGAGGGCGCCAGCGCCACGGTGTAGTACGGGTGGATGATGCCCTTGCCGAAGCTCAGGGTGAGGGCGGTGCCCACCAGCGAGCCCCCCCAGAGCACCAGGCCGGCACGCTCACGGTCGGTGCGGGCCCGGCGCACGGTGACGGCCAGCCCGGCGGCGAGCAGCACCAGGGCGGAGGGGAGCAGCCAGGATGCCTGACCGCCGAACTGCGAGCCGAACAGCCGCAGCAGGCCGGTGCCGCCCCACGGGCTGGTGGCGCCTGTCGGGCCGCCACCGACGCTGCCGCTCTCGTTGCCGGTGAGGCGGCCGAAGCCGTTGTAGCCGAAGATCAGGTTCCACTCGCTGTTGTCCTGCGAGCCGCCGATGTAGGGGCGGGCCGAGGCGGGCACCGCCATGACCACCAGCACCCACCACAGCGACGACACCACCAGGGCCACCCCGCCGGCGAGCAGTTGGACCAGCCGCCGCCCGAGGCGTGACGCCGGCCCGGCGACCAGGAAGGCGGCGGCCAGGGCGGGCACGACGAGCATCGCCTGCAGCGTCTTGGTGAGGAAGCCGAGGCCCACGAGGGTGCCGGCCAGCACCAGCCAGCGGGTGCGGCCGTCGTCGATCGCCCGGGTGATCGCCCACGTCGACGCCACGAGGAGCACCACGAGCAGCGCGTCGGGGTTGTTGTAGCGGAACATCAGCGCCGCGGCCGGGGTGCTGGCCAGCACCGCCCCCGCCAGCAGGCCGGCGCCGGCACCGAACCAGCGCCGCACCGTGGCGAAGGTGACGGCCACGGCGGCGACGCCCTCGAGCGCCTGGGGCACCAGGATGCTCCAGCTGCTCAGCCCGAACGCCCGGGCCGACAGCTCCATCACCCACAGCGAGAGCGGCGGCTTGTCGACGGTGATCGACCCGGCGGCGTCGGAGGCGCCGAAGAAGAAGGCCTTCCAGCTCTGGGTGCCGGCCTGCACCGCCCCGGAGTAGAAGGCGTTGGCCCAGCCCGACCGGCCGAGCCCCCAGAGGTAGAGGGCGGCAGTGGCGGCGAGGAGCACCACCAGGCCGGGGCGGGCCCACGGCGGGTCGACGGCGGGTCCCCGCCACAGGCGGCGCACGCGGGAGGTAGGGGCGTCGGGCGGGGCCGCGGGCCCCCAGTCGAGCACCGGCGGCGACAGGACGGTCGTCATGGCCACCATCGTCGGGAACGAAGCTTGGAGCACCCTGAGCGGGCGCTGCGGGGTGGCTGGGCCGTCGCCGCCCGCCCCGGCGCCGGGGCGGTCAGGCGCGCGGCAGCCGGAGGCTGTAGCCCACGCCGCGGACCGTGTGGATCAGCGGCGGGTCGACCACGTCGACCTTGTGGCGCAGGTAGCTGATGTAGGTCTCCAGCACGCTGGCGTTGCCTGAGAAGGTGTAGTCCCACACGTGCTCGAGGATCTGGTCGCGGGTGAGCACCCGGCGGGCGTTGGCCAGCAGGTACTGCAGCAGCTTGAACTCCGTGGGCGTGAGCTCGACCGACTGGCCGGCCCGCCACACCTCGCGGGTGTCCTCGTCGAGCTCGAGGTCGGCGAAGCTCAGCCGGCTGCGGTCGCCCCCGCCGTCGCCCGACCGGCGCAGCACCGCCTTCACCCGCTCGATGAGCTCCTCGATGCTGAACGGCTTGGTCACGTAGTCGTCGCTGCCGAGGCGCAGGCCCTGCACCTTGTCGGCCGTCGCATCCTTCGCGGTGAGGAAGATGATCGGCAGGTGCCGACCGGCACCCTCCCGGTCACGCACCCGGCGGGCCACCTCGAAGCCGTCGAGGTCGGGCAGCATCACGTCGAGCACCACCAGGTCGGGGCGCCAGGCGTCGATGGCGGTGAGGGCGTCGCGCCCCGAGGCGGCCCGCTCGACGGCGAAGCCGTTGAAGCCGAGGCCCATGGCCAGCAGCTCGGTGATGTGCTCCTCGTCGTCGACGACGAGGACCTTTGGTTGGTCCGCTGCCACGGAGCAGAGACTAGGTGGGGCCCCTCAGGCCGCCCTCGGAGATCCCGGCGCGACGGCGCACGAGGGCAATCGAGCCTAGGAACGCGGGGACGGCGCACAGTAGAGTCAGGCGCGTCCGAAGGGGGTCAACTGATGCGCCGAGCGGCTGGCAGGGTCCGTCGTCACGAGGGGTCGGCAGCCCGGCCCACGGAACTGCCCGAACAGACCGCCGCCGGGCTCGACCCGCGAGCGGTGCTCGGGAACCGGGTGGCGGCGCGCCTGCTCGCCCAACCCAAGCTGGTCGTCGGCTCGGCCAGCGACCCGCTCGAGGCCGAAGCAGACGCCGTGGCCGACCAGGTCGCCGCCAGCTTCCACGGCACCATCGCCAGGTCGGACGTCGGCCGACCCGAACCGTCCGAGCGCGTGCGCCGGAAGGCGGCCGTCGGGCTGCCGATCGGCGCCGAGGGGGGCGACGTCCAGGCCGCCGACGAAGCCGCGGTCGACCGTGCCCGCACGGGGGGCACGTCGCTGCCGGCCGCCTTCAGGAGCCACGCCGAGGGTGCGATGGCCGCAGACTTCAGCAGCGTGCGCCTGCACACCGGGCGTGAGGCCACCCGCCTCAACCGGAGCTTCGGCGCCGAGGCCTTCACCATCGGGAACGACATCTTCTTCCGGGACGGCATGCCCGACACGAGCTCGAAGGCCGGAGCCCACCTGCTGTCGCACGAGCTCACCCACACCGTGCAGCAGGGCGGCGTCCGTCGCGTCCACCGCAAGACCGCCGTGCCCCGTACCCCTCCCACGGGGCTCGACGTCCTGCGCGACTGGAAGCAGTACTCGGCGGTGAAGGGCAAGCCGCGCTCCGGCGAGCTCAAGGCGATCGACAAGGCGGTCGCCACCTGGGTGACCAAGGGCGCCAACCACCCGCCCGGCGACTGGAAGACGAGGCTGGGGCTGCTCACGCCCGTGCTCGACGCCATCAACGCCTGGAGGCGGACGAAGACCGACGGCTCCGTGCGCAGCCTCATGGTCGCCGACCTGAACGACAAGATCGACGAGCTCCTCGTCGACGTCCGGGATCGCCAGAACAAGGCGAAGCTCGCCGAGGAGAAGCAGGAGGCCTGGAAGAAGTACGGCGGGCGGGCCGGCGAGTACGCCAAGCGCGGCGGAGACTCGCGCGGGGGCATGTGGGATGCGCTCTTCGAGCGCGGCGACGACGGCCTCATCACCGACGAGGCGCTGCAACAGCTGCACGCCGCCCACCGCAAGGCGATGCTCGAGATGCTCGAGGGGTACGAGAAGGGCGCGGGGCTGCGCGGGGGCACCACCAAGGAAGACGCCGTGGAGAAGTTGGGCGCCACGGACGACCTGAAAGACCAGTTCACCGGAGCCAACGCCGAGGTCGAGCAGCACCAGAAATCGGGCAGCAACAAGGGCAAGCTCGTCACCGAGAACCAGAAGCTGGCCGGGTTCCCCGTCGTCGTGACCAAGGACGACACCGACACGTGGGGTGCCGCGGCGCGCCTCAAGGCGCTGGAAGCCGCCCTAGACATCGTCGGGCGCCGGATCAAGCAACGGCCGACGATCCACGTCATCCTCCCCAAGTTCGGGCGTGGTGTCAGCGGCAGCAAGGCGGCGGGCGTCGAGGTCCACAAGGAGTTCGCTCGCGCCGAGTTCTACATGCCGGACGTGCTGCTGTTGACGCCCTCGGTGCTCGACTCCACCGTCGCCACATCGCTGTCGGCCGGCCGGGCGGGTGAAGACCTCGAGCGGTACAAGGACGAGCGCGGTGTCTGGTCCTGCGTCCACGAGCTCGGCCACCTCATGCACTCGGTGCTGAACCCGAAGATGTTCGCCGACCTCAACTGGAGCGTGCTGAACGGCAAGGGGATCCAGGCCCGGGCGAGGTCGGAGGTGAGCGGCTACGCCGGCGGCAACCCCAAGGAGTTCGTCGCCGAGGTCTTCGTGGGCACGGTCATGGGGAAGACCTTCTCGCCCGAGATCATGGACGCCTACCAGGCCTTCGGCGGCCCCGTCCTCGACGGGTGATCGGCGCTTCGGCGCATCACAGGCCGAGCGCCGCTCGGTCGAAGAGGCGCCCGAGCTTCTGCATCTCGCGCGCCAGCCCGGCAGCCACGTGGGCCTGGCCGATCGGTGCGCCCTCGTCGGCGGCGAGGAACGCCGCGGTCGCCACCGCGTTGCGGATGGCGCCACCCGCCACTTCCACCCCGTCGGCGAAGCGGTCGAGGTCGTGGTCGTCCGCGACCGGCGCCTAGGGCGGCATGCAGCGGCGCCAGATCCGGCGCCGCTCGGCCGGTTCGGGGACGGCGAACTCGACGATGACGTGGATGCGCCGGAGGAACGCCGTGTCGATGTTGCGCAGGAGGTTGGTGGCCATGATGGCCAGGCCCTCGTAGCGCTCGAGGCGCTGCAGCAGGTAGGCGACCTCGATGTTGGCGTAGCGGTCGTGGGCGTCTGACACCTCCGAGCGCTTGCCGAGCAGCGAGTCGGCCTCGTCGAAGAACAGGGCGACGTTGCTCGCCTCGGCGGCGTCGAAGATGGCCGAGAGGTTCTTCTCGGTCTCGCCGATGTACTTGCTGACCATGTTGGCCAGGTCGACCTTGAACAGGTCGACGCCGACCTCCCCGGCGATCACCTCTGCCGCCAGGGTCTTGCCGGTGCCCGACGGCCCCGCGAACAGCGCCACCACCCCGGTCGACGGCTGCGGCGCCAGACCCCACTCGTCGAAGACCTTGGTGCGGTGCCGGCAGCGGATCGCCACCTCCTGCACGCGCGCCGCCCGCTCGGGGTCGAGGATGAGGTCGTCCCAGGTGCGGGCCGGCCGGATGCGCTCGGCTGTGCCGCTGACCTGCCCGGCGAGGCGCCGCACCGCCTCGGCGAGGTTGCCACCGAAGGCAGGCGCAGCCCGGCTCACGGCCCGCAACTGGTCGGCGGTGAGCCGGTAGGCGTCGGCACCGTCCGGGCGCTCGCCGCCGAAGGCGTCGGCCCACTCCTGGGTGGTGGCCACCGCCGGGGCGGGGTCGACGGCCACCCACGGCCGGTCGGGCAGGTCAGCGACGGCAAGGGGGCTCGGACTGCAGATGCCCCACGACAGGTGCCACGCCTCCTCGATGCGGCGCCGGGCGGCCCCGGGCATGCCGTCGCCGAACTCGAGCGCCACCGCCGCGCCGGTGAGCGACGCCCAGCGCACGAGCGCCTCCCAGCCCGGCGCGTCGTCGGGAGGAGGCGTGGCGATCACCGACGGGCGCGCCACCGCACCGGCGACCGCCTCGATCCGACGGACCCGATCCCGACCGCTGACGACCGCGACCACGCCGGCACCGCCGCCCGTCAGGCCGGTGCGGTAGGTCTCGGCCGTGGAGGGCAGCGCCGGGTCGGGCCCGTCGTCGCCTGCGACGAACCACACCACGGTCGGGGCGACGGCCAGCGGCTGGGCCGCCCATGCGTCGCCACCGGCCGGCGCCAGCAGGCAGGCACGGCGGAGGGCGCCGGTGGGGGCCGCGGCGGCGAGCGCGGCGTCGCCGGCGACGAGTCGCAGCGTCCACATGGTCAAGCGCCGCAGGGTGATGTCGTCGGCGATGTACCCGACGAGGCGCTGCCGTCGAGGGTCGACCTCCACCGCCAGCAGCAGGGCCAGCACCTCGGCGTCGACCAACCCGAGACGCGCGTGCTCGCACAGCGTCGGGAAGCGACCGGCACCGTCGAGGCCACCCTCGAGCCATGCCTCGAAATCGCGGCGCGCCTCGTGCACCCGGTCGTCGGCCTCGTCGAGCACCTTCCGGAGGTCGTCGGCGACGACGAGGGGGGGCTCCCTGTCGAGCCCCGGGAGGCCGGCGAGCAGGGCATCGACCTCCGCGTCGTCGACCGTGTACCCGGCAAGGGGGTTCGGCGCCCGGTCGAAGCCGAGCCTGGCGGTCAACGCTGCCCGGAGCAGCAGGCTGTCGGCCAGGGACTCCCATCCCGGAGCGTCGATCACCTCGCCCAGCGTCGCACACCCGCCGGTGACGGGCGACCACGGGTACGGCTATCTTCCCCACCGCGGAACGACCGCAGGGGGCGCCCGGTGGAACGATCGGAACGAAGGCGGAGGGTCTCGACGCCCGAGGCACCCACCGGCGGCCCCGAGCGGCGGGCCGGCCGCCCGCCCGGCGACGCCAGGGCGCGGTCACTCCTCGGGAACCGCAACGGCCGGACGCTGATCGCCCAGGGGAAGTTGGTCGTCGGGTCGGCACGCGACCCCCTCGAGGCCGAGGCCGACGCGGTGGCCTCGCGCGTCGTGCGTCGCTGCAGCAGCCACCCGACCCGCCACGACGAGGCCTGCGGGCACGACGTCGGCGGATCGATCCGCCGACTCGCCGGGGGGCCGGCAGCCATCGGCGTCGAGGGTGGCGACGTGCTGGCGGTCGACGAGGCGGCGGTCGAGGCCAAGCGGGGTGGCGGCAGGAGCCTGCCGAACGAGTTCCGGGCCGGCGCCGACCCGCACCACCCGGCAGGGTGGGGTCCGCCGCAGCGCCGCACGGCCTCCGGCCTGACCCTTGCGCCGGGTCCCGCGGGCCGGCAGGGGCTGCGCACGGTCCCGGCTTGACTGGGGGGGCGTGGCGCCGCCTCCGGGGTGAGCGAACCCGGCCCCGCCTGCGGCTCCCGGTGGCCGGCGCCTACCTGCACTGGGGCTGGGGCTCCCCCATGGCCGGTCGGGTGTGGCAGGTCAAGGTGCGCACCGAGGCCCCGCCCGGCGTCGGCCAGTACCTGGCGCTCGACAACGGCACGATCGACGGCGCCGGCTGGTACCTGGGCGTGCAGACCGACCTGTTCCGGCCCGGGGTCGGCGGCGTGGGCCCGGGCGTGATCTTCAGCTCGTGGGCCACCCGCTCGGGCGACGACCTCGAGGTGGCGGCCGGCGGGTACGCGGAAGTCGGCGACCACGAGGGCGGCTTCGTCGGCGTGCGCCTGCCGGTGCGGCTCCGACCCGGCCGGTGGCGGTTCGCCCTCTGGCGGGCGGGCGCCGTCCCCACGTCGGCGGGCGGTGGCGACCGCTTCCGCCTCACCGTGACGCCCCCGGACGGCAGGGCGGTCGATGCCGGTGCCATCGCCTTCCCCCGGGCCTCCCCGTCGCGACCGGCGACGATCGGCAGCGGGGGCACCGGCTTCTGGGAGCTCTACGCCGGGGCGGTCACACCGGACGTGGTCCCCCGGTGGGAGGTCGCGGTGATGGCCCACGACCCCGGGAGCGGGGCCCGCTGCCCGTCCGGGGCGGTCAGCTACCCCCGCTTCCCCGACCGCCCACCGTTCGAGGCGGTCGACGCCTGGTTCGACCGGCGCTCGGGGATGGTCGAGGTGCGGGCCGGTGCGGGCGTGCGCACCGACCACCCCGCGCGCCGCTGGCCTTGAGCACCGTCAGGGCCGCGGCCAGCTCTGCGGCGGCGGCGAGACCGTCGACCGGCACCGTCGCATGCACGGCGCCGAGCAGCAGGCGCCAGCCGGCGTCGCCGACCGCCGCCGACACGCCACGACGGTCGAGGCGACCGTCGGCGGTCAGCGCCGCCCCCAGCGCACGAGCGCAAAGCCGCCGGTGACGGCGACGACCAGGCCGGCGACCCCGGCGACGACCGCCCCGGCGATGACGAGGGCGGTGATCGAGCGGTGGGCGTCGAGGTCACGCCCCGCGGCCGGGTCGGTGGGGAGGTACGACACGGTGACGCGGGCGCCCATCTGGGGCGTGGCGTCCTGCGGGGCGCCGATCACGTGGTAGGTGGTTCCGCCCACGCTGTACTCGACCACGGCCCGGTGGTCGCAGATGTGCCCGCAGAGGGTGGTGGCGGCGATCACCGTGCCGGCGGTGGTCCGGCCCCCTGCGTAGGCCGACGCGTCGCGCCGCTCGTGGCTGGCGGTGCGGGCGAGGAACGCGGCCAGCCCGAACAGGCCCACGCAGACCAGGAGGGTCACCACGGCCAGGGTGGGCCGCACCCACGGTCGCAGGGTCCCGGTGCCGGCCACGTCGGCGATCATCGCACGCCGGTCACGGCGGGGCCGGGTGCCTTGAGCCCGGCGCCGCACAGGGCCACCACCACCGGGCGCGCCGCCGCGGCAGCGCCGGGCCAGGCTCGCCAGGCCGCCCACGTGGCCGCTGCGGTGAGCTCGACGTCGACCCCGCGCCGGGCCAGGTCGGCGCGGGCCGGGAAGATCTGCCGCTCTTCGGCCAGGAGGAAGGTGCGGGTGGCGGCCCGGACCTGCGCGGCCCTCGGCGGGTCGGTGATGGCGATGCCCTCGGCCACGGTGGGACCGGTCGGCCGCCGCCCGGCGATCGGCGCGCACGCGGCCGCCTGCACCGTGACGATGGCCGGGGCGGCGGGGGCCAGGCCGGCGGCGACGAGGCGGGCGAAGCCGGCGGCGGCGCCGAGCACGAGGGTGCCGTTGCCGGCGGGCAGCACGACCGTGCCGGGCAGGCGGCCGCCGAGCTGCTCCCAGACCTCGTAGGCGAAGGTGGCGGTGCCGGCGGTGAACAGCGGCTGGTGCACGTGGCTGGCGTAGACGACCCCGGGGCCGGCCGCCTCGACCGCGTGGCGCGCCGCCTCCGCAGTGGCGGCCCGGTCGCCGGCGATCACCTCGACGGTGGCGCCGAGCCGCTCGATGGTCGCCACCTTGGCCGGGGAGGTGGCCCCGGGCACGAACACCCGGGCGGCGACCCCGGCGCGCGCCGCGTAGGCGGCCACCGACGTGCCGGCGTTGCCGCTGCTGTCGGCGATCACCGACCGGGCCCCGGCGGCGGCGACGCCCGCCATGACCAGCGCCGCCCCCCGGTCCTTGAACGACAGGGTCGGCATGACGAAGTCGAGCTTCCAGAGCACCGTCGGGTCGGTGGCGGACGCCACCAGGGGCGTCATGCCCTCGCCCAGGGTCACCGGGGCGAGCGGCGGCAAGGCACCTGCGTAGCGCCACAGCGACCACGGGGCGCCGGCCGGCGGGGTGGGGTCGCCGACGGGGCCGTCGAGGTCGAGCAGGCCCGCGCACGCCGGGCAGCGCCACGCCAGGCTCAGCACGTCGAGGCGGTGGCCGCAGGAGCCACACCGCAGTGACCAGCCCTCCACTAGACAATCCCCGTGCGCATCGGTGTCGTCTACCCCCAGACCGAGCTGGCCGCCGACACCGGGGCGGTGCGGGCCTACGCCTCAGCGGTGGAGGCGCTCGGCTACAGCCACGTGCTGGCCTACGACCACGTGCTCGGCGCCGACCCGACGGTGCACGAGGGCTGGCGCGGCCCCTACGACATCGACACCACCTTCCGCGAGCCGATGGTGTTGTTCGGCTTCCTGGCGGCGATCACCGACCTCGAGCTGGTGACCGGCATCATCATCCTCCCCCAGCGCCAGACGGCCCTGGTCGCCAAGCAGGCCGCCGAGCTGGCGCTGCTCACCGGCGGGAACTTCCGCCTGGGCGTGGGCATCGGCTGGAACGCGGTGGAGTACGAGTCGCTCGGCGAGGACTTCACCACCCGCGGCCGGCGCATGGGCGAGCAGGTCGAGCTGCTGCGCCGGCTGTGGGCCGAGCGCAGCGTCACCTTCGAGGGCCGCTTCGACACCGTGCGGGGCGCCGGCCTGGCGCCCCGGCCGCCGGCGACGGTGCCCATCTGGTTCGGCGGGTCGAGCGAGCCGGCCTACGAGCGGGCCGGCCGCCTGGCCGACGGCTGGTTCCCGCAGGTGCAGCCCGGCGACCGCCTCGACGAGGCCAAGGCGACCGTCGATCGGGCGGCGCGCGCCGCCGGGCGCGACCCGGCGGCGATCGGCATGGAGGGTCGGGTCACCGTCGGCGACCGGCTCGTCGAGTTCGCCGACCGGTGGCGCACCGCCGGGGCGTCGCACATCTCGGTCAACACCATGGGCGTCGGGCTCCAGGGCGTCGACGCCCACATCGCTGCGCTGGGCGAGGCCGCCGGCGCGCTGGGCCTGGCCGCCCGGTGACGGCGACCTCCGGGTCGCCGACAGCGCTGGGCGAGGGGGTCAGCCCCGGCATCACGGTGGTGGTGGCCGCCTACGACGAGGAGGCGTGCGTCGCCGACGTGGTCGCCGCCGTGCCCGCCGAAGTCTGCGGCCTCGGCACCGAGGTGCTCGTCGTCGACGACGGCAGCGGCGACGCCACCGCCGACAACGCCGAGGCCGCCGGCGCCCTGGTGGCCCGCATGCCGGTCAACGTGGGGCAGGGCGCAGCCCTGCGCGCCGGCTACCGCATCGCCGCCGAGCGCGGCGCCCGCATCATCGCCACCACCGACGCCGACGGGCAGCTCGACCCTCGGCAGCTGCCCGCGCTGGTCGCCCCCATCCTCGACGGGCGGGCCGACCTGGTCACCGGCAGCCGCCGCCTCGGCACCAACCACAACCGCGACGCGGCCCGCAGCACCGGCATCGTGGTCTTCGCCGGCCTGCTCAGCGTGCTCACCGGCCGGCGGGTGACCGACCCGAGCAACGGCCTGCGGGCGTGGCGGCGCGAGGTGACCGACACCGTCGACCTGCGCCAGGCGCAGTACCAGACCGCCGAGCTGCTGCTGCGGGCCACCGCCGCCGGCTTCCGCCACGCCGAGGTGGCCGTGACCGTGGCGCCCCGGGCCGCCGGCGAGACCAAGAAGGGCTCCACCCTGCGCTACGGCGCCCGCTTCACCCGGGCGGTGCTCACCACGTGGTGGCAGCTGCGCCACCACGGCGGCGGGGCCGGCGCCGGGCGGCCCCGGGGCTGACGGCAAGAGGGTCACCGGGTCTCCCCGCACCGGGCTTCCCCACCGGGTGCCGGCCGAAGGCCAACTGCAGCTGTAAGGAAGATCCCCGAGGATCTTCCCCACCGGGTGGCGGCCGAAGGCCAACTGCAGTTCACAACGTCGCCGCCTGCGCCCGCGTTGTGCGTCACCTCTACGGGGCCGACGCACAAGACCGCTGCGAACGCCCGCGTTGTGAGTCGCGGACCCGAGCGTGGGCTCACGGGCCGGGCGGCCCCACCCCGACCGGCGTGCCCAGCACGTGGAGGTCGATGGCGGCCAGCCGGCCGGTGCCGGCCAGCACCACCCGGACGCCGGCGGCGGCGACCCCCGCCGGGCGCACCAGCAGGTATGGGGCACCACCGGGCACGTCGCCGACACCCGAGGGGGCGTGCGCCACGGTCACCCAGCCGCTCCCTTCGAGCATCTGGAGCTCGACGGGCCCGGTCCGCCCGTCGAGGGAGTGGGCGCCCCCGATGCTCACCTGCGCGACAGGGGTCGGCGCCGCCCAGGTGACGGTGACGGCCCCGGGGCCTGCGGAGTAGGGCGCCGAGCCCGGGGTGTCGGCGGCATCGACGGGGTCGAGGGCCACGCTGCCCGACGCATCGACCCGCGCCCCGGCGCCCGTGAGGTCGACGAGGCCGGGGTGCACGGTGCCGGGCCCCACGAGCTCGAACACCGACGCGGCATCGGGCCCGCCGCGCATCAGCCGCACCATCTGCGGGGCGGTGGTGGCCCAGGCCAGCATGCACGGGTTGCCGGTCTGGTGCGCCTTGTTGAGGTCGCCGGCGAGCAGGTAGGCGGCCCGGTCGGCCTCGACGCCGGCGAGGTCGGCGGCGGCCGACTGGCACACCACCGGCCCGTTGCCCGGGGCCTGGTTGGCCACGAACGCCGTCTCTGCGGTGGGCTGGCCACTGAAGAGGGCGGTGGTCGACGGGTAGTCGCTCTCGACGGTGCCCGGCGGCAGGGCGGCGAGCAACCGCATGTAGCGCGACCCCTCCGGGCGAGAGGTGTGCTGGAAGACGCTGAAGAGGTAGTCACGCGGGAACTGGGCGACGAGCGGGGCCGCCACCACGACCACCACCAGCGCGCCCCCCAACGCCGCACCCGTGGGCGCCCCCAGGCGCAGCGCCCGGCGGGCCCACCGCCCGGCGACCACCACACCGAGCACGTACCAGCCCAGCAGCACCGGAAGCACCAGGATGGTGCGCCGCTCGTTGACGAACGGCCACAGCAGCGACTCGAGCAGGTACGCCGGCACGGCCACCGCCACCAGGTCCCGGGCGCGCCGCACCCACCACAGCGCGCCGACGACGGTGAGGATGGTCACCTGCCAGGCCACGATGCGCAGCAGCTCCTCGCCGGCGCCGGCCGTCCAGAGCGGGGCACCGCGGGGGACCACGCTGGCGGGCAGCGCCGTGCTGGCCAGCTGGTGCAGCCCCGTCGGCAGCACGTGCAGCACCCGGCCGGCCAGCCCGCCCCGGTAGTAGGAGCCCAGCTCCGACGTGTACCGGCTGCCGGCGAGGGCCACCCCGGCGAGGTGGCGGGCGACCACCACCGGCACCAGCGACGCGCCGATGGCGCCGCCCACCACCACGCCCTTCCTCCACTGCCTGCCCAACGCCAGCCAGAGCACGAGGCCGGCGTCGAGGCCGATCGCCGCCTCCTTCAGCCACACCATGGCGACCGCCGCCGCCGCCATCGCCCACGCCCGCCGCGCCCGCAGCAGCAGGAGGAACACCACGAGGAACGGCGCCTCGGCCATCACCATCGACCCGAACGTGGCCAGCACCGGGTTGAGCGCCAGCAGCCAGCACGCCCCGCCAGCCACCACCTCCCCGGCCGGGGTGCGCCGCAGCCACGACCACGTGAGCGGCACCACCGCCACCGCGCACAGGGCCGAGAGCACCCGGAGCGGCACGAAGGTGTGTGGCCACAGCCACACCAGCGGGGTGATGAGCAGCGGGTAGCCGGGCGGGGCCGAGCCGGCCACCACCGTCCCGTTCGCCAGGTGCGCGGTGAGGCCGTGCCCCGCGGCGAGGGCCCGGGCCGCCAGCACGTAGCCGGCGTCGTCGTCGAAGCTCCCGACCGAGTACCACGGGGCGATGGCCGCCACGTGGGCCGCCATCACCACCGTGGGGAGCACCACCCCGAGGAGGGTGCGGTGCCGGGCGGTCAGCGCTGCGGCGTGGGTGTGGAGTCGGCCCGCCACCGGATCTTCGGGAGGATGACCGACGGGTCGGCGTGCTCCTTGAACCGGTTCACCGTCGAGAACAGGCCCTCGAGGAGGGCATCGTCGAGCAGGTGGGGCACCAGGCCGAGGTCGAGCAGCCGGGTGTGGGCGGCGCGGTAGTAGTGCGACTCGAGCTCGACGCGGGGGTTGTCGAGACGCTCGATGGTGCACGGCCCGGGGTAGGCGGCCCGGACGCGCTCGGCGACGTCGTTGACCGAGAGGCTCTCGGTGAACTGGTTGAACACCCGGTACTCGCCGGGGTCGGCCGGGTTCTCGGCGGCCAGGCGGATGCACTCGACCGTGTCGGCGATGTTGATGAAGCCGCGGGTCTGACCGCCCGCCCCGTAGACGGTGAGCGGCATGCCCAGCACGGCCTGCACCACCATGCGGTTGAGCACGGTGCCGAAGACCTCGTCGTAGTCGAACCGGGTGGCCAGGCCCGGGTGCAGCTGGGTGTGCTCGGTGTCGTGGCCGTAGACCACGCCCTGGTTCAGGTCGGTGGCCCGCAGGTTCCAGATCCGGCAGGCGAACTCGATGTTGTGGCTGTCGTGCACCTTCGACAGGTGGTAGAACGAGCCCGGCCGCTTCGGGAACAACACGCGATCGGAGCGCCCGTTGTGCTCGAGGTCGAGCCAGCCTTCCTCGATGTCGATGTTGGGCGTGCCGTACTCGCCCATCGTGCCCAGCTTGACCAGGTGGATGTCGGGGTTGGTCTCGGCGATCGCGAACAGCAGGTTGAGGTTGCCGACCACGTTGTTGTGCTGGGTGTACACCGCGTGCGCGCGGTCGATCATGGAGTACGGAGCGGCCCGCTGCTCGGCGAAGTGCACCACGGCCTCGGGCTCGAAGTCCTCGATGATGTGGTACGTGAAGATCGCGTCCGTCAGGTCGCCGACGTACAGCCCGATCTTCTTGCCGGTCAGTTCCTCCCACACCGCGATGCGGGTCTGCAGCGGCTCGATCGGTACCAGGGACTCGACGCCGAGTTCGTTGTCGTAGTGCCTGCGGACGAAGTTGTCGACGACGGCGACTTCGTGGCCCGCCTCCGACAGGTGTAGCGCAGTGGGCCAGCCAAGGTACCCATCGCCGCCCAACACCAGTATTTTCATGCTCCGGCTCCTAGTAGTTCCTTCGGACAGACTTGCTGGACTTTCCCCCGCCGTTGTGCGGGCGACCGCACGGGGAAGGTAACGTGCTCTGAGTGCGGATGCTGAACACGCTCCTGAGGTCGCTTAGGGCGGCTTTGCCAGGGTAGCTTTTCCGGCC
>DASTHS010000081.1:0-7560 GCA_035718085.1 Acidimicrobiales bacterium | reverse complement strand
GAAGACGTCCTCGGGCTCCGGGCCGTACATGCGGGTGATGCCGTCGGCCACGATGGCCGCGGTCTCGTAGGCGAAGGCCGGGTCGTAGGCCCGCAGGTTGGGCACCGTCGACGCCAGGACGTGGCTGTGGCCGTCGTCGTGCTGCAGCCCCTCCCCGAGCAGCGTGGTGCGCCCCGCCGTGCCGCCGAGGAGGAACCCCCGTCCGCGCATGTCGCCGCAGGCCCAGATCAGGTCGCCGACCCGCTGGAAGCCGAACATCGAATAGAAGACGAAGAACGGGACCATCGGCTGGCCCCAGGTCGCGTAGGCCGTCGCCGCCGCCGTGAAGTCGGCCATGGCCCCCGCCTCGGAGATGCCCTCCTCCAGGATCTGCCCGTCGGCGGCCTCCGCATAGTTGAGCATCAGCTTGGAGTCGACCGGCTCGTAGAGCTGCCCGAGCGGCGCGTAGATGCGCACCTCGTGGAACAACCCGTCGAGGCCGAAGGTGCGTGCCTCGTCGGGGATGATCGGCACGACCCGCCGGCCGATGCCCGGGTCGCGCAGCAGCGACCGCAGCAGCACGGCGAACGCCATCGTCGTCGACACCGGGCGACTGCCCGAGCCCTCGTCGAACTGGGCGAACGCCGCCGGGTCGGGGGCGGGCAGCGGCCGGGCCCGTTCCGCCACCCGGGCCGGGAGGCTGCCCCCACGGGCCCGGCGCCGGGAGGCCAGGTAGTCGGCCTCGACCGACCCCTCCGCCGGCTTGAAGAACGGCGGGTCGCCGCCGGCCTCGAGGACCGCGTCGGGGATCTCGTCGTTGAGGTAGAGCCGGTCGCGCAGCACCTTCAGCTGCGCCGGGGTCATCTTCTTGATCTGGTGGGTGGAGTTGCGGGCCTCGATCTCCGGCCCGAGGGTCCAGCCCTTGATGGTCTTGGCCAGGATCACCGTGGGCTGGCCGACCGCCTCGGTGGCCGCCTTGTAGGCGGCGTAGAGCTTCCGGTAGTCGTGACCGCCGCGGGGCAGGTTGCGCAGGTCGTCGTCGGAGAGGTGCTCCACCAGCCGGCGCAGGCGCGGGTCGGGCCCGAAGAAGTGCTCGCGGATGAAGGCGCCGTCCTCGGTGGCCAGCTTCTGGAACTCGCCGTCGACGGTGGTGTTCATCCGGTTGAGCAGCACCCCGTCGACGTCGCGGGCCAGCAGCTCGTCCCACTTCGAGCCCCACACCACCTTGATCACGTTCCAGCCCGCCCCCCGGAACACCGCCTCGAGCTCCTGGATGATCTTGCCGTTGCCCCGCACGGGGCCGTCGAGGCGCTGCAGGTTGCAGTTGACGATGAAGGTCAGGTTGTCGAGCTGCTCGCGCGCCGCCAGCGACAGGGCGCCGAGGGTCTCGGGCTCGTCGCACTCGCCGTCGCCGAGGAAGCACCAGACGTGCGACTGCGAGGTGTCGGCGATGCGGCGGTGCTGGAGGTACCGGTTGAAGCGGGCCTGGTAGATGGCGAGCAGCGGCCCCAGCCCCATCGACACGGTGGGGAACTCCCAGAAGTCCGGCATGAGCCGTGGGTGGGGGTAGCTCGACAGGCCGCCGGGGCCCGGGCGGCCGTCACCGCCGGCCTGGCGGCCGGCGATCTCCTGGCGGTAGAAGTCGAGCTGGTCGGCCGACAGGCGCCCCTCGAGGTAGGCCCGGGCGTAGATGCCCGGGGCGGCGTGGCCCTGGAAGAAGACCTGGTCGCCGGCGCCCCCGTCGTCTTTCCCGCGGAAGAAGTGGTTGAAGCCGACCTCGTAGAGCGACGCCGAGCTGGCGAAGGTGGCGAGGTGGCCGCCGATGCCCTCGGCCCGGTGGTTGGCCCGCACCACCATCATCGCCGCGTTCCAGCGGATGAACGCCCGGATGCGCCGCTCGACGTGCTCGTCGCCGGGGAACCACGGCTCCTGGTCGGGAGGGATGGTGTTGACGTAGGGCGTCGACACCGTGGCGGGGAAGCCGACCTGGCTCTCCTTGGCCCGCTCGAGCAGCTTCATGAGCAGGAAGCGGGCCCGCACCTTGCCGTGCCGGTCGAGCACGGCGTCGAACGAATCGAGCCACTCGGCGGTCTCGCCGGGGTCGGTGTCGGGGAGCTGGTGCGAGAACCCGTCGAAGATCACCGTGCCATCATCGCCTGCCGGCGCCGCCGCCGGTGGCCGGGCCAGCGACCTGGCCGGCCGCCCGTCGGTGCCGCGACCACGGCGTCACCGTCGTCGGGGCCGACCACGCCCTTCTCTGGGGCCGCCCGGCTCTCTAGCCGAGCGCCTGGTCGGGCACGTCGAGCACCCACACCTGTTCCTCGCCGAGGTGGTCGCGCAGCGAGCGCAGCGTCCGCCCGACGGCGGGGTCTCGACCGTCGAAGACCACGATCGCCTCGTCCGCGTGGCGCGCCACCCAGGCGTCGCGGCGGGCCAGCGCCGTCCCTGCCGCCTGCCGGGAGGCGGGTGCCGCCGTCTGGAGCACCAGGGTGGCAGCGGCGCCAGACGTGAGCGCGGCGAACCGCTCGCGGCTGGCCGGTGGCCAGGGGCTGTCGGTGCCGGGGTAGGCGAGCACGGCGGCGTAGGGCACGCCTGCCGCCGTGGCGGCCTCGGCGGCCAGCTGCTCGGCGCCGAGCCCGAGCCCGGTGACCACGAGCGCGGACGGGTGGAGCTGCGCCTTGGCGGCCAGGATGCGGGTCAGCTGCGCGCGCACCTCGGCCGCCGCCGGCGGGTCGTCGTAGCCGCCGAGGGCGGGCGGCCTCACCCCGGTGACGACGATGCGGTGGCCGCCGGGCAGCTCGGCCGTCCCGGCGCCGGTCGCGGCCGTCGCGGTGGCAGCGGCGCCGGTCGTGGCGGCGGTGGTGGCGTCGCCGGTCGGGGCTGGGGCCACCGGCGACGATCGGCGGGGGGCGTCGGCCGGCCCCAGGTGGGACGGGGGCCCGTCGCCCGCCGCCGGCTGCTGGCTGGCGGCGGCGGCGACCGCCAGCCGGTCGACGACGTCGTTCATGGTGTCGCCCGAGTGGCCCTTCACCCAACGGAAGGAGATCCGGGTCGGGTCGGCCCGGTAGGCGTCGATGAGCGGCTCCCAGAGGTCGCGGTTGGCCACCGGCTTCTTCTGGGAGTTGACCCATCCCTTGCGCAACCAGCCTTCCCACCAGCGGTCGCGGAAGCAGTTGACCACGTAGGTGGAGTCGCTCACCACCTCGAGCGGACCGGTGAGGGTCGTGACGGCGGCCAGCACCGCCTGGACCTCCATGCGCTGGTTGGTGGTGTGGGCGGCGGCCCCGCTGGCCCACCGGCCGCCGCGCACTGCCCACGCCCAACCCCCGGGGCCGGGGTTCCCCTGGCAGGCGCCGTCGGTGTAGACCTCCGTGCGGCTCACGCCGGGCCGCCCGTCGGCCTCGCACCGCCCGACAGCGGACCCTCGAGCAACGGTGCGGCTGGGCGGCGCACGGCCTGACCGGCCTGGCTCCGCCGGCGCCAGGCGATGCCTCCGAGCGCTTCGAGCACCACCCGGTTGGCCAGGTAGGCGGTCACCTCGGCGTGGTCGTAGGGGGGCGAGACCTCCACCACGTCGACGCCCGCGACCGGCGCGTGCATGCAGATGCGCCGGACGGCGTCGAGCAGCTCGCGCCCGCTCAGCCCACCGGGCTCGGGGGTGCCCGTGCCGGGCGCATGCCCCGGGTCGACCACGTCGACGTCGACGGAGAGGAACACCGCGTCGCAGCCGTCGAGCGCGGCGGCCAGCACCTCGTCGAGCACCGGCACGAGGCCCCGTTCGACCACCTCGGCCATCTCGTAGGAGCGGATGCCCTGGTCGGCCATCCATGCCAGGGTCTCCGGCCCGGGCCAGTAGCCGCGCAGGCCGACCTGGAAGAACCGGTCACCGCGCACCGCTCCCGACTCGATGAGCCGGCGCATCGGCGTGCCATGCCCGTAGAGCGAGCCGCCCTGCAGGTCGGCGGTGTCGGCGTGGGCGTCGAAGTGCACCAGCGCCAGGCGCCCCCAACCGACCGCCCGGGCCACGCCGGTGGCGTCGGGCCAGGTGATGCTGTGGTCGCCGCCGAGCACCACCGGGAGCAACCCGGCGCTGGCGACCCGGGTGACGACGGTGTCGAGGGCGGCCAGCGCAGCCTCGACGGCGCCGGGCGCCATGTCGACGTCGCCCAGGTCGACCACCGCCAGGTCGGTGAGCGGGTCGACACCGAGGGCCAGGCTGGGGCGGCTCCCGTCGTGGGGGAGGTAGTCGGTGGTGCGGATCGCCTGCGGCCCGAACCGGCACCCGGGCCGATGGGAGGTCCCCCCGTCGAACGGGGCACCGACGATCACCGCCGTGCCCGCCGGCAAGCCCCCCAGGTCGTCGGGATCGGCTGCGGGCACCCCGAGGAAGGTGGCGTCGGGGCCATAGAGGTTGCCGATGCGCACGCTCAACCCTGCCGCACGCGACGCAGCAGTGGGCGCACCAGCGGTCCGACCAGCCCCAGCACCGGCTCGATCTCGCCCACCCCGAGCAGCCGGGCCAGGCCGGTGTAGGTGGCGGCGCCGCCGACGACCTCCACGACGAGGCGGAGTGCCACCACCGGCCGCCCGTTCCCGGCCGGCAACCCGGCGCGCAGCGCCAGCAGCACCGCCAGCATGCCGACCGAGGCGACCACGATGCGGGCCAGCGCCCGGACCGTCAGGGCGCCGCCGAGGGTCCCGACCCGTCGGGCCAGGCGGGCGGCCGCCACGCCGGCGACCAGCGTGTAGGGCGCCACGAACGCCACCGCCAGGCCCTGCACGCCCATGGCCGGGTAGAGCGTCACCACCCCGACGAGCGTGATGGCGTTCTCGACGACATACATCGTGAACATCGCCCGGGTGTCCTGCATGGCCTGGAACGCTCGCATCACCAGGGCGAAGGCGCTGAACCCGGGCAGGCCGGCCGCGAACCACGCCAGCGACGACCCGATGGCCCCGGCACCGGCGGCCGACACGTGCCCGTAGCGCACCCCGAGGGCGATCAGTGGGGACGCGATCACGGCGTAGCCGGCGCCTGCCGGTACCAGGATGCCCAGGGTGACCCGCAGGCCGCGGATGACCCTCCGGGCGAAGCCCAGGCGGTCGCCGGCCGACCACCGCTCCGCCAGGTCGGGGGTCAGCGTCGACGCGATCGACACCGTGAAGAGGGCGTAGGGCAGTTGGAAGAACTGGTACGCCGTGGTGTACACGGTCACGTCACCGCCGCGGCGCGCCGCGTAGAGCAGCACGACGTTGAACGCGACCTGGTTGGCCACCACCGTGCCGACCAACCACGCCGACAGGCCGGCGACGCGGCGCACCGCCGGGTGGTGCAGGTCGAGCACCGGGCGCAGCCGGATGCCTGCGGCGCGCATCGCCGGCACCTGCACGACCAGTTGCACCAGGTAGCCGAGGGTCGTGCCGAGACCGAGCACGAGCAGCGGGCCGTGCTCGGCGCGGAACGGGCCGACGGCCAGCGACGACGCCACCGCCCGGGTGGCCAGGAGGGCGGCGATGGCGATGAGGTTGTTGAGCACCGGCGAGTACGCCGCTGCCGCGAAGTGGCGCCGGGCGTTGAGCAAGGCGGTGCTCACGACGATGGCGCCGAGCAGCAGCACCTGCGGGGCGAAGAGGTGCAGCAGCGACGTGCCCACTGCCTGCTCCGCGGCCTTGGAGCGGAGGTGGTTGAGCAGGAGGTAGAACCGCAGCACCAGGGGGGCGAGCGCCCACAACGCCACGCTGACGACCGCCAGGCCCAGCACGATCGCCGTGACCACGGCGTCGACGGCGCGCCGCCCCTCGGCCCGGTCGCGTCGGGTCAGCTCACCGACGAAGACCGGCACCAGGGTGGCCGACAAGATCCCGCCGAGCAGCAGGTCGTAGACGATGTTCGGGACGGAGTTCGCCAGGTTGTAGGCGTCGCCCAGCCCGCTGGTACCGAGGATCGTGGCCACCAGCACCACGCGGGCGAAGCCGGTGAGCCGGGAGAGCAGCGTGCCGCCGGCCATCACCACGCTGGCCGTGGCCAGCGACCGCCGTCCGGCCGCCGGGGGCGGCGCTGCTCGCTGCGGTGCGGGACCGGGCCGCGGGCGGGCGGCGTCGGGGGCGGCCGGCGGCGGTGCGGGCCGCGCCGGCGGCCGGCGCACCCGGGCCATCGACGGGGCCGCCGGCGCACTGTCGCCTTCGTCGTCCCACTGCTCGGGGGGCACCTCGCCCTCGGTCTCGCCGACGGCGCGGGCCACCCGCAGGGCGCGTGCCGCGCCCGTCGGGTCGGGCAGCGACGGCTCCGGCCACGCCGGGCCCCGCCGGTGGGGCAGCGACTCGTCGTCGAGGACGTCGTCGCGCCCGCCCCGCAGCCGGCTGGCCCCGTGGCGCGGGCCGGGGCGGCGCCCCGGCGCCGGCTCGTCCTGGTCGAAGAGGCCGCCCACCGGGTCATGGTCGCGCCCGACCACCACGGCTCGTCCAGCCGGCGGGGCCGCTAGCGTCCGGTCGTGCGCTACGTCGAGGTCGGTGGGCTGCGGGTGTCGGCGGTGGGGGTCGGCACCTGGCAGTTCGGCTCGCGTGAGTGGGGCTACGGCAACGACTACGCCGACGGGGAGGCCCGCCGCATCGTCGAGCGGGCCCTCGAGTTGGGTGTGACCCTCTTCGACACCGCCGAGATCTACGGCCGGGGCCGATCCGAGCGGATCCTCGGTCAGGCCCTGGGGGGCCGCCGGTCGGAGGCGGTCGTCGCCACCAAGTACGCCCCGTTCGTGCCCACCGCCTCGGCCCTGCAGAGCCACGCCCGCGCCAGCTTCGAGCGCCTCGGCGTCGACGCCGTCGACCTGTACCAGGTGCACTGGCCGAACCCGGTCGCCCCTGCTGGCGCCATGTTCGGCGGCCTGGCTGCCCTCCAGCGGGAGGGGCTGGTGCGCCACGCCGGTGTCAGCAACTACTCGTTGGCCAAGTGGCGGGCCGCCGAGGTGGCCATGGGCGGCACCATCCTCTCGAACCAGGTCGAGTTCAACCTCGCCCAGCGGAAGCCGGAGGCCGAGCTGCTGCCCTGGGCGCAGGCCAACGACCGGCTCATCATCGCCTACAGCCCCCTCGCCCAAGGGGCCTTCTCGGGCCGGTGGAGCGCTACCGACCGCCCCGGCGGGGTACGCCGGCTCAAGCCCCTGTTCACCCCGGAGAACATGCGCCGAGCCGAGCCGCTCATCGCCGCCCTCCGCAGCGTGGCGGACGCCCACGGGGCCACCCCCTCGCAGGTCCACCTGGCGTGGCTGCTGCGCAAGCCCAACGTCGTGGTGATCCCCGGGGCCAGCAGCGTCGCTCAGCTGGAGGCGAACGCCGCCGCCGGCGAAGTGGAGC
Organism: Acidimicrobiales bacterium; assembly: GCA_035718085.1. Taxonomy (GTDB): domain Bacteria; phylum Actinomycetota; class Acidimicrobiia; order Acidimicrobiales; family Palsa-688; genus DASTHS01. The sequence goes on along the minus strand of DASTHS010000081.1, from coordinate 231 downwards.
TGAGCGCCGACGACGATGCCCGCCTGGTGGCGGCGGCCGACGCGTTCCGGCCGGTCACCGGGCTGCAGGCGCTCCCCGACGTGGCCCGGGGCCTGATCGGCCGTGAGGGCCTGATCGGCCGCTGAGCGCCGCCGAGGCAGCCAGACCCGGGTCCGGCCGACGGGCTACCGCTCGGCTGCGGCCCGGGCGTCGGCCTTGCGGTGCCGACGGGCGTTGCGGCGCAGCTGCAGC
>DASTHS010000080.1:0-27752 GCA_035718085.1 Acidimicrobiales bacterium | reverse complement strand
ATGAAGAGCAGGGTGAGCCCGTAGCGCTGCTTCATCTCGTGGAGGAGGTTGAGGATCTGGGCCTGGACCGAGACGTCGAGGGCCGAGACCGGCTCGTCACAGATCAGCAGCTTCGGGTTGAGCACCAACGCCCGGGCGATGCTGATGCGCTGGCACTGGCCGCCGGAGTACTGGTGGGGGAACCGGTTGCGGGCGGCGTCGTAGTCGAGGCCGACTGCGTCGAAGATCTCGTGCACCCGCTCGGCGCGCTCCGCGGGGGTGCCGACCTCCCAGACGGCGAGCGGCTCGGCGACGATGTCGCCCACCCTTCGGCGGGGGTTGAGCGACGAGATCGGGTCCTGGAAGATCATCTGCAGCGACGGGCGCACCCGGCGCAGCTCACCGGCGGAGAGGCCGGTCAGCTCCTTGCCGTCGAAGTTGACCGAGCCGGAGGTCGGCGTGTGCATCTGGATGACGGCCCGGGCGGTGGTCGACTTGCCGCAGCCCGACTCGCCGACCAGGCCCAGTGTCTCCCCGGGGAGCACGTCGAAGCTGACGTCGGACACGGCGTGCACCTTCCGCCCCCCGCCGGCCTTGAACTCGACCACGAGGTGCTCGACCTTGAGCAGGGGCTCGGTGCCCTCGCGGAGGTGGGCGGTGCCGCTGCCGGCCATCAGCGGGTGCCCCCGGCACCGGCGCCGGCGGCAGGGGCGGTCGCTGCCTGCACCCGACCCTCGCGCTGGTTGCGGGCCAGCGCGTCGCGGCCCTCGGGGGTGCCCACGGGGTACCAGCAGGCGTAGGCGTGCCCGGGCTGGTCGGCGGCGACGAGCGGCGGCTGCTCCTCCCGGCAGCGGTCCTGGGCGTAGGCGCAGCGTGGCGCGAACCGGCAGCCGGCCGGCGGGTTGCCCATGTCCGGCGGGCGGCCGGGGATCACGTTGAGCCGGCTGTGGCTGGGGTTCGCCAACCGCGGGATCGACTGGATCAGCGCCTCGGTGTAGGGCATGCGCATGTTGGCGAACAGCGTGCGCGTGGGCGCCTTCTCGACGATCTTCCCGGCGTACATGACGGCGATGTCATCGGTGCGCCCGGCGACCACCCCGAGGTCGTGGGTGACCAGGACCATGGCCATGTCGCGCTCGCGCTGCTGGGCGCTCAGCAGGTCGAGGATCTGCGATTGCACGGTGACGTCGAGGGCGGTCGTGGGCTCGTCGGCGAGCAGCAGCTTCGGGCTGCACGCCAGGGCGATGGCGATCATCACCCGCTGGCGCATGCCGCCCGACAGCTGGTGGGGGTACTCGTCGAGCCGTCGCTTCGGCTCGGGGATGCCGACGGAGTCGAGCAACTCGACGGCGCGCTCGGTGGCGTGCGCCTTGCTCACCTTGTTGTGCAGCCGCACGTGCTCGGTCAGCTGGCGGCCGATGCGCACGACCGGGTTCAGCGAGGTCATCGGGTCCTGGAAGACCATGGCCATCCGCGCTCCCCAGATGCGGCTCAGCCGCTCCTCGTCGAGCTGCGCGATGTCGTCGCCCTCGAAGAGCACCTGCCCGCGGCGGATGACGTTGCGCCGCGGCAACAGCCCCATGATGGAGCGTGAGAGCACGGTCTTGCCCGAGCCCGACTCCCCGACGACGCCCAGGGTCCGGCCCTGCTCGAGGGTGAGCGACACGCCGTCGACGGCGCGCACGACGGCGTGCTCGGTCCGGAAGTTGGTGTGGAGGTCGACGACGTCGAGCAGTGGCACGTCGCGGCCGGCCGGCGGCCGTGACCTCGTGGTCGCTTCGGGCACGGTGTTGGTCGCGGCAGCGTTCACAGGCCGCCCTCCTTGACATCGAAGTACTGGCGCAGCCGGTCACCTGCGAAGTTCAGGGCCAGCACCGTGACGAACATGGCGAGGCCCGGCCACAGGGCGATGAGCGGGTGCTGGCCGATGACCGCCTGGCCTTCGGCGATCATGTTGCCCCACGTCGGCGTCGGCGGCCGCACCGACAGGCCGAGGAACGACAGGCCGCCCTCGGCGACGATGGCCACCGCCACGCTGATGAGCCCGAGCGACACCGCCGACGGCACCACGTTCGGGAGCAGCTCGCGCACGATGATCCTCCGGTTCGACGTGCCGAGCATCCGGGCGGCGGCCACGAACTCCCGCTCGGAGTAGATGACCGTCGACCCTCGGACGACCAGCGCCAAGGGGGCGATCGACAGCACGGCGATGGCGATGGTGACGTGCAGCAGGCTCGGACCCCAGAACGTCACGATGGCCAGGCCCAGCACCAGGGCGGGGAACGCCAGCAAGATGTTGGAGAACCCGGTGACGACCTGGTCGAGGAAGCCACGGAAGTAGCCGGCCAGGAGCCCCAGCGTGCCCCCGACGGCCAGGCCCAGCCCGATCGAGGCGAACCCGACGATCAGCGACACCGGCGCCCCGTGCACGACACGGGAGAACAGGTCGCGGCCCAGGTCGTCGGTGCCGAACCAGTGGGCGCCGCTCGGCGCGAGCCCCGGCATGGTCTGGGGCAGGTCGGGGTCTTGGAGTGGGAGCACCGGGGAGAGGATGGCGGCGAGGACCACCAGGCCCACCCACCCGCTCGACAGCCAGAACACCCACCCGAGCCGCTTCTTGGCGGCGACCACCTCGGCGCCCGGGTCGTCGGGCTGGGCGATGACGACGGCGGGGCCGCCGAACTGGACGACATCGAGCTCAGGAGCGGACACGGCGGACCCTCGGGTCGAGGAGCGGGTAGATCAGGTCGACGGTGAAGTTCACCAGCACGTAGCCGACGGCGATGATCAGCACGCACGCCTGCACCACCAGGTAGTCGCGCTGGTAGATCGAGTGCAGGGTCAGCGACCCGATGCCGGGGATGCCGAAGATCACCTCGACCAGGAACGCCCCGCCGATCAACGCGCCGACGTTCAGGCCGATCACGGTGACCAGCGAGAACATCGACGGGCGGAAGGCGTGGCGCCACAAGATGTAGCGGGGCCGCAGGCCCTTGGCTCGGGCGACGGTGATGTAGTCCTGCTGCAGCGTGGCGATCATGTCCGAGCGCAGCAGGCGCAGGTAGACGGCGAGGAGGCCGACCGCCAGGGTGACCGACGGCAGGAACAGCGACCGGAGGTTGCCGCCCGGATCCGACGACAGGTGGCGGTAGCCGGTCGCCGGGAACAGGTGCCAGTGCACGGCGAACAACCCGACGAGCAGCACCCCGACGAGGAAGGCGGGCGCCGCCAGCAGGCCGAACGCCACGCTCGACGACCCCTGGTCGACCCAGCCACCGGGCCGGCGCGCCGCATAGACGCCGAGGGGCACCGACACTGCCAGGGCGATCACCTGCGAGTAGATGAGCAGCTCGAGGGTCACCGGAAGCGCTTGTTTGATCAGGCTCGACGACGCCACGTGGTTCAGGTACGACTCGCCGAAGTTGCCGTGCAGTGCCGCCCACAGCCAGTCGGCGTAGCGGTCGTAGATCGGGCGGTTGAGGTGCAGCTGCGCGGTGAGCTGCGCAACCCCCTTCGGGGTGGCCCCGGGACCCAGGATCAGGTAGACGGGGTTGCCCGGCAGGAGGTTGAGCAGCAGGAACGTCGCCACCGAGACGATGAACACCACCGGGATGAGCAGCAGGAACTTCCGGAGCGCGAGGCCCGCCATCGAACCGGCTCCGCCTAGCTGCGCCAGATCTGACCGACGTTGATGAACCCTGCGGTCATCTTCAGCGCCGGTGAGCCGTCGGGCAGCGTGGGGTTGTTGAAGTTCTCGACATTCGGCTTCGCGGTGACGAGCCACACCGTCTGGTCGAGCCAGATGTAGGGCACGTCGGCGGCGAAGCGCTTGCCGATCTCCTGGTAGGCGCTCACCCGGTCGGCCTGGTTGAGGCTGGTGCGACCCTTCTCGAGCATGGCCCCGATCTGCGGGTCCTTGTTGCGGGCGAAGTTCAACGCCAGCTTGCCGATGGGCGACGCGGTCAGCGGCGACCACCACACGTAGTTCTCGTCCGGGTCGGACGCGGCGAACTGCCGCCACTCCCGCACGTCGTAGTTCCCGAGCAACGCCTGCACGATGTATTGCGACTGCTCCACCTGCTGCACCTGGCAGTTGATGCCGGCCTCTTTCCACATGGCCTGCACCAGGGTGGTGCGCTGCAGGTCCTTGGCGTCGGTGACCGTCGAGAGCTGGAAGGTGGGGAGGGTGCCCTTGTCGTTCTGGTAGGCGGTGAGCAGCGCCTTGGCCTTGGCCAGGTCGTAGGTCGGGTAGTCGACCGCGGTGTAGTACGGGGAGTTCGAGCTGAACGGGCTGGTGATCGGCGTGTTCACCACGTCGATGATCGAGTGGATGCGGCTCTGGTCGGTGGCGTGGGCCAGCGCCTGGCGCACCCGGAGGTCGTCGAAGGGCGGCTTCGCCGTGTTGATCATGTAGAAGTGCACTTCGCGCTCGGTGGCGCTGTTGTTCGAGTCGGTGATCGAGACGAAGGAGCTGTTCGCCGTGAACTGCTGGACGTCCTGGGAGTCGTCGGTGTGCATGATGTCGACGTCGCCCGCCTTCAGCGCGTTGGCCCGCGACTGGTGGTCGGGGATCGGCTTGAAGGTCACCGAGTCGAGGTAGGGCTTGCCCTGCTGCCAGTAGTTCGGGTTGCGCACCACCGTCAGGTGGTCGTTGGGCACCCACTCCTTGAACACGAACGGGCCGCTGCCCACCGGCTTGAGGTTGCCGGCCTTGGGGTCGACGAGCATCGCCGGCGCCATCACCGTGCCGATCGCTCCCGACAGGTAGGTCGGGAACGCCGGCCACGGCTCCTTGCACGAGACCAGCACCGTCATCGGGCCGCCGGCGGTGACCCCGGCGACGTTCAGCAGCGCCGGCCCGTTCTGCGGCGACTGCACGTTGGCCATCAGGCTCTGCACCACCGCGGCGGCGTCGACCGCCGTGCCGTCGTGGAACTTCACGCCAGGACGCAGCGTGATCGTGAACTGGGTGGCGTCGGCGTTCGGCGTCACCGACTGGGCGAGGAACGGCTGCGGCTTGCCGTTGACGTCGATGGTGACCAGCGTGTCGAAGATCGCCGCCCCGTACATCAGGCCGGTGACGTCCCAGCTGGCGATGGTCGGGTTGAAACCGTTGTCTTCGGCCTCGGTCGCCACCACGAGGTTGCCGCCCCGCTTGGGCGTGGCCGTGGAGATGCCGGCATCCGCCTTCGTGGACCCGACCTTCCCTCCGGCAGTGCTGTTCGTGCCGCTGCTGCCGCACGCCGCCAGCAGGGCAGACGCGCTGCCCCCTGCTGCCAACGCACCGAGCGCCGCGCTGCTCCCGGCAAGGAACTTCCGCCGGCTGAACCCGTCTGCCATTTCGATTGTCCTCTCGCGCACCCCCCCGGGCGCTCGGCGCATCCTAACCACACCGCCCCCCGGTCAAGTGCACCTGCCCCGATGCGCTGAACGCAATTGCCACGGCTTTTCGCCACTTTTCAGCCACTTCACGGGGCGTGGCCGCGGGCCACGGGAGCCTCTCAGCCGGCGGTCACCGCCGCGACGAGGGCGTCGACGGCGGCGTCGGCGAGGGCCGCCATCTCGTCGTCGGTGCGGTCCTGGATCGGGTGGGCGACGAAGACCCGGGCGGGGTCGGCGCCCAGGGCGCGGGCCTGGGCGGCGGCGGCGGCGACGAACTCCGTGGACGCCACGAAGACGCCCACGACGCCGCGGCGTTCGAGGTCGACGATGTCGTGCACACTGCACGACGTGCACGAGCCTCAGTCGGCGAGGGCCTCGATCACCACGTGGCAGTGCTCGGCGATCTCGGCGCGCAGGTCGGCTGGGGCCGGCTTGGTGAACGTCGGCTTGCGGTAGCGGGCGACGGTCACCCCCCGGTCGCCGAAACGGGCTTCGATGCGCTCGGCGAGTCGGTCGAGGAACACGTCGCCCCGAGGCTTGCTGATGTCGAGCAGCCCGACGCGGAGCCCGTCGAGCGTCGCCGGCCGCTCCCGGCGGGGCCGGACCTCGCCGGCCGCGGCCCGCTCCCCGGTCGGGTCGAGCACGACCATCGCTAGTCCCACGGTGCAACCTCCACGCTCACGGGCTCGGAGCCGGTGGCCCCGTTCGCCCAGCCTCCGATGATCGCCGAGAACAGGCCGGCGCCCCCGCCGGCACGCACCAGCAACAGGCCGCCGGCCCGGAACTTCGGCAGGGTGGCGTCGCGCAGTCGCTCGGGCACCCCCTCGCTGATGCCACCTGCGCCCCGCACGAGCTCGGCGCCGGGGATCTGCAGCAACTCGTGGAGCCGAGCCGTCACCGCCGCGCGCGACCACCCGGCCTCGTCGAAGACCCGCCCGTGCTCGGGGCCGACCACGACCAAGGCGTCGAAGCCGAGCACCAGCTTCGGGTGGGCCACGCTGCGCAACGCCGCCGCGAACGAGCGGGCCAGCGACTCCGGGTCGCGCGACAGCTGGTCGACCACGGTCCGCGGCCCTTCGCCGGGGAAGAGCGTGACGCCGCTGGAACCGGCCGGCAGGCCCCGCTCCTCGTGCAGCCACCCCCAGGGCGTCGCGCCGTCCTCCGCGAACGAGAAGCCAACCTTGCCGGGGTTGCCGTGCGCAGCGCGGTCGACACCGCCGGGCCGCCCGCCGCCGACGTTGCGGATCACCAGCTGCAACGCCCGCCCGATCGTGCTGTTGGCCCGGTTGCCCTGCCCCAGCACGTTGCCGCCGGAGTTCATCTGCGCCCGCACGGTGACGGGGCCGCCCACGACGAGCACCGGACCGCTGGCGTAGGTGGTGGCGAGCAGCCCGTGGGCGTTGAAGTCGTCGGTGCACGCACCCGCCACCGCCGCCAGCACGACCGGCAGGCAGGCCGGCGTGCACCCGGCCATCACCGCGTTGACGGCGACCTTCTCGACGGTGCACTCGACCAGGTCCGGCGGCACCACGGCGACCACGTCTCCGGGGGACCGGGAGGTGCCCTCGAGCATCCGGAGCACCCGTGCCGGCGTCGGTGGCACGACCGGCAGGCCGTCGGACCAGCCGCGGTCGAACATGGCCTCCCACTCGTCCTCGAGGCCGCCGAGCTCGACACGCCGGCTGCGCAGCGAGCCGCCCCGCCGGCGCACGAGCATCTCGTCGGCCACGTCGGGGTCGAGCGTGCGGCTGCCGCAGCCGGGACGCACCGCCGGCAGCCCGAGGCCGCCGGCGAGGGCGTCCTCGGCCACGCCGGTCAGCTCGGCCCACCGCGTCGCCGACCAGCCCACCGTGCGGCCGACCTCGACGCCCCCGGCCACGCGCAGCAGCGTCGGCACCGTGTCGAGGTCGAGCGCCACGGAGACGTCGAGGTCGGTGTCGTCGACGGGTGACAGGCCGGCGGGGAATGCAGGGTCGTCCTGGGTGTAGACGGTCAGCGGGACGCTCCCCGCCCCCGACGCCAGCCGCTCGAGCACGGGCACGACCGTCTGGCAGGTGGGGCAGTCCCGCTTCACCACGGCGACGAGGCCGTCGGGCAGCTCCACCGGTGTCCCCCTCTTCCCCGAGCGCCGCCCCTGCCGGAGCGGCTCCCCATGATCCTACCGTCGGCACCACAGCCGGAGCGCAGCCGGCTGGTCGAACGGCGGCTGGCGTGCCGGCGACTGGCCCCGGCGGGGGCCCCGGCGGGCCCAGCGCCGGCGGGGCTCCGGCGGGGCGGCGGGTGCTCCGACAGGGGTGCCGGTCGGCCGCCGTGACGCACAACGCAGGCGCTGCTCACGATGTTGTGAATCAGTGAGTCGGGCGACGGGACCACCGTGGCACTCGCCCTCCCCCAAGGACCAGCGGCCGCCGACGCCACGGCCGATGCCCTCCTCCCGGTGTGGTCCGAGCCGGGCCGTCGGGCACCGGCCACCGACTCAGGGTGCGGTCCCCCGCCACGCGAGCCAGTCGCGGCACGTGCCCAGGAGCGCCGACGCCAGGGGCCCGTCAGCCTCGACGAGGGCGGCGGCGAGCGCCTCGACCGACGCCTGGTCGAGGTGCAGCGTGAGCACCCGGTGCGGGTCGCCGGGGATGCAGCCCACCGGTCCGATCGCCTCGGCGTCGCACACCTCGACCAGGCGCTCGGCACCGGCGCGGGTCAGACCGGGGACGTCGACCGACCAGTACCACCCGTCGTCCTGCGGCTCGAGTGGAGCACCCGCGGGGTCTGCCATGGCCCCAGCATGCCCGGGCTACCGACCCTCGGCCCCGCCCCAGCCCCAGTGCGGCAGCGGCAGGTCGGCGGGCACTTCGCCGGGGTCGGCCCAGCGGTGGTTGAGCAGGGCGGTCGCCCAGGTGAACCAGGCGATCAGTTCGAAGCGCAGGGCCGGGTCGGTCGGGATGCCCACGTCGTCGAGGGCGGCGGCGAAGGCCGCGACCCCACGACCGTCCATCTCCTCGTGCGGGCCGTGGCCGCTGTGCACGCGCACGACGTCGGTCTGGCGGCCCATCGAGGCCGTGAAGGCGGCGGGGCCGCCGAGCTGCTCGCACCAGTAGGCGGCGAGGCGCTCGGTGTGGTCCGGCCGCGTCCTCCCCTCGAAGGCGTGGGCCAGCACCGGGTCGGCGAGGCAGCGGGCGTGCCATGCCCCGGCGAGGGCCAGCACGGCGTCCTCGCCGCCCATCGCCTCGAGGATCGTCGTCCCTCCCCCGTGCACGCGACGAGCATCGCTCCTGCCCGCCGACCGGTGCACGGGTCGCAGGGAGGGCGGGTCGCTCCGGGCTGCCACCGCTGGACGTCCTCGGTCGCAGCGCCCTCTGCGGGCAGCACCCGGTACTCCACATCCTTCGGCCACTCGGCGCCCCCCAGGGAGGTCTCCCGGACGATCTCGGAGGTCACGTCCGCGAGTTGCCTCTTGAGATCGGCACGGTTCTTGGCACGGAGGTGGAGGGTCTGGCCGCCGGCATCAGTCATGTCGGCGAGCGTACGGCGGGCCAGTCGGAGGAGCGCTGCGAAGCCGAGCGGACGTGCACCCGGAGACGGCCCGGCTGGTGACGATGTGCAGGGGGTGACACGGTCAGCGCCGGTCGAGCATGCGCCGAGGAGCCTGGCTGGGAGCCACCTGACCAAGATCCCATCCTGTCCCGGGCCGGTCGCGTTGCTCCCACTCGATGCCCGGATCCCGCCGGCAGCGGCTGGCGAGCGGGCTGCGGCGCCTCAGCGGATGTGCACGCCGGAGATGGCCCGGCTGATGATCAGCCGCTGGATCTCCGACGTGCCTTCGAAGATCGTGTAGATCTTCGAGTCACGGTGCCACCGCTCGACGGGGTGGTCTTTCACGTACCCGGCGCCCCCGAGGATCTGGATGGCCTCCTCGGTCACCTTGACGGCCGTCTCGCCGGCGAAGAGCTTGCTCTGCGAGCCCTCGCCGCCGGCGAAGCTCTTGGCCGTGCGGCTCATCCACGACGCCCGCCACACCAGGAGCCGGGCGGCGTCGATCGAGGTCTTCATGTCGGCGAGCTTGAAGGCGATGGCCTGGTTCTCGATGATCGCCCGGCCGAACTGCTTGCGCTCCCTGGCGTAGTCGAGGGCGTACTCGTAGGCGGCGCGGGCGATGCCGACGGCCATGGCGCCCACCATCGGGCGGCTGGCCTCGAAGGTGGCCATGGCGGCCTGGGACCGCTGCGCCGGCTTCTGGCCGTCCCGCAGCCGGGCCAGGCGCTCGTCGAGCTTGTCCTTCCCGCCGAGCAGCAGGCGGCCGGGCACGCGCACCTCGTCGAGCACCACTTCGGCGGTGTGGCTGGCCCGGATGCCCATCTTCTTGAACTTCTGGCCCTGCGAGAGGCCCTTGGTGCCGGGAGGGACGATGAAGCTGGCCTGGCCGCGCGACCCGAGCGCAGGGTCGACCGAGGCGACCACCACGTGCACGTCGGCGATCCCACCGTTGGTGATCCAGGTCTTGGTGCCGTTGAGCACCCACTCGTCGGTCGCCTCGTTGTAGACGGCGCGGGTGCGCAGCGACGACACGTCGGAGCCGGCGTCGGGCTCCGACACGCAGAACGCGGCGAGCTTGGGGTCGTCCGGCGTCCCGAAGCACTGGGGCAGCCACTCGCCGATCTGCTCGGGGGTGCCGTTGGCCATGATCCCCGACACGCCGAGGGTGGTGCCGAAGATGGCCAGGCAGATGCCGGCGTCACCCCAGCACATCTCCTCCATGACCACCGGCAGGAGGATGCCCGTTGGGTCACCGAAGGCGTTGGCGATGAAGTCGAGCGAGTAGAGCCCGACCTGGGCGGCCTCCTTGATGACCGGCCAGGGGGTCTCCTCCCGCTCGTCGTACTCGGCGGCGACCGGCCGGATCACGGTCTCGGCGAAGTCGTGGACCCACTTCTGGATCTGCAGCTGGTCCTCGTTGAGGTCGAGCGAGAAGTCGGGCATCGCTGCTCCTAGGTCGTGCCGGAGGGGGGGCGGCCGGGCGGGTCACCGGTTGTTACCGAAGGGTAACATCGGGCGGCGGTGGGCGCACCTCCGCAGCACCCGGCGCTCCCGCACCCGGCGCTCCCGCACCCGGCGCCCCCGCACCCGGCGCCGCCGGCGCCCCCGCACCCGTCCTTCCCTGGCCGGGACCGCCCTGGCCGCCCGGCACGTCAGCGCTGCCCGGCACGTCAGCGCTGCCCGGCACGCCGGGTGCTGCGCCCGCCCCTCGACGCCGGCCGACGCCGAGGGCCACCAGGGCCAGGGCCGCCAGCCCGGCTCCCACCAGGTAGGGCCGGCCGCTCGCCGTGGCACCCAGCAGCGCACCGCCGATCGCCGGCCCCGCCACCCGCCCCAGGCCGGATGCCGCCTGCTGCACGCCGAGCACCTGTCCGCGCCGGTCGGCGCCGGCTGCGCCCACCAGGGCCGACGACATGGTGGTCTGCACCAGCGCCTGGCCGACGGTGAGGGCCACCAGTGCCGGCGCCGCCAGCACCCAGCCGCCGGCCCGCCACAGCAGCAGCAGCCCGCCGGCGTCGGCGGCCAGCCCGGCGGCGAGGGTGGGCAGCTCGCCGAACCGGCCGACGACGGGGTGCACGGCCGCGCCTTGCACCACGACCAGCACGAGGCCGACGACGGCGAAGGTCGCCGCCGATGATCCGATGCCGAGGCCGAGGTGGCGGGCGCCGAAGAGGGCGAAGGTCGACTCGAAGCCGCTGAAGGCGGTGACGGCGCAGAAGCCGACGGCGACCAGGGCGGCCACGCCAGGAGCCCTGAGCACACCCGTCGACCCCCCTTCGGCGGCGCCGGCAGCGATCGACGTGGTGTCGACATCGGCCGGGCGGGAGGTGCGGGGGCGGGTCTCCGGCAGCCGGCGCGAGGCCACCACGGCGTTGGCACCGGCGATGACCGCGGCCACGACGAACGGCAGGCGCGGGCCCCCAAGGGCGGCCAGGGCACCGATCGCGGGGCCGGCGACGAAGCCCACCCCGAACGCCGCGCCCAGCAGCCCGAACAGCCGCGCCCGCTGCCCGGGCGGCGCCAGGTCGCCGGCCGCGGCCTGGGCCACGCTGACACTGGCCCCCGAAGCGCCGTCCACGAGGCGGCCGACGACGAGCAGGGTGAAGCTGCCGGCCAGCCCGGTCAGCAGGCTGCCGGCCGCTGTGCCCACCAGGCTGACCAGCAGCACCGGACGGCGGCCGACCCGGTCGGAGAGACGGCCGAGCAGCGGCGAGCACACCAGCGACGCCGCCGAGAAGGCGGCCACCAACAGCGTCGACTGCAGCGGCGTCGCCGCGAAGCGCCGGGCGTAGAGCGGCAGCACTGGCAGCACGATCCCGAACCCGACCAGGTCGATGGCGACGGTCGTCCACAGCGTGGAGAAGCCGGGCGGGAGCGGAGCTCGGCCCGGGCGTCGGCGCACCGTGCCAGACAAGAGGGCGCCGGCCGACGAGGTCAAGTCGTGGCCGCCCCGGGTACCATCGACCCCCCATGGGCGAGGCGACGGGGCCGGCGGGCTCCGACCTGGAAGCGGCGTGGCGCTTGGCGCACATGTTGCTCGGTGACGCCGACGCCGCGGTGGACAGCGTCGCTGCGGTGCTCGACGCCCAGCTGGCGTGGCTGGCCCCTCCCGCTCGCATGGAGCTGCTCACCGCCGTCGCCCGCGACCTCCACGCCCCGCGCCCGGCCGCCGGTGACGGGTTCTGGTCGGCTCGCCCCGAGGCGAGGGCGGCGGTGTGGCTCACCCTTGTCGAAGGCCTCGACGTCGCCGAGGCCGCCCAGGTGCTGGCCATGGCTCCGCGCTCGGTGGCCGCAGCCGCCGAGGAAGGCGCCGTGGCGTTGCCGCACGGGCGTGGCGGCCGGAGGCGCCGCCTGGAGGCGCTCGTCGACGACCCCGCTGACGCCGGCCGACTGGCGGCCCTGGTCGCGGCCACGCCCGCCCCCACCGAGGTCGACGACCTCGGCGCCGTCGGCGCCGGCGGGTCGCTGCACGAGCTCGAGCGGGCACGGCGATGGCCGGTCGGTCGTCGCTCGCGCCCCCGGCGCCGCACCTCCTCCGCGCCAGCCCCGACCGCCGCACCGCCGCAGGGCGACGACCACGGAGCGAGCGACACTGGTGTCGACGCCGGCCACCGGCCGTCGGCCCCGGCGCGCCTGCGCCCGCCGTCGAGCAGCTCGGGGGTCGTCGCGTCGGTGCTCGCCGATGCGCACCCGCTGGGGATCCGACTCCCCGACGGGCACGTTCGATGCGGCGACGCCGAGCCCGCCACCGACGAGGTGGCGGTGGTCGCCCCGCCTGCCACCGAGGCGGCTGCAGTCGACGCCGAAAGGCGTTCCGACCCGACCGGCGCCGAGCCCGACGCCGGCGCGATCGACGCCGGCGTGACCGACGCCGACCCCGCCCCGGTCGGGGCGACCAGTGTCGACACGGCCGCGGTCGACACGGCGGCGGTCGACACGGTCGGGGTCGACGCAGCCGGGGACGGTGCAGTGGCCGCCCCTGCGCCGGACGACGGCCCGCCCGCCGACGCGGCGACGACCGCAGCGGCACCGATCGCGCCAGCCCGGTCGTGGCGCCCGCGGGCGGCCCTCGCCGGCGCGTCGGCGGCCGTGCTGCTCGTCGTCGGCGCGGTGGCCGTCGGGCTGCACGGCGGCGGGGACGCCACCACCGTGCGCACCCGGGTGCACACCTCCGGGGGGAGCGCCCTCGTGCCCGGCACCGGGCAGGCGCAGCCGGGCGGCGCCACCGTCGGGGCGCTCGTGCCCATCGTCGTGTCGACGGTGCCGGGGTCGGTCGCGGCCCCGGCGGCCGCCCCGGGCAGTCCCCCGGCCGCCGGGGCCGGCACCCGCACCACGACGGCGGCGACGCCGCACCAGGCCTACGGGTCGACCGGGGCCGCCACCACCGCCGGCACGTCCCGGCAGGCGCCGCAGACGACGGCGGCGACCACCTCGCCGACCACGGCGGCAGGAACGACCACCACGCCACCGACCACGGCGGCACCGGTGACGACCGCACCGTCGACCACCGCCCGACCCACCACCACCACCACGACGGCGCCCACGACCACCACCACGAGCACGGCGCCCACGACGACGACGCCCTGCTTCCTGATCTGCCCCTGAGGGCGGGGTATCAGCGGGTCATCACCATCGCCAGTTGACGGGACAGCGCCACGGGACGGCCGTCGGCGTCCCACAGCTCGCCGTCCTCCTCCAGGAGGCCGTCGATCAGGAAGCGGGTGGTGAACCGGCCGATCAGCCACCCGGCGACGGGCCGGGCCCGCACGTGCACGGTCAGCTCGAGGGTGGGCACCCACCCGGCGGCCACCGATCCGATCACCGTCGGCGGGAAGGCATCGGCGAAGGTGACCAGCGACAGCACGTCGGGCTCGGTGCCGTCCGCGAGCCTGATCCAGCCGGTGATGCCCAGCGGCGCCCCCTCCTCAACCTTGCCCCACTCGGTGTCGCGCGGCAGCAGCAGGTCGTAGCGGAACATCGCCTCGGGCACCTGCCGGCCGGCCTCCGCCGAGAGGTCGCGCATCGACACGCACTGCTCGACCGGCGGCAGCGCCGGCGGGCTGGCGGCCAGCCGCGTCGGGCCGCGCTGCGCGCCGAGGTCGCCGAACACCCCGAGGAAGCGCACCCGCTCCCGCCCGTCCTGCACCAGCCGCGCGGTGACGTTGACGAAGGTGCGCCCGGGCTTGACCGGGTCGACCTCGATGGTGACCGGGCCCGCGGTGGGAGGCGACAGGTAGTGGGCGGTCATCGACAGCGGGTCGGGCTTGCCGGCGAGCTCGCGCATTGCCCGCACCACCATGGCCAGCAGGTAGCCGCCGTTCGGGTTGGCGCCGATGTTCCAGCGGGGGTTGACCTCCCCGGTCCAGGTGCGCTCGTCGACGCGGGTGACCGTCGTGTCGGTGCGGAACTCGGATGCTGCGTCAGGCGTCGTCACGGCGGTGCAGCTTGGCACCGTCGGCGGCGTCCTCCACCACCCAGCCCATCGCCGACAGCTCGTCGCGCAGCGCATCGGAGCGGGCCCAGTCGCGAGCAGCGCGTGCCGCGGCGCGCTCGTCGACCAGCGCGGCCACCTCGGCGGGCACCTGGTCGGGGCGGGCCAGGGGCAGCCCGAGTGCCACCTCGAGCAGCTCGATGGCTGCGGCGGCCAGGGCGTCGGCGGCGGGGCCGCCGCGGTTGGCCTCGCGCACCAGCCCGTGCACCCCCGCCACGGCGCGCGGCGTGTCGAGGTCGTCATCCATGGCGGCGCGGAACGCCTCGAGGGCGCCGGCGTCGGGGGCCACCTCCCGGGCGGGGGCGAAGCGACGGGCGAACGCGTCGAGGCCCCGCACCGCTTCCAAGGAGGCCGCCAGCGTGGTCGGCGACACGGTCATGGGGCTGCGGTAGTGAGCACCGAGCACGAGCAGCCGGAACGCCCGCGGGTCCCACCGGGCGGCCAGCTCAGGCAGCGACAACGTGTTGCCCAGCGACTTGCTCATCTTCTCGCCACCGTCGGTGACGACCATGCCCGAGTGCACCCAGTGGCGGGCGAAGACCCGGCCGGCGGCGACCGCCTGGGCCCGCTCGTTCTCGTGGTGCGGGAAGGCCAGGTCGCTGCCCCCGCCGTGCAGGTCGAAGCCGTCGCCGAGCAACCCCAACGACATCACCACGCACTCGGTGTGCCAGCCCGGTCGGCCCGCGCCCCACGGCGACGGCCACGACGGCTCGCCGGCCTTGGCGAACTTCCAGAGCACGAAGTCGGTCGGCGAGCGCTTCCCGGCCTCCTCTCCGACCGCGACCCGGGCGCCGGCCCGCAGGCTGTCGAGGGGCTGGTGGGCCAGCAGCCCGTAGTCGGCCACGGTGGCGCTGGCGAAGTAGACGCCGTCGCCGCCGACGTAGGCGGCCCCCGAGTCGACCAGGCCGGCGATCAGGTCGACCATCTCTGCGATCCAGCGGGTGGCGTGGGGCTCCTCGTTGGGCGCCGACACGCCGAGGCGGCCCATCGTGTCCCACCACACCCGCTCGTAGCGCTTGACGACGTCGTCGGTGCCGACGCCTTCCTCGTTGGCCCTGGCGATGATCTTGTCGTCGATGTCGGTGATGTTCGACACGTAGCGGACCTCGAGGCCGCTCCACTCGAGGTAGCGCCGGATCACGTCCCAGGTCACCGTGAAGCGGCCGTGGCCCACGTGCGGGTCGCCGTAGACCGTCGGCCCGCACACGTACATCGACACCCGGCCGGGCTCGCGCAGCTCGACGGGGCGCACCTCCTGCGACGCGGTGTCGTACATGCGGAGCACGCCAGTACCGTACCGACGCATGACCAGCGTCCCCGAACGACCGTCGCTGGCCGGGCTCGAGGCGGCGTGGGGCGAGCGCTGGGAGCAGGCGGGCACCTACCACTTCGACCGGAGCGCCACCCGCGCGCAGGTGTACTCGATCGACACCCCGCCTCCCACGGTCAGCGGCTCGCTGCACATCGGCCACGTGTTCAGCTACACCCACACCGACGTCGTCGCCCGCTACCAGCGGATGCGCGGCAAGGCCGTGTGGTACCCGATGGGCTTCGACGACAACGGGCTGCCCACCGAGCGTCGGGTCCAGAACTACTTCGGGGTCCGCTGCGACCCGTCACTGCCCTACGTCGAGGGCTTCACCCCGCCGGCGGAGGGGGGGTTGGGGAAGGGCGCCGAACCGGTGAGCGTCTCGCGCCCGAACTTCATCGAGCTGTGCGAGCGGTTGGCCACCGCCGACGAGCAGGCGTTCGAGCAGCTCTGGCGGTCGTTGGGGTTGTCGGTCGACTGGCGCCAGACCTACACCACCATCGGCGAGCGGGCCCGACGGGCCAGCCAGCGCATGTTCCTGCGGCAGCTGGCGCGCGGCGAGGCCTACAGCGCCGAGGCGCCCACCCTCTGGGACGTCGACTTCCAGACCGCCGTCGCCCAGGCCGAGCTCGAAGATCGCGAGCGGCCCGGCGCCTACCACACGCTGCTGTTCTCGGTCGGGGGCGACGACCTGCGCGTCGACACCACCCGACCCGAGCTGCTGCCGGCCTGCGTCGCCGTGGTCGCCCACCCCGACGACGACCGCTACCGCCACCTCGTCGGCGCCACGGTCACCACGCCGGTCTTCGGCGTGGAGGTGCCCTTCGTCGCCCACCCGCTGGCCCAGCCCGACAAGGGCACCGGCGTGGCCATGATCTGCACCTTCGGCGACCTCACCGACGTCACGTGGTGGCGGGAGCTGGCGCTACCGGTGCGGGCCACCATCGGCCGCGACGGCCGCTTCCTCGCCACGCCCCCGGCGGGGCTGCCCGCCGCGGGCGGCGACCGCTACGTCGAGCACCTCGCCGGGCGCAACGTCAACCAGGCCCGGCGCGCCGTGGTCGAGCTGCTCGCCGCCGACGGGCGCATGGTCGGCGACCCCCGCCCGATCACCCACCCGGTCAAGTTCTACGAGAAGGGCGACCGGCCGCTCGAGATCGTCACCAGCCGGCAGTGGTTCATCCGGACCGTCGACCGCCAGGAGGAGCTGCTCGGCTTCGGCGGCGCCGTCGAGTGGCACCCGCCGTTCATGCACGCCCGCTACGACGACTGGGTGCGGGGCCTCACCGGCGACTGGCTCGTCAGCCGCCAGCGCTTCTTCGGCGTGCCGTTCCCGGTGTGGTACCCCCTCGACGGCGACGGCGAGCCTCGCTACGACCAGCCGCTGCTCGCCGACGAGGCGCGCCTGCCGGTCGACCCGACCACCGATGCGCCCGACGGCTACGAGGAGCACCAGCGCGGCAAGCCCGGCGGCTTCGTCGCCGACCCCGATGTGATGGACACGTGGGCCACCTCCTCGGTGACGCCGCAACTGGCCGGCGGCTGGGTCGACGACCCCGACCTCTTCGCCCGGGTGTTCCCGCTCGACCTGCGCCCCCAGGGCCACGACATCATCCGCACGTGGTTGTTCTCGACGATGGTCCGCTCGACCTCGGAGGAGGGTGTGGCGCCGTGGCGCCACGCCGCCCTGTCGGGGTGGATCCTCGACCCCGACCGCAAGAAGATGAGCAAGTCGAAGGGGAACGTCACGACGCCGGCGGGGCTGCTCGAGACCCACGGCAGCGACGGGGTGCGCTACTGGGCGGCGTCCGCCCGCCTCGGCACCGACACCGCGTTCGACGAGGGCCAGATGAAGATCGGCCGGAAGCTCGCCACCAAGGTGCTCAACGCCAGCAACTTCGTGCTCGGCTCACGCGGGCTCGACCTGGCTGGCCTCGCCGCCGCCGGCCCGACGGCGTGGGGCACCGCCAGCGAGGCCGTCGACCTGGCGCTCCTCGCCGGGCTGCGCGGCGTGGTCGACGACGCCACTGCCGCCCTCGACGGCTACGAGCACGCCCGGGCCCTCGAGCGCATCGAGGCGTTCTTCTGGGCGTTCTGCGACGACTACGTGGAGCTGGTCAAGGCCCGCGCCTACGGGGAGCTGGGCGAGGCCGGCGCGGCGTCAGCGCGCGCCGCGCTGCTCTGCTCGCTGTCGGTGCTGCTGCGGCTCTTCGCCCCGGTGCTGCCGTTCGTCACCGAGGAGGTGTGGTCGTGGTGGCACGACGCCGGCGCGTCGGTGCACCGCAGCGCGTGGCCGTCGGCCGACGAGGTGGCCGCCGGTGGCGATCCCGCGGTCCTCACGGCCGTCGCCAGCGTGCTGGCACGGGTGCGGCGGGCCAAGACCGAGGCGGGGCGGTCGCTCAAGACCGCCGTCGACCGCATCGAGGTGCGTGGCCCCGAGCAGGTGCTCGCCGCGGTGCGGGCGTCGGTGGCCGACCTTGCCGCCGCCGCCGGCGCGCCGGCCGACGCCGTCGTGACGTCGGCGGCCGCCGAGCTCGACGTGGTGGTGACCCTGGCCCCGGCTGACCCCTCCGGCGGCCGCTAGGCCCCGGCCGGGCGGCAGCGGAAGATCTCCACCCGGGCGAGCAGCGGCATCACCAGCGGGTCGACCCCGGACGCCGCCACCGCCTCCCAGAGGTCGTCGACCATGCGGGCGCGAAGGTCGTCGGGCAGCAGGATGGCGAAGCTGACCGACGCGAAGCGGGCGGCGAACGCCTCGCGGTCAGCGAAGCGCTGCTCGTGGGGCACGGCCGCATCGGTCACCGCTGTGAAGACGTGGCTGGCGTCGAAGCCGTCGCGCCAGGCCCGCACCGACTCGGGGCGCGGGCCTTCCGCCTCGTAGCGCTCGAGCACGGCGTTCAGCGCGTCCGTGGCCGCCCACGCAGGGTCACGGCCGTTGGTGACCACGGCGAGCCCGCCGCCGGGCGCGAGCACGCGGCGCAGCTCGACAGCCGCCGCCGGCCAGCCGAACCAGTGCACGGCCTGGGCGACGGTCACCGCATGGAGGGCGCCGTCGGCGAACGGCAGGGCCTCGGCCACCCCGGCGACCACCGGCACCCCCACGACGCGGGCGGAGAGCTCGCGGCGCATGGCGGCGATCGGCTCGGCGGCCACGACCGCGGCGCCGCTCCCCATGAGCACCCGGGTCAGCTTGCCGGTGCCGGCCGCCAGGTCGACCACCCGCCGGCCGGCGCGCAGGTCGAGGACGTCGGCGATCAGGGCACCGACCTCGGCCGGGTAGCCCGGGCGGCCGGCCTCGTAGCGGCCCACCTGGTCCGGACCGCCCCAGCTGGTCGCGTGGCGGCGATCGTCGGGCACCGGCGCAGTCTCGCATCGTCACAGGCGCCGCCGATGCTGGTGGCGCCTCGCCGTCGGCCCTGCGCACGGTCATCCCAGCACCGACCCCCGGAGGGTGCCGTGACCGTCCGCCGATCCCCCGCCCCCCGCCGCCCCGCCGCCGGGCCTCCCGCTGGCCACCTCGCCGGGCCCGACCCGGCTGCGACGCTGTGCGCCGGGTGCTCGTCGCCCCGGCCGGCCGGGGCGCGCTGCGCGTCACCCGGCTGCGGTCGGGCCGACCGCGGCTGGTCGGTGGCATGGGCGGTGGGCGCCTACGAGGGTGCCCTCCGCCGGGCGCTGGTCGACTACAAGTACCGCGGCGTGGTGGGCTGGGCGCCCGTGCTCGGCCGGCTGGTCGCCACCTGGCTCGAGGGCAACGCCACGGCCGTCGAAGAGCTCGACGTGCTCGTACCGGTGCCCGCATACGCCGGGCCGGGCGCCCGGCGCCGCTTCGACGCCGTGGGCCGCATCGCCGCCGAGGCGGCGGCGGCGACGGGCGGGGCGTGGGCGGTGGCGCCGGGGGCCCTGGTCAAGACGGCCGAGACCCCGCCGCTGGCCCGGCGCGCCGCTCCGGGCCGCCGGGTGGCGGCCGAGGGGGCGCTGCGCGCGTCGCTGTCCGTCGCCGACGCCGGGGCGGTGGCCGGGGCGCGGGTGCTGGTCGTCGACGACGTCATGTCGACGGGGTCGACCCTCCGGGAGGTGGCCCGCGTGCTGCGCGCCGCCGGCGCCGACGAGGTCGCTGCCTTGGTGGTCGCCCGCGCCGGCCTGCTCGCGCCGTTCAGCTCGGCCCGGGCGCCCGGTCCGTAGCATGCCGTCGTGGCCGACCCCCTGGTGCCGCTGTCGGTGGTCGAGGTGCGCCTGGCGGTGCCCGCCGGTCCGGGCGTCGAGGCGGGGATGGTGGTGCTGGCAGAGTCCGCTGGCCTCTACCGCCAGCTGCGCATCGTGATCGGGCGGGCCGAGGCCGCCGCCATCAACTCGGCGTGGCGGGGCGAGGTGCCGGCCCGCCCGTCGACCTGGGATCTGTTCGTGTCGACCGTGGCGGTGCTCGACGGGCGCTTCACGACGGCGACGATCACTGCGGTCGAGGAGCGCCGGCACTGGTTCGCCGCCCTCGACCTCGAGCGCGGCGACCTGCGCCGGGCCGTCTCGTGCCGGCCCTCCGACGCCATCGCCGTGGCCCTGCGCTCCCCCGGCACGGCGCTGGTGGCCCCCGAAGGGGTGATGGCACTCGGCGGTGTGCTGCCCGACGGGTCGCTGCCGCCCCCAACGCCCGCCGCAGCCGCCCCCGGCGGGGGGCCCGACGAGTCGATCAGCTTCACCTGAGCGCTCCCGGTTCGCGCCCGGGCGCCGGGAACTGGTACGAAGACGGGGATGGAGATCGTGGTGGTCGTCGAGATCCCGAAGGGGACCCGGAACAAGTACGAGTCCGACGAGGGCGGCGCCATCTGGCTCGACCGGACCCTCTTCACCGCCACGCAGTACCCCGAAGACTACGGATTCGTGCCGGGCACGCTCGCCGAGGACGGCGACCCCGTCGACGCGATGGTGTTGCTCGAGGAGCCGACCTTCCCGGGGTGCCACATCAAGGCGCGTCCCATCGGCGTGTTCAAGATGACCGACGAAGAGGGCGTCGACGCCAAGCTGCTGTGCGTGCCGGCCACCGACCCGCGCAGTGCAGGCATCACCGAGCTCGAGCACGTGCCGCACTACGAGCTCGACGAGATCGCCCACTTCTTCGAGATCTACAAGGCGCTGGAGCCGGGCAAGTCCACCCAGCCGGGCGGCTGGGAGGGGCGCGAGGCTGCCGAGGCGGCGATCGTCGCCGGCCGGGCCGCCCACGACGCCGCCCACGACGCCGCCGGCGCGTAGTCCCGGTGCCCCTGCGGCCGGGGGTGGCCAGGGCCGCCGTGGCCTTCGGCGCGGTCACCGCCGCCGGGGTGGCCGTCGCCGCGGCGTCGCGACGGCGTCGGCTCCCGCCCGCCGCCCGGGCCACGGGCACGGGCACGGGCACGGGGGTGGCCAGCACCGACCGCGTCACCCGGGCCGCAGGGGTGGTGCGCCTGGGGGCCCGGGTCGGCACCGGCTGGCTGGCCGGCAACGCCGCCGAGGTGTTCGCGGCGGCCGGCCGGCGCGAGGAGCTGCGCGCCGAGCGCCAGCTGCGCACCACCGCCGACGTGGTGGCCACCCTC
Organism: Acidimicrobiales bacterium; assembly: GCA_035718085.1. Lineage (GTDB taxonomy): Bacteria > Actinomycetota > Acidimicrobiia > Acidimicrobiales > Palsa-688 > DASTHS01. The sequence continues at coordinate 6,496 of DASTHS010000080.1, read as the reverse complement.
GGGTCGATGAAGGGCGCCTTCATGAAGCTCGGGCAGATGGCCAGCTACCTCGACGCCGGCCTGCCCGACGAGGTGCGCCGCAGCCTGGCGTCGCTGCAGGCGGACGCCCCACCGATGAGCAGCGAGCTGGCGATGGGGGTGATCGAGCAGGAGCTCGGCGCCCCGGTCGACCGGCTCTTCGCCGAGTTCGACCCGGTGCCGATGGCGGCGGCGTCGATCGGCCAGGTGCACCGGGCCATCACCGCCGACGGCCGGGCGGTGGCGGTGAAGGTGCAGTACCCCGGCGTCGACCGCGCCATCCGGGCCGACCTCGACAACTCGGCTCTGCTCCTGCACCTGGTGCGGGCGGCGTTCCCGAGCCTCGAGGCCGAGCCGCTCGTCGACGAGCTGCGCCAGCGCATCGGCGAGGAGCTCGACTACCGACTCGAGGCCAGCAACCAACGGTGGTTCGCCGCGGCCTACGCCGGCCACCCCGTCATCCACGTGCCGGCGGTGCTCGACGAGCTGTCGACGGGCCGGGTGCTGACCTCGGAGCTGGTCGTCGGCGCCCGTTGGCAGGAGGTGCTCTCGTGGCCGGCCGCCGAGCGCGACGCCGCCGGCGAGACGATCTTCCGGTTCGTGTTCGGGTCGCTGTACCGCCTGCAGGTGTTCAACGGCGACCCGCACCCGGGCAACTACCTGTTCCACGGCGGCGGGCGGGTGACCTTCCTCGACTACGGGCTGGTCAAGTGGTTCGAGCCCGCCGACGTGGCGCTCCTCGGCGCCATGCTGCGGGGCATCGTGAGCGACGACGACCCGGTCGCCTTCCGCCGGGCGGTGGAGGCCGCCGGCTTCCTCCGCCACGACGACACCCTGACCGACGAGCAGATCGCCGGCTACTTCCGGCACTACTACGAGATCGTCCTGCAGCACGGGCCGACGCGCTTCTCGACCGACTACGCGTCGCAGACGCTGCGCCACTTCTTCGATGCCTCCGACCCGGTGCTCAAGCGGGCCAACGTCCCCGCCGACTTCGCCGTGCTCCAGCGCATCAACCTGGGGCTCTACGCGCTGCTCGCCGAGTTGGGGGCGACCGTCGACTGGCGTCGCGTGGCCGACGAGATCTGGCCCTGGGTGGCGGGACCGCCGTCGACCGACATCGGCCGGGAGATCGCCGGGTGGGTCGCACCCGCACCGCCCCGACCGGCGCGCTGAGCGGCCGAGCTAGCGCCCCGAACGGCCTCCGCCGCGGGCCAGTTCGACCAGGTCGCCGAGGGTGGCGCCGGCCTCGCCGACGAGGACCCGGGGGCCGAGCGACCGCAGCGCGTCGCCCAGCGCCGCCGCCACGTCGCGCGCCGGGGGCCACACCGACGACACGACGACCAGGTCGGGGGCGAGGCGCCGCACCATGCCCGCCAGGTCGGCGTCGGGCACCCCCGTGCCGAAGTGGTGCACCCGCCAGTGGTCCTCCCGGAGCACGGCGGTGGCCATCTGCCCGGGGAGCTGGTGCTCGTCCGCGCTGGGCGTCACGACCACGGCGGTGCCACGGGGCCGACCGGGCGGCGACGGGTTGATGCGGCCCAGCAGCCGCTCGCAGATGAACGACGCCCGCCGCTCCTCTGCGACGGAGAGCTCGCCGAGCATCCAGCGGGTGCCGACCCGCTGCATGGCGGGGGCGATCATCCGGTCGCAGCAGTCGACGATGCGCACCCCCCCGCTGACGAGGCCGTCGACGATGTCGCGTGCCGATCCCTCCTCCCCCGCCACCAGGGCGTCGTGGAGCTGGTCGACGAAGCGGCCCCAGTCGCGCACCGTGCGCTCCGTGGGCGGCGGCTCGGGTCGGTGGCGCTCCTGGTCGAACGCCTCGAGGTCGCTCTCCTCCACCTGGTAGACGCCGCGCACCTTCACCGCCTGCAGCGACCCGCTGCGCACCCAGCGGTAGGCGGTCTGGTAGTGCACACCGAGCCGCTCGGCGGCGGCTTGCAGGCTGATGCGGGCGGTGGGCACCGACCCAGTGTGGGGCACCGTCGGCGCCTCGGCGCTCACGGTGCGCCCACCGTGTCGGAGAACGCCCCTGCGAGGCAGTCGAGCAGGGTGGCCGTGTCGGGCGTGGCGGCCGGGTCCAGGTTCACCCCGACGTGCAACGTGCCGGCGTAGCTCAGCGTCGTCACGTTGCAGCCGGCGCCGCTGCGCGGCCCGAAGGGGATGAGCGCCTGCACCTGGGCCCCTGCCAGCTCCAGCGGCACCGGGCTGCCCGCCACGTTGCTGGTGATGACGTCGACCGCGCCGAGGGCCCGGGCGACGAGGGCGTCGCCGCCCGGCAGCCGGGCCACGGCGGCCGCCAGCGGCTCGGTCAACCCGACCGCCGGCTCGGCGCGTGCGGCGGCGACGGCGTCGTGCACCGCGGCCATGGCCGTCGCCGGGTCGGGGTGCCCGAGGGGCAGCACGACCCGGGCAGGGAAGAAGGCGTTGCCACCCAGATCGCCGGCGTCCCCGTCGGTGTCGGGTCGATCACCCGGGCGGCTGCGGAGGTTGACCGGCACCGCGACCCGCAGCGCCGCCGGGCGGGTGCCGTGCTTGGCGTGGTAGCGACGGAACCCCTCGAGCACCGCGAAGACGAACACGTCGTTGACCGTCGCGCCGCCCGCCGCTGCGCCCGCCCGGCGCACGGCCGTCAGGTCGACCTCCAGGTGGCCGAGCACGACCGACGCCGACCGGGCGGTCATGGTCGGCGAGCAGGGGGCGGCGTCGAGGCCTGCGGCGGTGACGACGCTGCGGGCCGTGGCGACCACCGAGGCCGCCGCAGCCGGTGCCCCGGCAGGGTCGCCGACGGCCCGGCGCAGCAGGCCGGCGGCCAGCGGCGCGCCCCGCCGCAGCACCCGCACACCGGCGGCGACCTCACCGGCGAGGTCGTCGGCCAGCCGCTCGACCGCGGCGGCCAGCCCTCCCTCGGCCCGGCCGGGCCCGACGGCGCCGGCGCTCCCCGGGCCGGCGGGGGTGTCGGCGGGTGCCCCGAAGAGCACGGCGGCCAGCGCCAGCGCGCCCACGCCGTCGGTGAGGGCGTGGTGCACGCGGACGACGAGCGCAGCGCGACCCCCGGCCATGCCCTCGACGAGGGTGAACTGCCACAGCGGCCGCGATGGGTCGAGCCCGTCGGCGGCCATCGGACCGGCGAGGGCGAGGACGTCGTCGAGGGTGCCGGCCCCGGGTGCGGCGACGACCCGCACGTGGGCGCTCAGGTCGAACTGGTCGTCAGGCACCAGCCGGGGCGGGGCGAGCGACGTCAGGGGCGGCACCACCCGGGCCGCGAACCGGGGTGCGTGACGCGTCAAGGCGACGGCCCGCTCGGCGACCGCTTCGACCCCTGGCGACGAGTCGAGCACGGCGACCACGGTGATGGTCGGCCGGAGGCGGGCGTCGGTCGCGCCGAGGCGCCACATCAGCGCCTCGGCGTCGCTGAGGCGTTCGCCCACCCCCTCGTCGGCCAGTCGGTCGTGCGCCATGGTCTCCGTCCAGTACCCACCGGGCCGGGTGCGCACCCGGCCCGAACGAGGGGTCAAAGGCTAGTCGGCTGCCGGTTGCTGCACGCCCACCACGGTGGCCACGAGGTCGAAGGCCTGGCCGACCGTCGTGAGCTGCTCCGGCTCGACGTCGGGCAGCTTGATGTCGAAGGCGTCGTTGAGGGCGAGCACGATCTCGACCACGGCGAGGCTGTCGGCGTCGAGATCTTCACGCCAGCGCGCCGAGGGCACCACCTCGGACGGGTCGATGTCGAGCACCTCCGCGACGGCATCGGCGAAGGTCGAGTATGCGGCGGCCCGGTCCACGGCGGCCGACGCTACCCGTGTCGGGAGTACGGTGCTGCCCCGATGCCCGGCCTCCTCGACGGCAAGCGACTGTTGATCACCGGTGTGCTGACCGACGAGTCGCTGGCGTTCGCCACGGCCCGCCTGGCCCAGGAGCACGGCGCCGAGGTGGTGCTGACCGGCGCCGGCCGCGGCCTGCGCCTGACCTCGCGGGTCGCCCGCAAGCTGCCCACCCCACCCGACGTGCTCGAGCTCGACGTCACCGTGCCCGAGCACCTGGCCACCGTGCGCGCCGACCTCGAGGCCCGGTGGGGCGGTCTCGACGGGGTGCTGCACGCCATCGGCTTCGCTCCGGCCGCCTGCCTGGGCGGCGGCTTCCTCGACGCCGGCTGGGACGACGTCAAGGTGGCGCTCGAGGTCTCGGCGTACTCGCTCAAGGCCCTGGCCGTCGGCATGCGCCCGCTGCTGCAGGCGGCGGGCGGCGGCTCTGTGGTCGGTCTCGACTTCGACGCCCGGGTGGCATGGCCGGGCTACGACTGGATGGGCGTCGCCAAGGCCGCGCTCGAGTCGACCGCCCGCTACCTGGCCCGCGACCTCGGCGCCGACGGCATCCGGGTGAACCTGGTCGCCGCCGGGCCCGTGCGCACCCTGGCCGCCAAGTCGATCCCCGGGTTCTCGCTCTTCGAGGAGGTCTGGGACGGCCGGGCGCCGCTCGGCTGGGACATCACCGATCCCGAACCCGTGGCCCGAGCCTGCGTGGCCCTCCTGAGCGACCTGTTCCCCGCCACCACCGGCGAGCTGGTGCACGTCGACGGCGGCTACCACGCCATGGGCGCGTGATGGCCGGCCGCGTCGTGCTGGTGACCGGCGGCAACCGCGGCATCGGGCTGGCCACCGCCCGGGCCTTCGCGGCCGACGGCGACCGGGTTGCGGTCACCAGCCGTGGGGGCCCCGTCGACGGGTTCACCACCGTGCCCTGCGACGTGACCAGCGACGACGACGTCGACGCCGCCTTCAGCGCCGTCGAGGAGCAGCTGGGAGCGGTGGAGGTGCTCGTCGCCAACGCAGGCATCACCGCCGACGGGTTGCTCCTGTCGATGAAGCCCGACGCCTGGCAGCGGGTGATCGACACGAACCTCACCGGTGCCTACCGACTGGCCCGGAGGGCGACGTCGAAGATGATCAGGGCGCGGCGCGGCCGCATCGTGCTGGTCTCGTCGGTGGTCGCCCTCACCGGCTCCGCCGGCCAGGTGAACTACGCGGCGTCGAAGGCCGGGCTGGTCGGCTTCGCCCGGAGCCTGGCCCGTGAGCTCGGCAGCCGTGGGGTCACGGTCAACGTGGTCGCGCCCGGGTTCGTGGAGACCGACATGACCGCCGGCCTCCCCGAGGCCCGTCGGGCGGAGGTGCTCGAGGCCGTGCCGCTCAAGCGCCTGGCCGCCCCGCAGGAGGTGGCGGCCGCCATCACCTGGCTGGCATCCGACGACGCCGGCTACGTCACCGGCGCGGTGATCCCGGTCGACGGCGGGCTCGGGATGGGCCACTGATGGCGGGCGCGGGGCTCCCCCGGCCCGACGAGGTGCTGCCCCACCGGCCGCCGTTCCTCTTCGTCGACGAGGTGACAGGACTCGACCCGGGCGCCTCCGCCACGGGTCGCTGGCACCTCGACCCGGCACTGCCCTTCTTCGCAGGCCACTTCCCGGGCCGGCCCACCCTGCCCGGCGTGCTCATGGTCGAGGCCATGGCGCAGCTCGGCGCGGTCGCCATCCTCCTCGACGAGCGCTTCGCCGGCCGCCTGCCGCTCTTCGGGGGCATCGACCGGGCCCGCTTCCGCCGTCAGGTCGTGCCCGGCGACGTGCTCGACATGGAGGTGACCCTCCAGCAACTCGGCACGCGCGCCGGCAAGGGCAGCGGCGTGGCGCGCGTCGGGGGCCAGGTGGCGTGCCAGGCCGCCTTCCTGTTCGTGATCGTCGACCGCTGACCGGGCCGCCGGGCGGCGTCACGCCCGGGTGAGCACCAGGCAGGCGTTGTGGCCGCCGAAACCGAAGCTGTTCGACATCGCCGCGCCGACCTCCGCCTGCCGGGCGGTGCCGGCGACGAAGTCGAGGCCGGCGCAGGCCGGGTCGGGGTCTTCGAGGTTGACCGTCGGCGGGATCACACCGGCGTCGAGGGCCATCACGCACGCGATCGCCTCGAGGGCGCCGGCGGCGCCGAGGGTGTGGCCGGTCATCGACTTGGTCGAGCTGACGGCCGGGCCGCCGTGGTCACCGAACACCCGTCGCAGCGCCAGGGCTTCGACCCGGTCGTTCGGGGGCGTCGACGTGCCGTGGGCGTTCACGTAGCCGATGTCGGCCGGTGACAGGCCGGCGTCGGCGAGGGCGAGGCGCATGGCGCGCACCGCACCGTCGCCCTCGGGGTGCGGCGCCGTGATGTGGTGGGCGTCGGCCGTCGACGCGTACCCGGCCACCTCGGCGAGGATGGTCGCCCCGCGGGCGAGCGCTGCCTCCCGCTCCTCGAGCACGAGGGTCGCCGCCCCCTCGCCCATCACGAACCCGTCGCGGGCCACGTCGAACGGGCGACTGGCCCGCTCCGGCTCGTCGTTGCGGGTCGACAGGGCCTGCATCGCGGCGAAGCCGGCGATGGGCAGCGGGTGGACCGCTGCCTCGGTGCCGCCGGCGACGACGACGTCAGCGCGGCCGGTGCGGATCATGTCG